>JASHPE010000345.1 GCA_030038235.1 Terriglobia bacterium
TATGTTTCGAGATCTTGGCGCGGATGATCTGGACTTCGCCGTCCATTTCGCGCCGTTCCTTCTGATTGGCAGCCAGGCGCGCCTTGCGCTCTTCGTAGGCGTGCAGGAACTGGTTCAACTGGTCTTGAATTCGCTTGATCTCGGTAGGAATGGCGTCAATCCGCGCGGTAAGGACGCCGATCGACTGGTCGACGTCCTGGAGTTCTCTCACCGTCTGAAGATCGGGGTGCAAAGTCGCTCCTGTCTCCTTGCCTGCGGACGCGGGCTGTGCGATTCTCTCGCCATGAGGTTGAACCTATTCTGGCACAGGGAGCGCCGGGTTTCAAATCAAAGCGGGGACACCTGCAGCGGGAGATTTACATCACGGAGGAATCCGGTTGCTGAACGGACAAAAAAGTGTGGGGAAGGCCTGCACGATACCATGGAATCGAGAGGGGGGAAGAGATCCCATGAGAGTGCAAGCCCGCCCCAACTGAGTGGTCAGAGGCCTTCATGTTGGCGCACCCGCGAGGGGTAAATCAAATTAATTTTCGTTTATGTCACGCCGGCGTTGCGGTTCACGCGGCCAGGAAGCCTGCTACGGCGGGTGATTGCGTCCCACCAAGGTTGGGAGGAGATCGTGCTTTCGACTATAATGGCGGCGCGGGGTGGTAGGGCGCGAATGCGGGGCCGGCCACCCGCCCCTGAAGGAGAGTGTTCACCTTGGCTGACGCGATGCCCGACGCCGGAACTCCGGCGGTCCTTAACATCATCGACATTTTGAAGATCCTGCCGCATCGCTATCCCTTTCTGCTGGTAGACCGTATTCTGGAATACGAGCGCGAAAAACGTGTGGTGGGCCTCAAGAACGTCACCATCAATGAGCCGTTTTTTCAAGGCCATTTTCCGGGCGCGCCGGTGATGCCCGGAGTGCTGATTATCGAGGCCATGGCCCAGGTGGCCGGCGTGATGACGTTTCTGGGATTGCCGCCCGGTCATCGGAAGCTCGTCTACTTCACGGGCATCGAGAACGCGAAGTTCCGTCGGCCCGTTATCCCCGGCGATCAGCTCCGTGTGGAGATGGAATTATTGAATCGCAAGAACCACTTTGGCACCATGAGCGGACGCGCGACGGTGGAAGGCCGTCTGGTGGCCGAGGCCACTGTGAAGTTCGCCATCGTGGATCGCCCGGACAAATGAACGCACACCCCACAGCCATTATCCATCCACAGGCGAAACTGGCGTCGAACGTAACGGTAGGCGCGTACTCGATCATCGGGGAAAACGTCGAACTGGGCCCGGATTGCGAAGTGATGTCGCACGTGGTGCTCGCCGGGCCGCTGTGCATGGGGCGCGGCAATCGTATTTTCCCTTTTGCTGCCATCGGCCACGATGCCCAGGACCTGAAATACAAGGGTGAAACGACGCGGATCGAAATAGGCGACTACAACGTCTTCCGCGAATACGTCACCGTCCACCGCGGCACCGGACTCGGCGGAGGCGTCACCCGCATCGGCAGCCATAACCTGCTGATGGCTTACTCGCATGTGGCCCATGATTGCCACCTCGGGGACCACATCATCATGGTGAACGGCGCCTCGCTCGCGGGTCACGTCGAGGTGGGCGACCACGCAACGGTGGGCGTATTCTGCGGCGCGCAGCAGTTCAGCCGCATCGGAGCGTACTGCTTCATCGGTGGCTACACAGTCATCACCCAGGACGTGCTGCCCTATTCGAAGACCACCGCGCCGCGTCCGGTTGAAGTTCTGGGCGCCAACGGGATCGGTCTTGAGCGACGCGGCTTCAGCCGGCAGGAAATTGGTGAGATTGACGACGCCCTGCGCCTGATCTGCCGGTCAGGTTTGAACACTAGTCAGGCGCTTGAAGCCATTGAGGCCAAGGGGATGACCTCGCCGCATGTGAAAGTTCTGATCGACTTCGTGAGGGCGTCCAAACAAGGCTTCTTTAAGGGATCGGGAGGACGGCGCAAGAAGGTTGCAGCTGCTGAAAAGTGAGGGCGGTGCAGCGAAGCTTCGGGTGGCCGCACCAGTGGGCGCGAGTGACAAGTGACGAGTGACAAGTGACGAGCAAGACAAACTCTCGTGCCCGTGAGAACTTCGGCTTGGCATACTGCCGCGCAGGAAGAATTTGCACAAGACGCGAGCATTTTGACGCCTAGTAGTACGGAGAGCATGGGAAGTAGGCTCTGTGACCTCCGTGGTGAAAATACGCTTTTGGGTTGCGGCTAAAAAGGCCGCACTGGGTTGTGGATTTTTTCTTCGCACGCCGCGAAGACTCTCAGCATTTGCAGCACGGAGTTGTGTGACAAAGCCAGATGAAAACCCTCGGCCACACGAACGGACCCGGTTCGCGATGGTCGCCGGCAACGGACGCTTCCCGTTTCTGGTGCTGGAAGCGGCCCGCGAGCAGGGCCTTGACCCCGTTGTCTTCGCCATCCGCGAAGAAGCTTCTCCGGAATTGGCCAAAGACGCCTCCACGATCCACTGGCTGAGCCTGGGTGAGGCAGCCAAATTCTTCCAGTTGCTCGATTCCGAGCGCGTCGGACGCGTTGCGCTCGCCGGCCAAGTGAAGCACGTCCAGCTTTACAGCTCCATCCCGCCTGACGGCGTCATGAAGGACGCCCTCGACAGCCTCGAGCGCCGCAATACCGACGCCCTGATCGGCATGTTCGTGAAGATGATGGAGGCGCGCGGCATCGAGGTGGTGGATTCCACGCTGTTTCTGAAGCCTTTGCTGCCCGAAGCGGGGGTGTTGACGGCGCGGGCGCCTGATGCCGACGAGTCTGCGGACGTGGAATACGGTCGCGGCATCGCGCGCCAGATCGCCGCGCTCGACATCGGTCAGACTGTCGTGGTCGCTGGGCGCGCCTGCGTGGCCGTGGAAGCGATGGAGGGGACCGACGCCGCCATCGAACGCGCCGCCCGGCTCGGTAATGGGCGTCGATTGACGGTCGTCAAAGTGAGCAAGGGCGACATGCGGTTTGACGTGCCGGTGGTCGGTCTGGCCACGATTCGAGTGATGGACAAGGCCAACGCGCGAACGCTGGCCATCGACGCGGGACGGGCGCTGCTGTTCGACCGGCAACGCGTGATCGAAGAGGCGGACCGCTGCGGGATCGCGATCGTGGCGCTTTGACGTGACCGCAATGAGCGACTGGAGTCAGGACATCGTGATCGAGAAAGAGCCCGAGGACGAAGGCTATTTTGCATGTAGTCCGGCTGTTTCGGGCAGCTTCAGTAACGGTAGGACCGCGGAAGACGCTCGGCGCAAGATGCATGAGGCCATCGAACAGCACATGGCAAGCCTCCTCGCGCACGACCAGTCCGTTCCATGACAGCTTCGGACAGAATTCCAGTCGCCGTGATCGGTGTTGGCGAGCATGGGCGCCATCACGCCCGCGCCTTCCGCGATCTGCCTGAGGCCGACTTGGTCGGAGTGTATGATCTGCGATCGGATCGTGCCGAGGCGTTGGCCGCCGAGCTGGGCTGCCGGGCGTTTCGAAATCTCGACGAGGCCTTGCGTCGAGCGAAGGCCGTCAGCGTCGTGATACCGACAACCGTCCACGCCGAGGTGGTTCACAGAGCCTTTGACGCCGGCGTTGACGTGCTGGTGGAGAAGCCGATCAGCCGCACGGTCGCCGAAGCCGCCGAATTAGTGGAACGATCCGAGCGCGAGCAGCGAATCCTTCAGGTAGGCCACCTGGAGCGGTTCAATCCGGGTGTGGTGGCGGCGAAGAAGGTGACGCGCGGCCCGATGTTTTTCGAAGTGCACCGCTTGGGCGTCTTCAGCAGCCGCAGCCTCGACGTGGACGTGGTGTTTGACCTGATGATTCACGATCTCGACCTCGTCTTGTGGATGGTCGAATCGCCGGTTGCCGACGTGCGCGCGGTTGGCCTGCCCGTGCTCTCGGACAAGGTCGATATCGCCAACGCCCGGGTGGAATTTGAGAACGGCGCCGTGGCCAATCTGACGGCAAGCCGCGCCAGCACGGAGAAAATCCGCAAGTTCCGCTACTTCCAGCCGAGCGGGTACATTTCGATTGACTTCGCCCGGCGCGATGCGCTGGTGATTAGCGTCGATCGCAGCAAGGAGACGCCTGAGATCGGGTTCCGGAAGCTCGACACGGAGCCCGCGGACCCCTTGCGCTCGGAACTGGGCGCGTTTCTCGAGTCGGTGAACAGCCGCCGTCCCCCGCCGGTCGGCGGCCGGGAAGGAATGGCTGCCCTGGCTTTGGCCGAGAGGGTCATGAATTGCATCGAAATACATGCGGCAAAGGTCCAGGTATGCCTGGGGGCACGGGCGACCGGCCAGCCGGGTGAGAGCTAGGCTGCGTTTCGTCGGAATGGGTCAGAGGTCGGCCGAGCGGCCTTCACGGTACACAGGCAGTAACAGACGGTAATGGTAAGATGGGTGCGAGACGCTCAACGATGAAACCGGTGCGCAAACAACCGAGTTGGGGGCGGGGCTTGACTCTCCTTGATTTAAAGGACCTTGCAGCGCCCGAGTCTCGACCGAACGGGGATATGGAGGACCGGTTCGTCGGTAGGACGTCGAGAAGCGATTCGAGGGAGAAACAGCTCAATCTGCTGCTGAATTTTGAGCCGGTGAGTGCCCGCCGGCGTGATGACGTCGTTGCCCCGGACGAACACCTCAATCTGCTGCTGGAGCTTGAGCCCGAGTCTGAGCGCTGGCGGTTCCTCGCCATTTACCAGCTCACCCTCCTCGGGCACGTCGCGCTTCTGGCCTTGATCCTGCTGATCAGCAGCATGGTGACCAGGCACGAGAGGCTGATTGCTCTGGAGACCGCCCCTCAGCAGGCGCCCCAGCCCACTTTTCTGGTTCTGCCCAAAGATCTGCAGGCGGAGCTGGAGAAGGAGCGCCGGGAAAAACTGAAATCGGACCAGGACCGGGAAGCCCGGAGCAAGCCGCCGGTCGTCAAGCCAGAGGCCCCTCATCTAGCCTACTCAAAAGGGAACACCCCGACGCCCGAAATCGCCGGCGGGGGCAAGCCCAAACCTCAGGCGCCGCCGCCGCAACCTCAACCCGCGGCGCCCAAGCAGCAGGCGGCCGCCGCTCCGCCACCGCCTCCTCCCAAGCCGGACGACAGCCTGAAGCTGGAGGACGTTCCCAAGCCGGCGCAGTCCCCCGGGCATCTGGCCATGGCGACGCCTCAGGAGATGCTCGACCAGGCGGCGCAGGCAGCGGCGCAAGGGCGCGCCCACGGCCAAGTGGTCGGACCAGGCGACTCCATGGCCCAGTTCAACAATCCGAACTCGAACTTCTCGCTCGAGGGACCGGTCATCCTGTCGGACACCCAGGGCGTCGATTTCGGCCCTTATCTGGCTCGAATTATCCGTGTGGTGCGCGAGAACTGGTATGCCGTCATGCCGGAGTCGGCGCGCTTGGGAGAGAAAGGCCGCGTCGCCATTCAGTTTTCGATCCTAAGGGATGGACGCGTGCCGGGACTGGACCTCGTTTTGACCTCGGGGTCCCCGGCTCTCGACGGCGCAGCGAACGCCGCCATTCACGCTTCGGTGCCTTTCCCACCGCTGCCCGACGAGTACAAAGGCAGCGACCTGAAATTGCGATTCATCTTTCTGTACAACTTGGGCTATGGTGGTCAGTGATCTTGAAGATGCGCCCGAACCGCAGGCTCCGGCCGTAATCTCCGGTCGAATGCCGCGCCGCGGGCCGAATGGTGCAGTTTGGAGTTGTGGCTCCCATGCAGCGATGGCGTCAGCAACTCCTGGGCGCGATGATTCTGCTCGCGATGATTCTCGGTCTGCTGCTTTTCCGCTATCTCCGCATCATCTGGTGGAACCGTTAGATTCGAGCAGCCGGGAGTATCCGCTGGTCGCCATCGTCGGTCCAACGGCCTCCGGCAAATCGGCGCTGGCTGTGCGCCTGGCGCTCGCCTTCGGCGGCGAAGTCGTCAACTTCGATTCAGTGCAGCTCTACCGCGGGTTTGACGTGGGCTCGGGCAAGCTGGGTTCGGAGGAGCGGCAAGGCGTTCCGCATCACCTTCTGGACGTGGCGGAGCCCCAGGGCAGGTTTACGGCAGGCGATTACCGGCGCGAGGCGCTGAAGGTGCTCGATGACCTGCGCCGTCGCCGGAAACTGCCGGTGCTCACCGGCGGTACGGGGCTGTATCTCCGCGCCCTGCTCGCCGGACTTTTCGAAGGTCCCGCGCGCTCGGACGAGCTGCGCCGCCGCCTGAGCCGGGTGGCGGAGCGGCGTGGGCGCGAATTTCTGCACCGGATGCTTGTCCGCAAAGACCCGCAGACCGCCGTGCGCATTCATCCGCGCGACACACAAAAGATCGTCCGGGCCCTTGAGGTCTGCCTGCTCGAGCGCCGCCGCTTCTCGGAGTTGCTGGAACGCGGCCGCGAAGGCGTGCAGGGTTTCCGCACCTGGAAAATCGGCCTGTCTCCACCACGGGAAGAGTTGGCGCAACGTATCAACGCTCGCGTGGAACGGATGTTTGCGGGAGGCATCATGGAAGAGGTCCGCGGAAGTCTCGATCGCGGCGGATCTCAGCATATTCCGCTCGAAGCGCTTGGTTACCGTCAGGCCCGCGCTTACGTCCAAGGAGAGATGATCCGTGAAGAGGCGATTCGGGAGACTCAGGCTCAGACCCGTCAATACGCCAAGCGGCAGATGACGTGGTTCCGGCGTGAGCCCGGAGTACACTGGTTCAACGGTTTCGGGGATGACCCTGCTCTGGGGCAGCAGGTTCTTCTCTGGTTTGCGCAGGCGCTTGCCGGCCACTTGCCTGAGCGGTGGCCGGGTTCCTCATTTTAGAGTTCAGGGACGTGACTTATGAACACTGCTGCGGTTGAACGAAGAGAACACACAGATAAACAAGCGCAGAATATACAAGACGGATTCTTGAATTCCGCGCGCAAAGAAAGAGCGCTGGTGACGATCTACCTGGTGAGCGGAGTGAAGCTGACGGGGCGGATTCGAAGCTTCGACAAATTCTCGCTCATTCTCGAGAGCAACCATCAGGAACAGTTGATTTTCAAGCACGCGATTTCCACTGTGGTCCTGCCGCGGCCGGGTGCGCCGCCGGCGCCCGTTGCGGCTTCACCGGAGGCCTGACTCAAATTCGTCCCGCACAGGCGCTCGAAAAGGTGCATCTGGTCGGCTGGGCTCCGAGCCGCCGCCCCGGCTTGCCGCCGCGCGCCGGCGCCGAAGGCGAGGAATCGCTCCAGGAACTCGCCGAGCTTTCGCGCAGCGCCGGCGCCGCAGTCCTCGGTGTGACGCTGCAACGTTCGCCGCGGCCCGATCCCGCCACTCTCATCGGCCGTGGAAAGATCGGCGAGGTTCAGGGGCTCGCCCGCGGCGAGAGCGCCCGCTGCGTGATCTTCGACAACGACCTCTCACCCACCCAGCTTCGCAATCTGGAACAGGCGCTCGGACTCAAAGTGCTGGACCGCACCCAGCTCATCCTCGACATCTTCGCGCGGCGAGCGCGCAGCCGGGAAGGGCAACTCCAGGTGGAGCTCGCGCAGTTGAGTTATCTGCTGCCGCGTCTGGCGGGGAAGGGAACTCTCCTCTCGCGCCTGGGCGGCGGAATCGGCACGCGCGGGCCGGGCGAACAGCAGCTCGAGTTCGACCGCCGGCGTATCCGCGCGCGCATCCGCAAATTACGCGAAGGGATCGAGAAGGTGCGATCCCAGCGCGCGCTCCATCGCGAGCATCGGCGCCAGCAGCGCTGGCAGACGGTTGCGCTCGTCGGCTACACCAACGCGGGCAAATCAACGCTCTTCAACGCACTCACCGAAGCCAAGGTTGAGTCCTCTCCCCGGTTGTTCGCTACTCTTGATCCCACCGTGCGCGCCGTCAGGCTTGACGCCCGCCGCCAGGTTTTGCTCTCCGATACCGTGGGATTCATCCGGCGCCTGCCTCTGCACCTGGTGACCGCCTTTCATGCCACGCTCGAGGAGCTCGAGGATGCCGCGCTGCTGTTGCACGTCACCGACGCGTCGCACCCCGAGCGGGAGAGCCAGGATGCCGCTGTCGAGGGCCTGCTCGAAGGCATGGACCTGACTGCGGCGCCCAGGCTCAAGGTCTGGAACAAGATTGACTTGCTTCCGTCCGCCGAGCGGGATCGTTTGCCGTCCGGGCCGGCGGATATCGCCGTCTCGGCACTCACGGGCGAGGGCCTCGCCGAACTCCGGAGTGGCATCGCCGGCGTCATTTCAAACGTCCAGAACGCGAGTCGCGAGGCCAATAGCGACAGCCCACCGATCGAAACAGAGCAGCGCCTGCCGAATGTTTAGGGACTTCGCAGGCATCGTCATTGGCGCCTGTGGAAATCATTGTGGAAAATGCCGCTGCCGACGTTGGGAGGTCACCGCTGTCAACTTCCGGAGTAATACCGAATAACTTTCGGGCGTCGAGAAACGGCAGCTTTGTTTTCAGTGGCTTAGAGCGTTATTCGGATGGAATAAGGGGCTTGACGGAGGGGTCAGCGGATTATTACAAACCGGTTACTTCGGTATTGAGTTTTGCACAAGGAGGGCTAGCCGGAGAGCGTTCTTGATCGCCTCGCGCAGGTGCATGCGGCCCGCATGAAATCAGTCTGCGGCGAGCTTGACTACAGTGATTGACTATCGCAATAGTCGGGTTTTACTGTAACCGAGTTCAAGGGCCGCCCGTCCGTCTGAAATTAGGACACTACCCAGAGTGGCAGGTGCTTGCCAGCGAACAACGTCTCACCGAGTTCAAGCTGCACGCTGTTTGACACTCGAAAGACGCCCGGTTATATTTGGCGCTGGAGTGAGATTCTCCCGCTGCCGGGGCGTCTGACCGGGATCCCGCTTCCCGTCTCCCGCTCAGGGATGAAGTGAAGTCCATGAGCCTTCCGAATTCGCTAACCATCCTCCGGATTTTCTTTGTTCCGCTGCTCGTGGTGCTTTTACTGACGACCCAGCCCTACATGGACTTGTGGGCGGTTGCCGTGTTTCTGGCGGCGGCAACCACGGATCTGCTCGATGGCTATTTTGCCCGGCGACGCGCCCAAGTATCGCGCCTGGGCATTCTGCTCGACCCTATCGCCGACAAATTGCTGACGTCAGCGGCGTTCATCTCCCTGGTTGAGTTGCACCGCGTGCCGGCTTGGATCGTGGTGATTATCGTGGGCCGGGAATTTGCCGTCTCGGGTCTTCGGGCGATTGCCTCCAGCGAGGGATTCATCATCGAGGCCTCCGACCTGGGCAAGACCAAGATGGTGTTGCAAGTGGCGGCGATCACGGCGCTGATGCTCGAGCCGCGCTTCCTCTGGATGAAGACGCCGGGATGGCTGCTGCTGGCGCTGGTGGTTCTGTCGGCCCTGGTCTCGGCGGCGCATTACTTCTGGAAGTTCTGGCACAAGCTCGACGCCAGCGTGCGCGAGCCGGTGCGGCGCCGCATGGTGGTGATGTCCGGGGTGGAAATGGAAGAGGAGCGGAAGGAAAAAGATGTCGCCGCTCACTGAAGATGAAAGTCACACGTTGCTGACGATTGCCCGGCGATCCCTGGAGGCTGCGATTCTGGGCCGCGAGGCGCCGGATTCGCGGGGTTGCTCCGGAGTTCTCCAAGAGCACCGTGGCGCTTTCGTCACTCTGCGCCGCCACGGCGAATTGCGCGGCTGCATCGGCCACGTGGAACCCGACAAGCCGCTCGCGCAGACGGTCGCCGAGTGCGCCGCTTCCGCCGCTCTGTACGATCCGCGCTTCCCAGCCGTCACGCCGCGCGAAATTCCGCAAGTCAACATCGAGATCAGCGTGCTCTCGCCGCTCGCCGACATTTCGCCGGAGGACATCGAAATCGGCGTGCACGGCCTGATGATCTCCAATGGATTCCGGCGCGGGCTGCTGCTGCCCCAAGTGCCGGGCGAGTGGGGCTGGGACCGCGAGGACTTTCTGGACCAGACGTGCGTCAAGGCCGGCTTGCCTGCCAACGCCTGGCGGCGCGGCGCCCGGATTCAGGCGTTTACCACAGAGATCGTCGCCGAGCCGGAAGACGCTGCGACTGTACCCTCGCACGCCGCGGGATCGCATTCTCCAACCCGGCAATAGCCCGGATTACCGGGCCTCCTTCAATAACGCTTCGGCATTGAGCGCGCCGTCGGGCGTCTCCTCATGCTTGAAGAACGTGAACGCGTCCTGGTTTCGCGCCAGAATTCCGCGTACGCTCTTCAGGATCACCTGGCGTTCCTCCGGCGAATACTCCGGCTTGCGGAGCCGGAAATAGGCGAAGTCCGCGGTCGTGACCTCGGGGATCTCCATCTTCTCGGATTCGGCCCAGCAGAGGGCGACGTTGTAACGCTTGAGAATGGCGTAAACGTCGTCGTTCAGCCAGGAATCGTGCCGGAACTCGAATGAGTAGCGAAGATCATCGGGTAAGGAAGCCAGGAATTCGCCAAGGACGGCATCGTCGCGGTGAAAGTTCGGCGGAAGCTGGAAGAGGACGGGCCCAAGGCGACGCGTGGCGCGCAGCGGATCAATGGAGCGCAGGAAGACGCTGGTGAAGTCCACGGCGCCGCGCAGACGCGCGAAGTGTGTGATGCGCTGATGCGCCTTGGGGCAGAAGAGAAATCCCTCGGAAGTGGCCTTGATCCAGTTCTCGAGCGTGCTCTCGGCGGGCAGGCGGCGGAAAGTGTAGTTGATCTCAACGGCGTTGAGCCGCGAGGCGTAATATTCGAGGAACTTCTTGGAGCTGAGATCGGCGGGATAGAAACGCGGCTTCCAGGACGGATAGGCAAAGCCGGACGTTCCGGCGAAGAGCATGGCATTGACCTCGCGTCGAGCTGTTCGCAGCGAAAGCGACCGGCAAGCTAGGCTCGACAACTGAGCTACGGACGCCCTTCCGCCTGCCCGGAACCTGGACTGCCCGCCTGGCCCGGCGCCGGCGCGGGCGCCTGCCCCGGCGCGTCCGGCGATGTTTCCGCCGGCGGAATCTTGACCGGCTTTACGTGCTCCTCCGTGCCCGTGTTGAAGAGCTTGAAATCGGAATAGTGATGCGTGTTTCGGAACGTTTTGCCGGCCCACTCGACCGTCACCGCCACGTCGCTCGGCAGCCACACCGTGGACGCCACTTGCTTGAACTGCACCGGATCGTAGGTGATTTCCGTCGTCTGACGCTCGAGGCGGATCTTGCTTTCGGGCTTCAGCAAGTCGGTTCGCAGCCGGACGATCTTGTCAGTTTCAGAATCGATCCAGGCCAGACCCTGGAAGACGACCAGCACGGAGGTGTCGTGGGTGTTGAAGCGCTCGATCATTTGCGCTTTGTCCGGTATCTCGGCGAAGGCGACCACGTGCATGGTCTTGCCCTTGACCGTCTGGCGGCCAAGATAGCGGAATTTCGCGCCCGACTGATAGGCGGGGTGAAACAACAGCGACGCGGAGGCGAAACCCGAGGTCAGCATGAAGCCGGAATCGAGACCGGTGGGCCCGGTGGGGTAGCCACGTTCGTCCGTTCGATATTCCTGCAGCTCCAGCCTGCCCTGCTGCGGCTGGCTGACCAGAAGGTACTGGAACTTGAGGTTCTGAAAGTCCTTGACCTTGCCTTCCTTCGACAACCGCTCCTCGCGCACCTGCTCGAGCGAGACCGTGTTTTGAAAGCCGGTGAAGAACTCGCGAACGTTTTCGCCAGTCTTCTGCAGGATGGAGGGCAATTCGTCCTGGTTCGTCGCGGCTTCTATGCCTTTCAGCTCGGGCACTGCTTGCACCAGCGACGGCAGAGCCTCGGTGACCGCCGATTGCACTTCGGTGGCGTTCTGCATGCTGAGGCGCGCTTGGATCTGCGAGTTCAGGCTGCGCGCCTCGGGAGAAAGCGCCTTGACGCTGGCTCCGCCCGTATAGTCCTTCATGACCGCATCGGCGGCCGCCGGATCACCCTCTTCGAGAAGTGCTCGCACCCGCAGGAGCAGAGCATCCTTGGGCGCGCCCGCGCGCGCGGCCTCGTCCAGGTGATGGTCGGCCGCCTCCCAGTTCTTTTGAAAAACCAGCGTGCGTCCAAGCTCCTGCAGAACGAAGGCGTTTTTCGGGTCGAGGTCTTTCGCCTGCATGAGAAGACTCGCGGCTTTGTTGTATTCGCCCTTCCAGTTTTCCATCTCGCCCACGATCAGCAGCAACTCCGCTTTATCGGCATTGGTGCCCTTGCTCTCCGCGACCTTGTCCGCTTCCAGGAACTGCTGCCCGCCGCCGTTCCAGTCTCCGGCATCCAGCTTGGCCAGGCCCAGAAAGGTCCGGCAATTCCAGCAGTCGGGGTTCTTGTCGACCACCTTCTGCAGATACGGAATCCCCACCATGGCGTTGCCTCCCAGAAACTCCGCAGCGCCGCGGTCCAGATCTTTACTGACTTTGACCAGCGCCGGGTCTTTGGCGAGAATCGTGCCGAGCGGCGGCGCCAGGGTTTCGATCAGGGAGGACACCGGCAGTTCCGTGGCGTCGTTGGTCGCGGGGCGCAGGGCAATATCGATTTCCCACGTCTTGCCGCCTTTATTGAAATCGACCTCTTCGTACGCATCGTGATAGCCCGGAGCGCTCACCTTCACGCGCACCTGGAGGCTCTTCAGTGTAGTCGCCGACATGTCGTACGTGGTGTCGAATCCGCCCTGAAGCCCCGTTGACAGATGCCTGACATACGTCATGCCCAGGCCGATGTCGGTGAGGACTGAAGCCTCGCGGACCGGATTTCCGTTCAGATCGGTGACCTTGCCGAAGACTTTCCATTGTGCCTTCTCAACGTTCCACATCGACGGGTTAGCGTTCATATCGATTCCGCCGGGAGGTCCAAAGTTCCCGCCCGGCGCCTGAGACCAGATGGCGCTCGGGACAAGCAGCAGCGCCGCGATCACGAATGCCCTTACGAGTGTCTTGCCCATCGAATTCCTCCCTGTGGCCGCACAACTATCGCCATCAGTCGGCGCGAGTCACTTTAATCCGGGGGCTACCAAATAAAGCATACACCCATGTTCCTCGGCCGCAGTAATGCCCGTCACAAAGAGTCCACAGTCGACAGTCGACAGTCGACAGTTCACAGTGAGCCGCTCTCGAGTTCAGTGGTCCGGCCCGGTCTTCTGGACCTTCAATTGTCGACTGTCAACGGTTGACTCCGGAGCCCAACCAGCCACTCCAGCCACTCGTCCATTCCCTGACCCGTCTTTGCTGACACGCCCATGACGTGCATTCCGGGGCGCACAACCTGGATGTTACTTTCGAGCGCCTGCCAGTCGAACTCCACCGCCTGTGCGAGGTCCATCTTGCTGATCACCGCCACGTCCGAGGTATTGAAGATCGTCGGATACTTCAGCGGCTTGTCCTCGCCTTCAGTGACGGAAACCAGGATCAGGCGCAGGTCCTCGCCCAAATCGTACGACGACGGGCAGACCAGGTTACCCACGTTCTCGATGAAAAGAAAATCCGGGTTGCCGGCGTCGTCCCAATTGTCGAGTGCCTTCTCGACCATGGCCGCTTCCAGATGGCAAAGCGTTCCGGTGACGATCTGCCGCACCGGCGCCTGGCTGCGCGCAAGCCGCTGGGCGTCGTTCTCGGTGGCGAGATCGCCAACCAGCGCCGCTACGCGGTAATCGCGCCGCAGCAACGTCAGGGTTTTTTCGAGGAACATGGTCTTGCCCGAGCCCGGGCTCGATACCACGCTTACCACGAACACGCCTGAATCGTGGAAGCGCTGGCGCAGCGCACGCGCCACTTCGTCGTTGTGCTTCAGGACGTTTTGACGCACCTCGACCAGGCGTGGCGTCATGCCGCGTCCTCCAGTTCCAGCGCGAACATCTCCAGCTCGCGCCCCTGCAGAACCTCAGGCGTGGGCGTCTGACATTCGGGACACAGAAAATTCATCGAACTCAACGTGCGCCGCTGCTTGCACTGCGGGCAATAGACCACAAGCGGCACATCTTCGACCATTAGGCTCGAACCAGCCAGCGGCGTATTTTCGCACGCCATCTCGTAAGCCGAAAGCAGCGCCTCCTTCACGACGCCCGAAAGGGGACCGAGGCGCAAGTGGACGGCCTCCACGCAGGCACCGCGTCGCGCCGCTTCCTTCTCTGCAATGTCAACGATGCTCACCGCGATGGAGAGTTCATGCATAGTCAGTTGGTCCGTCGTCAGTGGTCAGTCGCCCCACGGCTCGTTGGTCGTCGATACGGGGGCCGCGGGGCTCCGTGTGCAGTGGTATCTTACTGACTTTAAATGAGATTCCAGCTTCATTCCGACCACATCTTCGCCTCGCAACTCCAATCCGCTGCCGACAGCGTAGAGGGTTAACACGGAACCGGCAATCTCCATCCGAAGACGCTGGCAGTCGAGAATCGGCCATAAGAATTCATCCGCGTATGTGGCTGATTCCGCATGAGATTCCAGCTTCGTTCGTATGCCATGTTTCACTCGAAGCGGCCATGGCGCCCAATCGAACGCACGGAGCGCCCACCCCCGGGCCCTTGGCGCCTCAAAGGCGCGGAAATCGATTGTAGCGGGGCTAAACGAGTTTGAAAGGCGCACGCGCACCAACATGGCACGCCCCCGGTTCCTTGAGGTAAACGTCAGATTAGCATATCTCGGAGCGCTTGTCAAGAGTTCTTTCGAGGCCCTCGGTGTAGGCTACAGGCAAAAGGCCGTAAGTGGCGGAAAAGGCGAGGGATGAGCGAAAGTTTTGGGTCATTCTGCGATCACAGATCGGCGGGGGCGATGGAAGACGAGGTCCACAGCAGCGTCGTCGCCACCTGCGGGACACGTCCCTCACGGCAGGGTGATTTCAAAGGCGGTACCCTGATAATACTGCCCGCCAACCTCGGTCGTGCCGTACAGATCGCTCTCGGCGTCGGTAACGAGTGAGCCCAGCGGTTCGAAGCCGAAAGCCCGATCGGGAAAATCGAAGAGGACCTTCTCGCTCCATTCGCCCGAACCATCCGGGGTCAGCTCGAACACCGTGCCGCAGCCCGAACCGCTGAAGCAGGATCCGCTGCCCCCGAAATCGGTTGTCCCGTACAGGTTGCCATTTCGATCGAAAATCAAGGCGCTAGAGGGCTGCCGGCCGTCGCCGCCCGGCGATCCGGCGAAGGAGTAGAGGACCGTATGCGTCCAGGCCCCACTACTATTCAGGCTCAGTTCGAACACGGTTCCGCGGTTATACGCCCCACCCTCTTCCGTCGTGCCATGGAGATTCCCCCGGCGGAGTCGAAGATGAGACCGCCGAACGGCAGAGAGGTGGAATTGTAGATGACGTTCTCGGTCTGGCTGCAGGCGGGCAGCGCGCTTGCCAGAAACGAACAAACGACTAGTGCCACCTTTAACGCTTCCAATTTCAACTGAAGGCGGCCCATATCTCCCTCCGCAGGCATCCGGCTTGAGCTACGATCAAACGATCTACGAACCAAGAACAACCGACGACCGACAACTGACGACTGACAGCTTATCATTGCGCAAATCGCTCCACACCGCGATTGCCGCCTGCCCGAGACTGATTCCTCCGTCGTTCGGCGGCACCGCGTGATTGGTCAGGATCTCGAACGCCCGGCCCCCGAACAGCGACTTGAGGTCCGCGAGCAAAAGCTCGTTCTGAAAGACGCCGCCTGACAACACCACTGTGCTGATGCCATGCGACCGGCTGAGCGATTCGATAGCGTCCGCGAGGCCTTGAGCGACGCCGCGCTGGAAGGCGCGCGCCATTTGCGCGCGATCGCGCCCGCGCAGCCGGTCCAGCATCAAAGCGGAGAGCGGCGGACCATAATCCAGCTCGCCGGCCGAGAACGGGAAAGGATACGGTTCGACCGCCGGCGCCGAAGTCGCCAGATACTCCACCCACGCTGCCGCTTGACCCTCGAAAGTGACGTCACGTGTGAACCCGAGCAGCGCCGCCGCCGCGTCAAAGAGGCGCCCCACGGAAGTCGTGGCAAAGGTCCGCACGCCCTTGCGCACCAGTTCCACGGAATTGCGATAGCGGGCAGGGAAGTTGAATGGCGGCGCCGAGAGATCCGGCAGGTAGTAATCATTGACCTCGGCCAGGAATCCGGCAGCAGCCTGGACCGGCCAGCGCGCGGCCGCGTCGCCGCCGGGCAGCATGGCGGGGCGCAAATGCGCCACGCGCTCGAATTCTCCCGCGACGCTGCCCGCGAAGATTTCACCGCCCCAGATCGAGCCGTCGTCGCCGTAGCCGGTGCCGTCAAAACTCACGCCCAGCACCGGCTTCTCCCACAGACCGTGCTCCGCGAGCACCGAAGCCAGGTGAGCGCGATGGTGCTGCACAGCTACCTTCTCGGCCGCGGCTAGCTCCAGAGCGTAGGCCGTCGAGATGTAATGCGGATGCGCGTCATAGGCGACGAGCACTTGGTCCCAGGGGACTTCATACATCGATACAAGGTCGTGGATCGTTTCCTGAAAAGCCTGCGCCGAAGGGTAATCCTCCAGATCGCCGATGTGCTGGCTGACAAACGCCTGGCCGTCCACCACCAGCGTGACGGTGTTCTTCAAGTCCGCGCCCACCGCCAGAACCGGACGCCCCGGGGCGTGTTGACTCCCGCCTGACCTGTCATTCCGAGCGAAGCGAGGAATCTCGTATTTCCTTTCTTTGCGGAGCGAGATTCCTTGCTTCGCTCGGAATGACAGGTGCTCGAGAGTGTTTTTCAACATCCTGCTAGACTCTGATGGACAATCGATCGGAAGCGTGGCCACTGCTGCAGGTGCGTATCCGCGGGCGCGCCGCAGCACCACGGGCCCGAAGGCTCCGGCGCGCGCTACGGAATCATCCACACGGCGTGCGATGGGGCGCTCGCCGACAAGAAACGCGTCCGCGATGCCCGAGAGGCGCTTGCGCGCGTCGTCATCCCGGTAGGCGATAGGCTCACTCGAACGGTTGGCGCTGGTCATTACCAGAACCTCCGGGGCGCCGCTTGCGAATAGCAGATGGTGCAGCGGTGTGTAAGGCAGCATCACGCCAAGTTCATGATTGTCCGGCGCCACTCCCGCCAGATCCACCCGCGCCGGTGCGAGCACGATCGGCCGGGCCACGGAAGTGAGCAATTCTTCCGCGTCTGCGGAGAGGCTCACTAAGCTGCGCGCCACTTCGATATCGCGAGCCATCAGCGCAAACGGTTTCTCTTTTCGAAACTTGCGTTCGCGCAAGGCGGCTACCGCCTCGCTGTGCCGCGCATCGCACGCCAAGTGATATCCGCCGAGACCCTTGATGGCCACGATCTTGCCTGCCCACAACAACTCCGCCGTGCGTTCGATCGCCCCCTGGGAGCGCGGGCATCCTGGCCGCCCTTGAACGCAGCCCTCGCCAAGGCCATCGGCGTCAAGCGGTATCGTCGGCTCATGAGCAAGAGCGGGCAGGATGCCCGCGCTCCCAGGGCAAATCAGGACATACTGCGGGCCGCACTCCGGACATGCCACAGGTTGGGCATGGAAGCGTCGATTGGCGGGATCGTGATACTCGCGCGAGCAGTAATCGTCGAGCGGCCAATCCTTCATGGTCGTGCGCGGGCGATCGTACGGCAGGCCGAGAATCACCGTGTAGCGCGGACCGCAGTTCGTGCAATTGATGTAAGGGTAGAGATGACGCCGGTCGCGAGCGTCGATCAACTCGCGCAGGCAATCGTCGCAGACCGGAAGGTCGGGCGAAATCCGCACCGTGGGATGCTCGTGCAGGTTGCTCTTGTGAATTGTGAATTCGGTCAAGCCAAGCGGCTCGGCGGGCGCGACGTCCATCGCCGCGATCTTTGAGGCGGGCGGAGGATCGGATGTGAGCCGCCGGACGAACTCCTCCAGGTTCTCTGCGGCGCCTTCGAGATGAATCTCCACGCCCTCCAAGCTGTTCCCCACCCAGCCCGCGAGATCGAGGGACGCCGCCAGGCGGAAAACGTAGGGACGGAATCCGACGCCTTGTACGATTCCGCGAACGCGAATGAAGCGGGCAGTGATGTTGGGTTCGGGCTGGAACATGGAGTTCAGTTGTCAGTTCTCAGTTGTCGGTTGCTGTTTGTTCGTAGCTCGTAGCTCGTAGCTCGATCCACGATCCACGAACAACGATCCACGAACCGAAAGCTGGCTGCTACTCGCAATCGGCAATCGACAATCGTCAATCGCCAATTACGCATCCGCGTCCTTGCCACCCCACCTGGACCACCTTGCCGTCCTCCACGAGGACGGGGACGGTTCGCTGGCCGCTCGCCAGCGCGTGCAGGCGGGCGCGTGCAGCGGGATCGGCCTCCACGTCGTACTCCACATATTCCTGCCCACGCCACTCCAGCCACTCGCGCATTTCGCCGGTGTAAGGACAGCCTGCGGTTCCGTAGAGTTCGATCTTAGGCATCGAGGCAGCTTTCCAGCGACTCGCGGATGATGTGATAAACGGACGCCTGCACTTCCTGAATGCGCGGAATATAATCCGACCGCACGACCAGCGGAAAATCCGCGAGACCACGCCGCAGCACCTCGCCGCCGTCGTAGCCCAGCAGCGCCACGGTCGCGAGGCCCCGCTTCCGCGCCTCCTCCAGCGTCGCGATCACGTTGCGCGATCCGCCGCTGGTGGAGATTGCCACGGCCACGTCGTTGGGAAGCGCCTGGGCGATGAGTTGCCGCAGAAAGATCACCTCGGCGCCCACATCGTTGGCGATGGCGGTGATGTTTGCGGGTTCCAGCGAGAGCGACACCGCCGGCACCGGGCGATACCCCGCCGGCGGCAGCACGCAGTCGAGGGCGAAATCGTTGGCGTCGGTGGCCGATCCGCCGTTCCCGAACAGAATCAGCTTGCCTCCCGCCAGGACTCGCTCGCGAATCGCCTCGGTGGCATCGGAGATCGGTCCGGCCGCTTCGCGCGCCGTCTGCCAGCGCAGCCGCGCGTCGTCGGCAACCTTCATCCGGATCGATTCCTCCACCTGCTCGAGCACCCCGGTGGTAGACTGCTTCTCCTGGCCCAGGAATGGATAAAGAAAAGCCGACTCGCCCACATCGTGGCCAAGCTCGCGATGCTCGAAAAACACATGCACGGTTTCCCACAGCGTGTGATAGAGAATCTCGATTACTTCCTGGTGGATGAACGGGTGATCGGTAGCAGGCTCGACCGCGTAGGAGCCGCGCGAACCGGGAAGCGCGAAGGTCATGGCGTGGCGGGATTGCGCCCAGTCGAGCGCCGTCTGAACGTCCGGATCGCCTTCGGGCGGTCCGAATCCCATCACCATGTCCTCAGGCCGGAGAAGCGTCTCAATCCAGGCAGAGAAGGCGGCCGACAAGTCGAGGGCGGGCAGAGCGCGCTTGCCCACAATCACCGGGTGAACGAATTCCACCGAGACGTGCTGGGCGTCGGTCGAATACGGCCCGCGTCCGAAGGCCAGCAGGCGCCCGCCCTTGAGGAATCGCTCGGCCATCTCGCGGCAAGCAAAGGCCAGCCGTCCGGCTTCGCGCGAGAAAAATTCTTCGCATACGCGATTACGTTCCAGAAGCTGCTCTTCCACGTGGCCGGCGAGGCGCTGGGTCTGACACATGGCGATTCCGTTTCATGTTCTCACGGCGGATGTCCGGCAACAAGGGACGGCTCCTTTGTGGCTTCGGCACGCCGGGTGTAAGATTTCTGGCATGAGAACACGCGCGTCCATCTACAGAGTAGCGTCCGTTTTCGCAGCCGGCATTTTCCTGCTTCTGGGTCACACGCCGCGCATCGCAGCTCAAGTGCAGCGGCCCGTCTGGAGCGACGCCGAGAAGCCCCTTATCGAGCAACTCAACGGATTGCGCTCGCTGCCCGACGATGTCCGCGCGACGACCACACGTCGGCTCGCGCTGCAGATCCGCGTATTACCGCCAGGTCCCAACAAGCTGAGCCTTGCACTCGATCTCGCGAATCTCTCGACCGAAGGCGATTTCGGCCACGACAATTTGCAGGAAGTCGCCACCACGCTGGCCGACGCGCTGCGGGAGAGCCCTCCTGAGCAGCACGGCGGCGTGGGCCTGGGTCCGTATCTTGAACTGGCCTCTCTCGTCCGCTACGAGCACGTCGACGCCGCGCTGGACACTCCGCAATTCGCGGCCGCGATGGCGAAGCTCGAAGCCGACGATGAGCGCCGCCAGCACGCGGATTTCACGCTGACCGATATCGAAGGCAAGGCGTGGACGCTGAGCGCGCTGCGCGGCAAGGTTGTGCTGGTGAACTTCTGGGCCACGTGGTGCCCGCCCTGCCGCAAGGAAATGCCCGATCTCCAGGCGCTCTACGATCGCTTCAGGGATCAGGGCTTCGTCATCCTCGCCATTTCCGACGAAGACGTCGCCAAGGTGAAGCCGTTCATCGCCCAGCGCAACATCAGCTACCCGATCCTGCTCGACCCGGGACGCAAGGTGAACGATCTTTTCGTTGTGGAAGGAATTCCCAAGAGTTTCGTCTACGATCGCAGCGGCAAGCTGGTGGCGGAGTCGATCGACATGCGCACGCGCAACCAATTCCTCTCCATGCTCGGACAGGCGGGCCTGATGTAGCGCCGGTGTCCTCACCGGCGATTTCGGTTTAGTCCTGACCCGTGATTTTCAGCGCCGGTGAGGACACCGGCGCCACAGCAGCCATCGTCACTTCTGCGGTCCGGGAAACTCCACTCTGGGCGCTTGCTGCGCCTGCGCCGAAGCCTGGAAATAATGATCGTTGCGGTGGAAGCCTGCCCAACCCGCGAAGATGCTATTGGGAAACAGGCCGATGAAAGTGTTGTAGTCCTGCAGGGCCTGATTATAGTTGCGGCGCTCCACGGCGATGCGGTTCTCGGTGCCGGCCAGCTCGTCCTGCAAGCGCAGGAAGTTCTCGTTTGACTTGAGCTGAGGATAATTCTCGACGATCGCAAGCAAGCGTCCGAGGGCGCCGTCCAACTGGCCGTTCGCCGCGATTTTGCTGGCGGGATCGCGCGCGGAAAGCAGAGCGGCGCGCGCGTTGGCCACGTCCGCGAAGACGGTCTGCTCCTGCGCGGCGTAGCCCTTCACCGTCTCGACCAGATTGGGGATGAGATCGGCGCGGCGCTGCAGCACCACGTCCACCTGCGACCACGCAGCGTTGACGGCTTCGTTCTTGGTCACCATCTGATTGCGGGCGCTCACGTACATGCTGCCGAAGATCAAGGCCAGCAGCACGAGAATTCCAAGCACGATCAAGAGCTTCTTCATAGTTACCCCCAAGTTGAGAGCCTGACGGTTTTACGTTCCGCTGCGATCGGCCAGGCGCAGATCAACCTCATTGACTACAAGACTCACGGCGGACAGATACTCGCTGAACAGCGCGCCGGCGTCCAGTTTGCCCGCGTCGATCTTGCCTTCGCGCAGATCGATGGCAGTGTGGAACGGGCGAGCGCTGAACTTGAGCATAGCCGCCAGACGGTCGATCGATTCACGCTTGCGTGCCGGCTTCTTCAGCTCATCCACAGGATCGCCCAGCGTCACGGCTGCGTGCCGGAACAACGTGGCGAACGTCGAAACCGATGCCGTCATCAGCCTGAGCGCGGCTTTCGCGTCGCCGTCTCCTGCCAAATAGTGCTCACGCAAGCGCACCAACGCCTGGCGCAGCTCGCGCTCCACTTGCAGATGGTGCAGCGCCAGCGGCACGTCAATCTCCGCTACCAGGTCGGCGCCCTGAAGCACCTTGTGGCTCGCTTTTATGTCGAGCAGTTCGATGGCAAATACGTCGGCCGCTCGCGACAGTTGTGAGGCGGCAAACACCAGCGGTGGTGGATGGCCTTTTCGCACCCACTTCCGCGTGACCGGATTCAAGCGGGCGAGCGTATCGGCATCGAGCTTCTCGAACAGACACAGCAGGTTCAAATCGGAGTGCTTGGCATGGAACTCTCCTGTGGCCGCCGAGCCGTAAAGGGTCACCGAGAGCAGGTTCGATCCCTCCGCTTGCGTCAGGTCGCGCAGGAGTTGTGTCAGTTGCTCATCCATCTCGCACCGTCGCCTTTGAGGTTGAGGTCGCGCAGACAATCGTCAATCGACAATCGTCAATTCCATCACCAGCTTCCGCTGGCGCCGCCGCCGCCGAAGCTGCCGCCGCCGAATCCTCCAAATCCGCCGCCACCGCCGCCGCCAAATCCACCGCCAAACCCGCCGCGTCCGAGCCCGCCAATAATCCAAGGCCCGGGCCCGCCCCACCAGCCGCCACGACCGCCCCGAGCCCGGCGGATCAGAAGACTCACGCCACCAAACAGCAGAACAAAGATCAGGAATGCGACGCCCGGCGGCAAGGAGTCTGAATCGTCAGAGCTGGTGGGCCGCGGCGGCGGCGTTCCGCTCAGAGTCACGCCGCGATCCTGCGCGATTACAGAAGCAACCGACCAGGTGAGCTGCAGCACTGCTCCGCTATAGTCGTTGCGCCGCAGCGCCGGAACGATCGCGCGTCCGAAGTCGCCCACTTTGGCGTCGTTCAGGATCGGCTCCAGGCCGTAGCCGACCTCGACACGGTATTTGTGATCGTCGACCGCCAGCAGAATCAGAACGCCGCGGCTGCTTTTGTGTCCCACGCCCCATTGATCTCCAAGGCGATTGGTGAAATCCTCGACCGAATCGCCGTCAAGATTATGCACCGTAACCACAGCAATCTGGGCCTGCGCCTTCTGATCGACCTCCGTACACAGCGCCGTAAGGCGGCTCCGCGTATCCGCTGAGATGACCCCGGCGAAATCGTTGACGTAGCCTTGCGGCTTCAGATCCTGCAGCTTCTCGGCGCCAAAGGGGACGGCTGCCGCCAGAAATAGCAATACGCACGCGAGCCCGCACCCGCCCAATGTCGACCCAAAGCGTACGGATCTCGAATCCGCTCGCCGCTCGGTCTTCATAGCTCTCAATTTGTGGAAAGTACCCACTCGATTGCGAGTTTAGCAGATCACGCGCCTGTGCGCCCGAGCTTGACGCGACGAGCGTGCCAGCGCCAACGCCAACGGTTCGCGTCAGCAGGCGCAACTAATTCTCCCAGTGCGCACCGCGAATCGTGTAAGATTGATAGATTGATGCTCCAAAAGCGGCTGCGCCCTTAGCTGAGAATCCCGCTTCCTGAGCCCAAGTGAAATTTGGAGCGGAGCAGGCAGGCGAATTTGCCCGCGTGCTTCCCGGCAATAGGATCGAAGTGAATCTGTGTGCAGGCGAATCCTGCGTGAGGTTAATGGATGGCAAAACCAAGTCAAACTTTCAAGAAACGCCAGCGCGAGCATAAACTGCGCGAAAAGGCCCAAATGAAACGCGAGCGCCGGCAGCAGAGGCAGAACGAGAAGAAGGCAGGACTGGCGAACGGTAATGGCGTCCATGATGCGCAGGGCTTCAGCCAGGACGATTCTTTTGAACCGGCAGAACCCATTGAAGCCGGTACCACGTCAAATGATTAGCGATATCGAATTTGCCGCGCCGGGGGAAACGCTGGCACGCTAAGGAGGATTCTCCATGGCAAAAGCTTGTTCCCACCTCGATCAGGTCCGTGATGTGGCCCCGCGCGGCGCGGGTTGCGAGGAGTGTCTGAAGTCGGGCGACCAGTGGGTGGCGCTGCGCATGTGCCTGACCTGCGGACACGTCGGCTGTTGCGATTCGTCGCGTGGCCGGCATGCCACCGCGCATTTCCACAGCTCCGGTCACGCGGTGATGCGGTCCGCGGAGGCGGGGCAGGACTGGCGCTGGTGCTACGTGGATGAATCGTAC
>JASHPE010000346.1 GCA_030038235.1 Terriglobia bacterium
AGACACGCGATCCGGCCCTCCCAAAGAATGAGGCATGGATCAAGACCGCGTCTTGCGCGCGTCGCGGCCGCGGCCTTGTGGTTGGACGACCGGGCCCAGCGCGAGTCGCCGGATGTCCGTCCCTTTGGACCTTTCGGGAGGTTTGCGTGCTCGACCGGCCGCTTGAACGCCTCACGCTCTGTCGAATAAGGACGCCGCTCGGTCAGGCGCTAGTCATCACGGACGAGAACCATCGTCTGCGCGCGCTTGATTGGGAGGACTACGCACCGCGAATGCAGCGCCTCCTGCGCCTACACCACGGATCAAACCTGTCGCTCGAGGACGGACGAGCACCTCGCAGCACGCGAGCGGCCCTCGAGGGTTATTTTGCCGGAGGGCTCGAGCAACTGGGCAGCATCGCATGCCACACGGGCGGGACGCCGTTCCAGCGTGCGGTTTGGACGGCATTACGGGCGATCCCACCGGGCCGGACGATGAGCTATGGGGCGCTGGCCGCGGCGCTCGGCGTACCTCAGGCGGTGCGCGCTGTCGGCCGCGCGAACGGTGCCAATCCGATCAGCGTCGTCGTGCCTTGTCATCGCGTGCTCGGGGCAGACGGATCACTCACTGGCTATGGTGGGGGTCTCGAGCGCAAACGCTGGCTCCTGATGCATGAAGGCGCCACTTTCGCGGACCGCGGCGGCGGCAGCAGTCGGTGATCAACAGGCCCGGGACCTGGTGGCGGTCACCGCCAGCGCCGGTGCAGCCACAACCACTGCTCTGGGTACTCTCGCACCCATTGCTCGACCACCGTGGTGATGGCCTGCATCGTGCCCTGGACATTGACCCGCCCGTCCGGATCGCGCGGCACGTCGATCGGGTCGGTGACCTCACCGCGGAATTGGCAATTGCCAACGCGAATGATGCGCACGCCATGGATGGGACAATCGTAATGGCGAGCCAGCCGCGCCAGCAGCGGGTTCGCCTTGCAGCGGCGGTCGAAGAACATGACGTCGACCCCCTTGGTGTAATGCTGATCGACAAGCATCCCGACGTGGCTCCCCGCCTCAAGCGCACGGGCGAGACGAAACGGAGCGTCAGGGCCGGTGCGGATCAATTGGCCCATGTGAGCGACCCGCCTCCCGACGATCGCCTCGGCAACGCCGCCGAGGTTCGGCAGACGGAACAGAACGGTAGAGTCGAAACCGAGCGCCGCAGCGGCGAGGGCCGGAATCTCCCAGTTGGCAAGGTGCGCAGCGAAGATCAGGGCGGGCTTTCCGTCGGAGCGCAGTTGCTCGAAGATCTCCAGAGCCTTCTGCCCGAACGCGACGCGCTCCGTGCCGTAGGCATGGCGCTCGCCACCCCAGAGCCGCTCCAGGTGAGCGAACTCCGCGGCAAGCCGGCCGAGATTGTCCCACACCCCGGACAGGATGGCCTCGATCTCGGCAGCAGGTTTTTCTGGGAACGCTGCCTGCAGATTTGCACGGCCGATCCGGTGCTCTGGAAACCAGGGTCCGACGGTCCGCATGAAGGCGGCAGTGAAATTCGCGAGACGGATCGGATCGATCCAGCCGATCACATCGAGAAGCAGCGCGGAGAGCGCCCCCGTCGTGGCATCCACCGCACGCTTGAGCCGCAATCCCAGTTTTTGAGCAATCGACATAGGGGTTCAAAACGGCACGACGATCCTGCCCAACACGCGGCCAGTCTGGTCTCGCCTGGGTTCGAAGACCACAGCGGAGGTGCCGGCGATCTCGCTCGCAGCTACTCCGCCGCGACCGCCGGCACAAGAGCCTCCGCGTCAAGTGCAGCGATCCGGCGCTCGACCGCCCCAATGATGAAGCGCGAATACGGGCCAAGGTGCAGGTAAATCGCCATCAGCATAACAATATAGCGCAAGGCTCCTGGATTGCTCTTGGCGCAAGTCGTCAAGGTCTTCCAAAACGGCTCGCGGGCCCCCGGAATCTGGGTCACAATCCGATGCGCCCGCTCGATCGAGGTGAACTTGTGACGCAGATCGCCTTCGGGCAACGCCAGCGGTCGCCCCGAGCGATCGAGCATGGAGGCGAGCCGATCGAGGCGTTTGGCGTAAACGTGAGGATCAAACACGCGTTCGAGGACGCTCTTGTAGTCCACAAGGATCTCGCGAAGCGGCCTTGAGGGCTCGAAGTTCAAGCCGTGCGTACACTGGTCGCCTGGACTGAAAACGTCATGTTGGGCATGAAGGCGGCCCTCCGCCTCTAGCCGCCGGGTCAGCTGCGTGCCCGGTAGGGCGTAGAGCAGCCCGACAATGCAGAGCGGGATGGCTGCGTCCTCGATCAACTCGACCATGGCATCGGCGACCGACTCTTTTTCGCCATCGAATCCGAGGATGAAGCCGGCATTCACAAACATGCCGTACGCATAGATCTTGTGGATGCTCTCGGCAATGTTGCGGCGTGTGTTCTGCTTTTTCTTGGTCAGCCTCAGGGTCGCGGGATCCGGGCTCTCGATACCGACGAAGACGGCGAAGAAATTCGCCTCCCGCATCAGCTGCATCAGTTCCCCATCATCGGAGAGATTGATGGAGGCCTCTGTCGAGAATTCGAACGGGTAATCGTGGCTCTTGAGCCAGTGTGCGACTTCGGGCAGAAGCGTCTTGAGCGCCTTCTTGTTGCCGATCAGATTGTCATCGACAAAATCAACGTGGCCGCGATAGCCAAGCTCGTAGAGTCGCTCTAGCTCGGCGAGCATTTGCGGCGTGGTCTTCGCGCGCGGGACCCGGCCATAGAGTTCGATGATGTCGCAGAACTCGCACGTGAACGGGCACCCGCGCGAGTATTGCACGCCGATGTACAGGTATTGATCAAATTTGAGCAGGTCGAAGCGCGGAATCGGTGTCTTGGTGACGTCGATTGTAAATTTTTCAGCTTCGAACACACCCGACCGTTCGCCGGCTTCCCAAGCGGCAATGAACTTGTCGATAATGCCTTCGGCTTCGCCGAGCACCAGAAAATCCGAACTGCTATAGAGGTGCCGGCTCGACGTGACGTCCGGTCCGCCGACGACCGCGCACTTGCCATGGCTCTGCGCCAGCCTGACGATCTCGAGCGTGTCGGCTTGCTGGAGCAGCATGCCGCCCGTCATGACCATGTCGGCGCAGACAACGTCGGCTTCGGTCAGCTCCTCGGTATTGCGGTTGATGAGCCGAACGTCCCAGGACTTCGGCAACAGGGCCGCAACAGTGATCAGCCCCAACGGAGCCGCGGTATACTTGGCTCCCAGAAGCTGACAGACCTCCTTGTAGTTCCAGAAAGTATCGCCGAAGAACGCCGGGTAAACCATCAAGACCCGACAAGCGGATCCGTCGCCCATAAGTCCCCCTATCCGGCCTGCCGCAACGTAACTTGATAGTCGCCGGGCCGGCGGCAACGTAATCCAGTTGCGCTGGGTCGGTCCAGACTGAACCGCGGGCGCCCCTAGACTCCTGGCAACCTGTGGCCAAAGAGTGACACCTGTTCCCTTGACATGGGTACGCAGGCGCGGACGCGACACCTCAAGCCCAGAGGCCA
>JASHPE010000347.1 GCA_030038235.1 Terriglobia bacterium
GTGTCCTCACCGGCGCTCGCGGTCTGAAGAAATCGCCGGTGTCCTCACCGGCGCTCGCGGTCTGAAGAAATCGCCGGTGTCCTCACCGGCGCTCGCGGTCTGAAGAAATCGCCGGTGTCCTCACCGGCGCTCGCGGTCTGAAGAAATCGCCGGTGTCCTCACCGGCGCTCGCGGTCTGAAGAAATCGCCGGTGTCCCCACCGGCGCTCGCGGTCTGAAGAAATCGCCGGTGAGGACACCGGCGCTACAGCAGATAAGGCGGGCGCAACTTCAGGCCTGCGAAATCCGTCTAACTATGCTCGAAAGCGCCATCCGGAATCTTCAGTTATCACGGACCCCTCAACGTCCTGTACAGCACCGAGGCTGCTGTGCCGGCATCAAAGAGGGGAGCATGGCCGGCTTGACCGGCTCCTGATAGCGGTGGACCTATGTGGATTGTACGACTCGCGCTGCGGCGGCCGTATACCTTCGTCGTCACCTCGATTCTGACGTTGATTCTCGGCATCCTGGCGATTCTGGATACACCCAAGGACATCTTTCCCAATATCAACATTCCCGTCGTCAGCGTGCTTTGGGGCTACCAAGGCCTGTCTCCCGAGGAGATGGCGGACCGCATCGTGACCAGCAACGAGCGTGGGATGACGACGACCGTCAACGACATCGAACACATCGAGTCGCAGACCTTGTTTGGCCTTTCGGTTATCAAGGTTTTCTTCCAACCGCACGTGAATATCGCTCTGGCCGTCAGCCAGATCACGTCGATTTGTAATGCGCTGCTGCGATTTGCGCCCCCGGGCACCACGCCGCCGCTCATCATTCAGTACAGCGCTTCGAGCGTGCCCATTCTGCAGTTGGGCCTTTCCGGTCGCGGACTGTCCGAGCAGCAGCTTTTTGACCTGGGAGTGAACTTCATCCGTGTCCAGTTGCTGAACATTGAAGGTGCGGCCATGCCGTATCCATACGGCGGCAAGCAGCGCGAAATCATGGTGGACCTTGATCCCCGTGCCATGCAAGCGAAGGGGCTGTCGCCGCAGGACGTGAGTGCCGCCATCGGAAATCAGAACCTGATTCTGCCTTCCGGCACTTCGAAAATCGGTCCCTTCGAATACGACGTGGAGACCAATGGCAGCCCTTTGAAGGTTGATGAGCTGAACGACCTGCCGGTGAGGACCGTGGGCAACACCGTGATTTACGTGCGCGACGTTGCCCAGGTCCGCGACGGATTCCCTCCTCAGACCAATATCGTGCGGGTGGACGGCCAGCGGTCCGTGCTGATGAGCGTGCTCAAGACGGGCAGTGCATCCACGCTCGACATCATTTCTCAGATCAAGAACGAGCTGCCTCAGATCGAAAAAGGCCTGCCGCCCGAACTCGAGGTGAATACGCTGGCGGACCAGTCGATCTTCGTGCGCGCCTCCATTGTCGGCGTGGTGCGGGAAGCCCTGATCGCGGCTTGCCTGACGGCGGCGATGATTCTGCTCTTCCTGGGGAACTGGCGCAGCACGCTCATTGTGGCCATCTCCATTCCGCTCTCCATTCTGACCTCGTTAGTCCT
This sequence comes from Terriglobia bacterium, assembly GCA_030038235.1. Lineage (GTDB taxonomy): Bacteria > Acidobacteriota > Terriglobia > UBA7540 > UBA7540 > Gp13-AA77. The sequence continues at coordinate 1,555 of JASHPE010000347.1, forward strand.
GTTGAGCGCCCTCGGTGAGACGATCAACATCATGACCCTGGGAGGATTCGCGCTCGCTGTCGGGATTCTGGTCGACGACGCCACCGTGGAAATCGAGAACATCAACCGCAACATCGCCATGGGCAAGGAGGTGCAGCAGGCGATCCTTGATGGTGCGGCGCAGATCGCCGTGCCGGCGTTCGTTTCCACCATTTCCATCTGCATCGTGTTCGTGCCGATGTTTTTTCTCACCGGAGTGGCGCGGTTCCTGTTTGTGCCGCTGGCTGAAGCCGTAAGTTTCGCCATGCTGGCCTCTTATTTCCTCTCGCGCACGATCGTCCCGACCATGGCCAAGTATCTCTTGCGGGGTCATGAGCATGAAGCTGAGAACATCGAGGCCGAAGCACAGAAACACTGGCTGGCGCGGCAGCAGTTGCGATTCGAGCGGGCATTCGAAAAGCTGCGCGACCGCTACCGGAGGGGTCTCAGTTCATGCCTGGAACATCGCGGCCGTTTCGCAGTTGTGTTTCTGCTGGGGCTTCTGGGATCGGCCGCTGCCCTGTTCCCCTGGTTGGGCCGGGACTTCTTTCCGTCGGTCGACAGCGGGCGGTTCACCCTGCACATGCGAGCTCCGACCGGCACCAGGATTGAGGAAACGGCCCGTCTCTGCGACTACGTGGAGCAATACATCCGGCAGGTGATTCCCGCCAATGAGGTCACCAACATCATCGATAACATCGGACTTCCCTACAGTTCGATTAACCTCTCCTACAGCAACTCCGCTCCCATCGGCACCGGAGACGCCGACATACTTGTTACCTTAAGTCAGCAACACAAACCGACCGCGGATTACGTCACCCGCTTGCGTATGAACCTGGGACGCCAGTTTCCGGGCGTGTTGTTCTACTTCCTGCCTTCCGACATGGTGAGCCAAATTCTCAATTTCGGCCTGCCGGCGCCCATCGACGTCCAAGTGGTCGGGACGAACCTCCAGGCCAACCGGCGTTTTGCCGACCAGTTGCTGGCGAAGATCAAGTACATCCCCGGAGCCGCCGACCTGCGCATCCAGCAGGCCTTCAACCTGCCGCGCATCCAGATTGACGTGGACCGCACGCGGGCGGCGCAGGTCGGGTACACGGAGAACAACGTGGCCAGCGATCTGCTGATCTCGCTGAGCGGCAGCTTCCAGACCGCGCCTTCGTTCTGGGTCGATCCCGGGAACGGCGTCGAGTACAGTGTGGCCACTCAGTATCCTCAGTACAATGTCGATTCCGTCCAGGACATCCAGAACATTCCGATCGCCGCGCCGGGCGGCGCGCCACCTCAGATTCTGGGGAATCTTGCCAACATCTCGCGCGGCAGTTCCATGGCCCTGGTCTCGCACTACAACGTGGCGCCGGTCATCGACATCTACGGTGCGGTGCAGGGCCGCGACCTGGGCGGCTTCGCCAGCGACCTCGATCGCGTGGTGAACGCGTCGGAAAAGAATCTGCCGCGGGGCTCGCGTATCATTGTG
>JASHPE010000348.1 GCA_030038235.1 Terriglobia bacterium
GGATGAAGCGCCAGATAGTTCTGGTGATAGGCTTCGGCTTCGTAGAAGGCCTTGAAAGGCACTACCTGGGTCACGATAGGCCCTCCGAACACGCGGGCCTTGTTGAGCTGGTCGATGTACGCAAGCGCGACCTGCTTTTGCTCGTCGTCGGTATAGAAAATGACGGAGCGATACTGCGTGCCCACGTCCGGCCCCTGGCGGTTCAACTCGGTGGGATCGGTGGCCACGGAGAAGAACACGCGAAGAAGCTGCGCGTAGGTGACTTTGGAGGGGTCGTAAGTGATCTTCACCGATTCGGCGTGCCCCGTCTCGCCGGTGCTGACCACTTCGTAGTGAGCGGTATTCGACGCCCCTCCGGAGAAGCCCGAGACCACGTTATTAACGCCCTTGACGTGCTTGAAGACCGCATCCACGCCCCAGAAACATCCTCCTGCCAGCACCGCGGTCTCCTTGCCCTTCACCTGGGACACGTACGAAGGACCGTTGTAGGCGGGAACCTGGCCACTCGCCACTGTGCAAGCGACCATGCTGGCCGCAAAGGGGACGATCAGCAACTGTATGAGAGAGGGAATGCGTCGCATAATGACCTCACACCTTGAGACTGCGCTATCGGGCGGCGAAACCACCGGGTTTCGCCCTCAATTTGACTCCTCACATACGATGGATCAGATGCCCCAAAGGTTACAGGCCCGTTGCGGCTCGCCGCTAATCTGAGCCCATGCCGGATCGCTACCCGCAGCTCGCTGGATTCGTGCTCGCCGGAGGCGCCAGCCGCCGCATGGGCCGTCCGAAGCAGGACCTGGCCCTGGGTGATGGCACTCTGCTGACCAGGGCTGTGCATCTGGCGCAGTCGGTGGCGCGAACCGTAGCCGTGCTGGGTCCGCCGGAGCGCGTATCGGGACTCCGGGCTGCGCCGCTCGGAGTCGAAGTGCCCGCGTTTCCCGACGGCGTCGCGGGCCTGGGCCCGCTTGGAGGCATCGTGACGGGGCTCAACCGCACGCGCGCCGAGTACAACCTGTTCCTGAGTTGCGATCTGCCTTTCATGCCCGCGGGCTTCCTGCGTCATCTCGCGGCGCAGGCGCTCGATTCGCAGGCTGATGTCACCCTGGCCGAAACGCCGCACCGGGGCTTCCAGCCGCTGGCCGCGATCTATCGCCGCCGCGCACGTGCGGCTATTCGGGCGAGCCTCGAAACGGGATGTAACAAGGTCACGAGCTTTTTTCCCAGGGTTGAAGTGCGTGTATTGCCGTGGCCGGAACTGGCGCGTACCGGATTTCAACCCTTTATTTTTGATAACCTGAATACGCCCGAAGATTACGACCGGGCGCTTCGCAGGATTCGATAAGCGATGGCCGACGATCAGCCTTATATCCGGTTCGTGCACGTCTCCAAAGCGTTCGACGTGCCTGTGCTCGATGACGTCAGCTTTGATCTGCGCCGCGGCGAGATGCTGGTGGTGCTCGGGCGCAGCGGTGTGGGAAAGAGCGTCACCCTGAAGCACATCATGGGCTTTCTGCGGCCGGACGAGGGCGAAGTGTGGGTGGGAGACCGGGAAGTATCCAAGCTCCCGGAAGAGGAACTCCTGGACGTGCGGCGCCACGTGACGATGGTATTTCAATCGGGCGCGCTCTTTGATTCCCTGAGTGTGGCCGAAAACGTGGCCTATCCTCTGCGCGAACGCGCCGCCCGAAACCACCTCATGACTGAGGAGCAGATTCAAGCAAGAGTGGACGAGCTTCTGGGCCAGGTAGAGCTGACCGAATCCCGGGACGTGATGCCGTCGAGCTTGAGCACGGGCATGAAGCGCGCGGTGGCCATCGCGCGGGCGCTCGCCGCCGAGCCCGAATGTCTGCTTTACGACGAGCCGACCACGATGGTCGACCCCCTGATGGCCGCGACTCTCGGCGATCTGATCCTGAAGCTGAAGCGACGGACCGGTCTCACTTCGATCGTGGTCACGCACGACATGCGGCTGGCCCGCAAACTCGCCGATCGCGTGGTCTTCCTGGTAGAGGGCCGCGTGGCTTTCTTCGGGCCGATCGGCAAGCTCGATGTCTGCGAAGATCCCATGGTGCAGGCGTTCATTTACCTCGATGAAAAGCCGCTGGCCGTGTAGTCTCCCGGTTCTTCTCATGAAATCAAAGCCCACCATGACGCTCGATCGCCTGCTTTCGCGCTTCGGCGTGACATCGCGCAGCGTGGCGCGCAAGGCGATCACCGACGGACGAGTGCGTCTGAACGGCCGCGTCGTGCGCGATCCGGAATCCTGGGTGACGCCGGGCAAGGACAACGTGCAGCTCGACGGCCAACGGCTGCGACCCGAGCGCAAGGTCTACCTGCTGTTCTACAAACCCAAGGGCGTGATCGTCAGCCACGGCGATCCGTCCGGTCGCAAGACCATCTACGATTATCTCGGTGACCAAGCTCATCCGGGCGGCCTGGGAGCGCGGGCGTCCCGCCCGCTCGACCGGGCTGGCGGCGCCGGACCTGCGCCCGCCCGGAACGACTGGCTTGCACCAGCCGGGCGACTCGATAAAGACACGTCTGGACTGCTGATCCTCACCAACGACACCGAATTCGCGCACTTCGTCACCAACCCCGACTCCGGCGTGCGCAAGACGTATCGCGTGAGACTCAGCGGCTTGATGGATGACGCAACCATCGCCGAGCTTGCTTCGGGCGTCCGCATGAAACGCGGCGACGAAGCGCGACCCGTATCCGTGCGGCGCCTCGAGGACCGCGGGAAATACACCTTGCTTGAAATCGTCCTGACCGAAGGCAAGAATCGCGAAGTACGCCGCATGGTGGAAGCCGTGGGCTTCAAGGTCCTCAAGTTGGTGCGTACGGCGATCGGTCCGCTGACGCTCGAAGGTCTGGAGGTGGGATGCTGGCGCGGAATATCGCCGGAGGAACTCAGCGCATTGCGGCAGCCGTCGGCCATCAGCAATCAGCGTTCAGCAAGGCCGGCGGCTCATCCGGAAGCGGACTGAGCGCTGACGCGCTGAAGGCTGTCGCTGAGGGCTCACCCACTTGAAAATCGGCAATTACTCATGCCTTAAGGCCGCCATGGGATCGACTTTCGCCGCGCGTCGCGCCGGAATGTAGGTGGCAAGCACAGCGACGCCGCCGAGCAACAGCGACAGGGCTGCAAACGTCAGCGGATCTCTCGGCTGGACTCCGTATAGCAAGCCGGTCAGCAACCGCGTGAGGCCGAGCGCGGCTACAATCCCCGCAGCAACGCCCAGCAGCGTGAGAAGCAATCCTTCTCCGATCACCATCCGCAAGAGATCTCGCCGCGTAGCGCCGAGAGCCGACCGGATGCCGATCTCGTGCGTGCGCCGGCTGACCGAGTACGAGAGCACGCCGTAAATGCCGACGGTCGCCAGAAGCAGAGCGATCGCTCCAAAGATGCCCAGCATCGAGGCGGATACATGCTGTCTCCAGATCGATTCGGAAATCACCTCTTCCATGGTTCGCATCTGGATCACGGGCTGATCGCTATCCACCTGCCGCACGGCGTGACGCACAGCCGCAGCCACCCCGACGGGATCGGCCGCGGTCCGGATGGCGAAAGTCACGAGGAACGAGGCCCAGGCGTGCTGCGCGTAGGGCTCGTACAGTTCTGGCTCTGCCGGAGAGCCCACCGCGTTTTGCTCGGAGTCGCCGACCAGGCCCACGATCAACGCGGGCGCGTCTTTCGGACAAGCGCCGAAGATCTGCTTGCCGACAGGATCCTGTCCACGCCAGAATTGGCGCGCCATCGCTTCATTGACGATCCGAACGCAGCCTGCGCCCTGCTCGCCATCGGCGTCAGTAAAATCGCGTCCATCTTTCAATGGAATTCCCATGGCGCCAAAGTAACCGGGACTTACGCTGCGGCCGACAACGTAGGTGGTAGCGGCGCCGGCCGCCGGCGAACTCGGGTCGCTGGGAAACTCCAGAGTCGTGTGAAACCCAGTGAACGGCAGATTGGTGGCCATTCCCGCTGCCTTCACGCCAGGAATCGCCTGGATCCTTCGCAAAACTTCGCGATAGAAGGCTGCCGATTGCGGCCCCTGCGAGTACTTGTAGTTCATCAGCGGTACGCGGACGGTGAGGAGGTGGTCGGGATCGAATCCGGTCGGGGCCGAAGCCAGCCGGTCGAAGCTCCGAATCATCAGGCCAGCGCCGATCAGGAGCACCAGAGCGAGCGCGATCTCCGAGACCACGAGCGCGCGCTGCAGGCGCGAACCGCGGCTGCCTGACGACGTCCTGCCGTGCTCCTTGAGCCAGGCATTGATGTCCACTTTTGAGGCGCGCGCGGCGGGCAGCAAGCTGACCACGATTCCTGTCAGCACGGAAAGCGCTGCCGCAAATCCAAAGACGGCGGGATTCATGGAAATCTGATGCAGGGCCTGGGTCTCAACCAGATTGTACTTCGGAACCAGATTGACGATTACAGCCAGACCCCAGCGCGCGAGGACGAGTCCGCCGGCCCCGGCGGCGGCCGCCAGCAATACGCTTTCGACCAGCAACTGCCGCACGAGTCTCGCGCGACCTGCGCCCAGGGCGGCGCGGGTGGCCATTTCGCCCTGGCGCGTTGTTCCGCGCGCCAGCAGCATGCTCGCCACGTTCGCGCAAACGATCATCAGCATAAACACCACGGCGCCGAGCAGGGCGAGAATCGCCGAGCGCAAGGTGCCCTGGACTTCCGGAGCTCTGAACGGACTGACGGGAGCGCTCCATCCGGCGTTCGTCTTGGGATACTGCGCTCCCAGCCGATGAGCTACGGTGTCCATTTGCGCCTGAGCCTGCCCGATTGTCACGCCGGGCCGCAAGCGGGCGATTACGCTAAGTTTGCGGTCGTCATGGTCGGCCCTTTCCGCGGCAGTGAATACAATAGGAACCCACATTTGCGTGTTGGCCGCCGGAAACTCGAAGTCTGCGGGCGCAATGCCGGCCACGGTGTAGGGCTTGCCGTCGAGCGCGAGAGCCTTCCCGATCACGGCGGGGTCAGACGCAAAGTGGGTTTCCCAATACTGATGGCTCAGGATTACAGCCTGGGTTTCGTTTGGGGCGAAAGTGCGTCCGCGGACGGCATTGACGCCCAGCAAACGAAACAAGTTGGGTGTAACCGGCGAGGCCCACACTTCGTCCGGCTCAACACCTCCCGACAAGGCGTGAAATTCCCACGATTGATAAGCGGCTATCCCCTGGAAACCCGGCACTTGCTCTTGCCAGTCAATGAAATCTCCCGGAGGAACTTCATTGATCGAGCCGGCGGCCGTCTGTGGGCCTCGTTCAGTGATCACGACGAGCTCGGATGACCTTGCGTAGTGCGCGGAATGGAGAAGGACCGCGTCAACCACGCTGAAAATTGCCGTTGTGGCGCCGATTCCAAGCGCCAGTGTCAGCACGGCGGCAATCGCAAAACCCGGAGCCCGTCGCAACTGACGCAAACCGTAGCGCAGATCCTGAATCGTGGTCTCGATGAAGCTCACGCCGCGCGCGTCGCGGCATTCTTCCTTAACTTGCTCGCTGCCACCGAATTCCAGCCGTGCCCGTCTCTTCGCTTCGCCCATCGACAGGCCCGATTTCACGAACTTCTCCACTTGACGCTCGGAGTGCGCGCGCAACTCACCGTCCAGCTCGTCTTCCACGGATTTTCGCCGGAGCAGAGCGCGCAAACGACATAAGAGGTCGCTGATCATGGCTGGGTCACCTTTCAATCGGCAATCGTCAATCGAGAATCAACCTTGGAATAGGCCGCGCATTTCTTCAGTTTCCTTGTGCCTGTCTTTCCCAAAGGAGGATTCCCGTAACTTCCTTAGCTTCGTTTTGCGAAATTGTGCAATTCTTATGGGGGAAGGGGGCTCCTCCAGTCGCGATTCCCGCGATTTTGCCCGATAGTGCCCAGACATGCCCAAGCTTCCCGCGTAGCCCCCGAAACGAAGCTGTCGAGGGGAATCCCGACCGATAATTTCGATTTCCACTTCACGCTCGCCTTCCATCTCAACTGTCGACTGTGAACTGTCAACTGCCGACATCTCCTCATTCCCGGGTAGTAGTCCAGTTTGCTGTAGCGCCGGTGTCCCCACCGGCGCGCTCGACCTGAAAAACCGCCGGTGAGGACACCGGCGCTACAGCAAACCCCTCATCCTGTCGAGGCTAGCACTTCTGAATGAGACAGTGGGTAAAATTGAGAAAGTGAGAAACTTTATTTTCTGAATGATTTCAATAGCTTACGCATTCGGCAGGTCGGATTCTGGTTGGTCAACGAGGATGGAATCGCGGAGAATAGGTTTTTTGCCGGGAGGGTCTGGGCGATGCAATCTGAAGACGATTCGGGCTTATTCTACTTCGAACGCGTAGCCGCGCCATGCGGTGACATGCTCCTGGTGACCGACCAGGACGATACTCTCTGTTTTTTGCATTGGCAAGCCCCAGGGGATCGAGCCGAGCGAGCCGATGAAGATGAAGTGGGCCGGCTCTTGCGCCGTCAACACAGGAGGGACGATATCGGCCTGAAGCTTCGGGGGGCGGCATCGACGGCGGGCCGGGCGCTGGAGGCGTATCTGGCCGGTGACCTGCACGCCATCGACGCCGTGCGGGTGAATGCGCCCGGGACAGCTTTTCAGCGGGAGGTATGGGCGGCGCTCCGAGCGATTCCCGCTGGCACCACCCTAAGCTACGGCGGCCTCGCCGCACAACTGAACCGCCCGAAAGCGGTTCGAGCGGTGGGCCTGGCGAACGGTTCGAACCCGATTGCTGTCGTAGTACCCTGCCATCGCGTGATCGGCGCCGATGGGTCGCTTACGGGATATGGCGGCGGACTGGAACGGAAGCGCTGGCTGCTCGAGCACGAAGGCGTGGATCTCGCGAGGCTGGCCGCATCGAAGCGCAAGCAGCTTTCGGTCCTCAGCTTTCAGCAGTCAGCCCTGCCCTTGTGAGGGCTGATCGCTGAGAGCCTTACTCTCATGGAGCAGCTTTCAGCCATCAGCTTTCAGCTCTCAGAGACATGGCTCTCAGCAAATTCGATTTGCTGACGGCTGATTGCTGACATCTGATGGCTTCACTCATATCGCAGCGCCACCATAGGATCCACTTTCGTGGCGCGTCGTGCGGGAATGTATCCCGCAATCAGCGCCACAATCGATAGCACGCCCCCGGCGGCGATCATAGTCACAGCGTCGCGCGGGCCGAGGCCGAACAGCATCTGTTGCAGGACGCGCGTGGCCGCAAGCGAGATCAGAACTCCGGCCCCGAGACCGGCCGCCAGCACCGCGATCAGGTTACCAAGGACAAGGCGCAAGATGGATCCGGCTCCAGCGCCCAATGCCATGCGCACGCCGAACTCGGTCCGCCGCTGCGTCACCTGGTAGCTGAGGGTGCCGTACAGGCCGATCATCGCCAGCAGCAGCGCCAAGGCTCCGAAGAAACCCGACAGTAGGGCCAGCAAGCGCTCCTGAACCATCGAGTCGTTCGCCAGCTCGGCCAGGGTATGAAATTGGAGCGGGATTTGTTTATTCACGGAGGCGACCGCGGCCTGTGCCGGACCGACCAGGGCCGACGGCGGTATCGCGCTGCGCAGTTCGAAGGTCTCAGTCGAAGAGTGGTCCGGAACCTGCGCGGCGGGGAAGAGCGCGGTGGGATGAATCTCAACGCGGAGCGATTCGTACTTGGCGTCCCTGACAATTCCCACGACCTCGACCGGCGCACCCAGCTTGTCGGCATGATCCTCGATACGGAACGTCTTGCCGATAGGATTCAGCCCGGGAAAGAATCTGCGCGCCAGCGTCTGGTTGACGATGGCTACGGCGGGCGAAGCCTTGGTATCGCCGGAGTTGAAATTACGTCCGGCCAGCAGCGTCATGTGGAGCGTGCCGAGGAATCCAGGCGACACGAAGTTGAACCACGCCAGCACGTCGTCGCCGGTCAAGGCTTTCGACCAGTCGGTGTGGATGCTGTTGTTCCACGCACCACCGCTGAGGGGCGTCATCACCGACCGGCCGACCGAGACAACGCCTGGCAGAGCGCTGAGGCGGCGCTCGATCTCGTCATAGGTTGCTAGCTGTTGCTCGGGCGCGATTTTCGCAGTTTTGAGATCGGCCATCACCATCAGGACATTGTTGCGATCGAAGCCGATGTCGAGGGTTGCGAGCTTGGCGAAGCTACGCAAGAGCAGTCCCGCGGCCACCAGTAAGACCATTGAGAGCGCCACCTGCGTAGCCACAATCCACCTGCGGCTGCGAAAGCGCGCCGGACGGTCGACTTCGAGCGCCTGGCTTCCCTTCATCGCTGAAGTCAGCGACACGCTTGTGGACCGCAGGGCGGGCAGGAGACCAAACAGAATGGCGGTGAGTGCTGCAATTGCGATCGTGAATCCGAGCACGCGACCGTCCAGCGAAAGGTCCAGGAAGACCGTATTCCGTGCGGTCGAGATGTAACGGACCAGCAGGGCCGTGCCCCAGCGCGCGAAGAGAACTCCGAGCAGCGCCCCCAGCAGTGAGAGCATCAGGCATTCGGTGAGCAGTTGCCGGATCAATCGCCCGCGGCTTGCACCTAGCGCCTGCCGCACTGCGATTTCCTTGTGACGGGCGGCCGCGCGGGCCAGCATGAGGCTGGCGATGTTGGCGCAGGCGATCAGCAGCACGAGGCCTACCACGCCCATCAGGACTTGAAGAGGTTCATCGAACTGCCTCCGCAGCGATGACAACCCCGTAGCGGCGGAATCTGCTACCAAAAATTGCTTTACGAAGTTCTGCTGCCCGTCCGCCGACCAGTCGTGGGGCACGGCCGCCGTTAGAATGCTTGGCGAGAGCACCTTCAATCGCGCGCTCAATTGGGACCGGCTCAGGCCCGGCTTGACTCGGCCTGCCACGCTCAGCCACCACCAGGAGCGATGGTCCAGCCGCGTTTTCTCGCCGTCGATGATCGCCGTCGCGCAGATCGGAGCTGCCGCGTCGAACTTCTCGCCGACATCCATTCCGAAAAAGCCGGAAGGCGCGACCCCGATCACTTCAAACGGGTGATCGTTGAGCGAGAGCGTGCTGCCGATGGCGCTCGCCGCACCGCCGTAGTGGTCCTGCCAGAAGCCGTAACTCAGCACGGCCACAGCGGGGCAGCCGCGCTGGTCATCGGACGCGGCGATCAGGCGTCCGGCGGCAGGTCGAAGTCCGAGGGTGTTGAAGAATCCGCCGCTCACCCAGACCGTGTTTGCCGGATGCACGGCGCCGCCGCGGGCGAGATCGAGCTTGTCGCTGCTCCAGGCAAAGGCGCCCGAGAAGACGTCCTGCTGGTCGCGAACTTGCTCCCACAGAGTATTGGTGAAGCTGGTTGAGGCCTCGCCCCAACGGGGATTGTAGCGTTCCACGAGCAGCAACTCGTCCGGCTTCTCGACGGGCAGCATCCGCAGCCTGACCGCGTCGATAAGGCTGAAGATTGCCGTATTGGCGCCAATGCCAAGCGCCAGCGTCAGCACCGCCACCGCCGTATAGCCCGGCTTGCGGCGAAGTTGCCCCAGACCGTAGCGGACATCCTGAATCAGTTGTTCAAACCAGAGCCATTTCCACATTTCGGTGCTCCCTTCCTCTGCCAGAGTCACGTTGCCGAATCGTCGCAGCGCGGCATAGTGAGCTTCGTCAGGAGACATGCCGGCTTCGAGGTTGTCCTGCTCCTCCATCGCAAGGTGAGCGCGAAACTCCTCGCCGAGGTCGTCCGATGGCTTTTGTCGGGCGAACAGTGCGCGGAATCTTGCGAATTGTCGTTTCCAAGTCATGGAATAGCCTTCTGCCGTCAGCTTTCAGATCTCAGAGACATCGCCCTCGACGAATTCGATTTGCTGAAGGCTGATTGCTGACAGCTGATGGCTGACGGCTCGTTCAATCCAAAATCGGCAATCACTCATAGCGAAGCGCCGCCATGGGATCGACGCGCGATGCCTTGCGCGCCGGAAGCAGGCAAGCAAGAGCGCCCGCAGCCGCGATAATCACGGCAATGCCGGCGAGCGTCAGCGGATCGCGCGCGGAAACGCCCCAGATTTCGCTCGCGAGCAGGCGCGTCAGGACGAGACTGGCAATTTCGCCGAGAATGATCCCGAGCGCCACCAGCCGCAGTCCCCGCCCGAGCACCATCCCGAGCACGCCGTTGCGCCGCGCGCCCAGCGCCATACGAATCCCAATTTCGTGCGTCTGCAGCGAGACAGAGTAGGCCATCACACTGAAGACGCCGGTGATCACCAGGATCAAACCGATTCCGGCGAACGCCCCCAAGACCACCAGACCGAACCTGGGCTGTGCGAAGGCGTAATCCTTGAGAAAGCTCTCAATCGAGCTGGTGCGTCGCAGCGCAACGCCGGCATCCACGGCCCGCACGGCCCGGCTGACGCTCTTCGCCAGAGCGAGGGGATTCCCGGCGGTTCTCACCAGCAAGGCATGACCGTTGAAGTCCGACACCGTGTAGGGCAGGAAAGCCTCGGGCAGTACCGGCCGCTGCAAGCCCTCGTTCCTGGTGTCGGCCACGATCCCGACGATCTCGAAATAACCGTCGTTCGATGTACCGGCGGCAAGATCGAGGTTGTTGAGCTTGATTCTTTGCCCGATAGGATCGGCCCCACCGAAGAAGCGCCGGGCAAGCGTCTGATTGATCACCGCCACCATGCGTGCCGAATCGATGTCGGTTTCAGAAAGCAGCCTTCCGCGTTCCAGGGGCGCTCCCATGGTGCGGAACCAGCCTTCGCTGCACAGCTCGAACATGGCGTTCCAGCGCTCGGTGTGCGTCCTGCCCGGCACCGTCACGTCACTCAACGGTCCGCCAAACGGCGGCAAGGTAACCGCCTCAGTAACGGCTAGCACCCCGGGCAAGGCGGCAATGCGTGGCAGGAGCTGTTGGAAAAAGATCTTCGACTGCTGGGCGGCGCTCGATTGTCCCTTTGGGAAGGCCAGTTGTTCGTCGAGGATGTTTTGCGGGTTGAAGCCAAGGTCCACATGTTCCACAGCAAAGAAACTCCGCATCATCAGACCGGAGCCTGCCAGCAGGACGATCGAGAGCGCCACCTCGGCTACGACGAGTCCCGAGCGCAGGCCGGCGTGCCGGAACCCGCTGTTGACCCCGCGGCCGGCGTCCTGCAGTTGCGGTTGCAAGTCGGCACGAACCGCATGCAGCGCGGGCGCTAGGCCGCAAAGGATTGTGGTAAGCGCGGTAACCGCCAGGGTCAGCAGCAGCACCGCCGAATTCAACGTGACCGCTGACTCGCTGGGGAGCGCGTCCAGCGGCATCGCAGCCATCACCGCCTTGAGTCCCCAGTAGGCGAAAAGAATGCCCACTAAGCCGCCCATGCCCGCCAGAATCGCGCTCTCCGCCAGAAGTTGCCGGATCAGCCGGCCTCGTCCGGCCCCAATCGACGCCCGGATCGCGATCTCTTTCTGGCGCGATGTGGCCCGCGCCAGCAGCAGGTTGGCCACATTGCTGCAGGCGATCAGAAGTAGCATCCCGACGGCGGCCAGCAGGATATAAAGCATCGCCTTGAAGTCGCCCACCACATCGCTCGCGAGGCCAACCGGCTGGACGTTGAAGCGCTTCGGATAGTCTTTGGGATACACCTTCGAAAGCCGCTGAGCAATCACGTTCAGGTCGGCTGCCACCGCCTGGAGGCTCACACCGGGCTTTCGCCGCTCTTCGGGAAGAAGGTACGTCGGCATGCCGCGCACTCCCAGCCAGCCGGCGGCATACGCGCCGCTGCGGCTCAGGGTCAGCGGCAGATAAACGTCAACCCCGAAGTACTGAAAGCGCGGCGGCATGATGCCGATCAATTGCCGGGACACGCCGTTCAGCGTGAACGCGGTCCCGATAATGCTCCTGTCGCCGTGGAATTGTTCCTGCCACATCCGGTAGTTCATGAGAAACACGGGAGGCGCGTCCGGCCTGCCGTCATCTGGCGTAATCCAGCGACCGAGGACCGGGGGGACCCCCAGGAACTGAAATGTGTTGGTGGTGACATACGCCCCTCCCAGCTGTTCCGTTGTTTCCGGGCCGGTGTAAAGGACGTCTTCTACGGCTGTGCCGGTCATATCTTCGAAAACGTGATTCTGCTCCTGGTAGTCCAGGAACTCCGGTACCGAAAGCTCCAGTCGCCCGGACTCGCCCGCCTCATCGAGGTTGTGAATGTGGAAGACGCTGATGCCGTCGGCATCCTTGTAGGGAAATGGATGGAGCAAAGCGTTGTCCACGACGCTGAAGATCACGGCAACCGCGCCGATTCCGAGCGCGAGGGTCAGCACGGCCACCACCGCGAATGATAGCGCGCGCCGGAGTTGCCGAAAACCGTAGCGCAGGTCCTGGCCGAGGCGTTCGAGTGAGGTCCAACTCCAGATTTCGCGACTCCCTTCTTCAACGAGCGTTACGTTCCCGAACCGTCGCAGCGCCGCATAGCGAGCTTCGTCCGGCAGCATGCCGGCGTCGAGATTCTCCTGCTCCTCGATCCGCAGGTGCGCGCCGATCTCGTCGCTGATATCGTCGGCCGGCTTCTGTCGGGCGAACAGTGCACGCAGCTTGGCGATCTGTCGTTTCCACCTCATTGAGCAGCTTTCAGCCCCCGATTGCTGACTGCTGAGAGCTGAAGGCTGACAGCTCCCTCAATCGAAAATCGGCACTCCCTCACGATGTCTTCTCCGATTCCGCCGGCTTCAGCACTCCACTGATCGCCCGCACAAATCGCTCCCAGCGCGAGGTCTCCGCCCTGAGCTTTCGCCGTCCCGATTCCGTCAGTTGGTAATACTTCGCCCGCTGGTTGTTCTTCGATACGCCCCACTCGGCGGTGATCCAACCCTCCTGCTGCAGACGCTGCAGCGCCGGGTAGAGCGATCCGTGCTCCACTTTGAGCGCGTCTTCCGACATGCGCTCGATGGATTTGGCAATGCCGTGCCCGTGCGTCGGTCCCCAGCGCAGCGTGCGCAGAATCAGCATGTCGAGCGTGCCGTACACCAGTTCAATGCGGTCTTGTTCTGATCGTTTCGCCATAGTGGTAGGTATTCTACTGCTGAGAGCGGTAGATTGTCTAGGGCTTTTTGGAGTCGACAGTCGGCTACCGAGACTCGAATTCGCGTAGATTATTGAAAAGGCCTCGCGTCAAAACCTAATGCGGCCAGGGCGGCGTGGCGGCTTGACCGATTTTCCGGAATTCGCTACCTTTGGTTCGGGCCACTTCTTGGGGGTGTTGCGAAGTGGACCATCGCGTTTTCTGCTGTACTGCGCGTCGGGCGATCCTGATAGGTTGCGAGCCTTGCTTCGGAGGAAACCGCCGCGCCCTGCCTTGTCTGCGAGCGCCGTTCTCCACTGACTCGGAAAGCAACTACAGAGGAGTCCCAATCATGAGATCAACGATCATCCGGCTCGGCGTGGTGCTCATCTCTTTGTGGATATGCTCGGCCGCCTTCGCGCAGGACACCGGCTCCATCACGGGCACGGTCCGCGATACGAGCGGCGCCGTCATTCCGGGCGCGCTGGTGACGATCACCAATCCGGCTACGGGCGCCGTCCATCCGACCAAAACGAACGACGCCGGAGACTATCTGGTGGCGGGCCTGGGCGCCGGCCAGTACGATCTCGCCATCGCGGCTCAGGGATTCAAGAAGTATCAGGCATCAGGGATCACGTTGGTGATGGCGCAAAAGGCGCGCGCCGACGTCACGCTGCAGGTGGGGGCTGCGACGACCCAGGTGACGGTCGAGGGTACAAATCTCGCCCAGGTGCAGACGCAGTCCTCGGAGCTCGGGGGAACGGTCACAGGAAAGCAGATCACCCAGCTCGAACTGAACGGCCGCACCTACACTCAACTGGTCTCGTTGATCCCGGGGGTGGCTAACATGACCGGGTCCGATGAAGGCACGGTGGGCGTGGTCGCGTCCCCGGCCTACAGCGTCAACGGAGGACGAGTCGAATACAACAACTGGGAAATTGACGGCGTCAGTTCAATGGATATGGGTTCAGGAGGAGCGACTGGCAACGTCTTTCCCAGCATTGACGCGGTAGGCGAAGAGCGCGTGCTGACGTCGAACTACGGCGCGCAGTATGGCCAGGATGCATCCGGCACCTTCATGGCGGACATCAAGTCCGGCAGCTCGCAATTTCATGGCGATGCCTACGAATTCAATCGCAATACCGTCTTCGACGCCCGCAACTTCTTTGAGATCCCGAATCGCGGCACTTACAACCAAAATGATTTCGGCTACACGTTCGGCGGACCGTTCTACGTTCCTGGCCATTACAACACTGACAAGAGCAAGACGTTTTTTTTCTGGTCCGAGGAATGGAAGCGCCAGGACGTGCCGACCGATTTCAACACCCAGGTGCCATCCCTTGCGGAGCGGGCGGGTAACTTCTCGGACGTGTGTCCGGGACCCGACTGCCCCGTCAATCCCGCCACCGGGCAGCCCTTTAGCGGCAACCAGGTGACGATCGATCCGAACGCCCAGGCCTTGATGGGGCTGATTTCCCCGCCGAATTTCGGCAGCGGCGCCCAGTCGTTTTTCATCGACAGCCCATCTTATCCGACGGACTGGCGCGAAGAGTTGATCCGCGTTGACCAGAACATCAGCCCCAAAGTCCGCATGATGGTCCACTACATCCACGACTCCTGGTCCACCGTCAATCCCACCCCCTTGTGGAGCGCCGGAAGTTTTCCGACCATCAACACGGACTTCGTTGGTCCCGGCACGCATTTCGTCAGCCAGCTCGTCACCAACACCTCGCCGACGCTGATGAACCAGTTCACGTTCGGCTACACGGCCGACCACATCATTTTGAAGAACGTGGGCGATTGGCAACTCCCGTCCAGCTTCACGATGAAAGGCCTCTTCAATAACGGCTTTGGCGGCAAAATACCGGGAATCGGCAGCATCTGCTGCAACGTGGAGGACGCCGGCGGCGGGGGCATCGGCGAAGACCCGGGCTTTATGAATCCTGCCAGCCCCAACTACAACGCGAATCCGATTTACACGTTTCGGGACATGGTGACCAAGATCGCCGGGAACCACAACCTCACCTTTGGAGCCGACTTCATCGACTATCAGAAGAACGAGCAGAACGGGACCACCCCGAATACCAACGGCGAGCTGACATTCAGCAACGCCTCAGCGGTGACCACGGGGAATGCCTTTGCCGATTTCCTTACCGGCAGGATCGCTCAATACCAACAACTCAACACCGAGCTGAAATACTACAACCGTTACCGGATGCTCTCGCCATATCTCGAAGATGACTGGCATGTCACCCGCCACCTGACGCTGAACCTGGGTTTCCGGGTCGAAATGATGGGTCTGTTCTACGACAGGCAGCGCGACGAGTCCAGCTTCGATCCAGCGGCGTATAATCCTGCCAACGCGCCGGAGATCGACGTTACGGGAAGTATCACCGGTGTCCAGGGCGCCCTGGTGCCGGGCGTCGGCAATCAGTTTGACGGTCTGATTACATGCGGCTTGAACGGGGTGCCGGCCACTTGCATGAAAGGGCACCTGTTCAATCCGGCGCCGCGGATCGGTTTCGCCTGGGACCCCACCGGGCACGGAACCACGTCCATTCGAGGGGGATACGGCATCTTTTACGACCACATGAACGGAAACGAAGTAAACACAGAGTCCCTGGAAGGCACGCCGCCCGCGGCGCTGAGCCCGTCCGTCTACAACATCGTCGGCTATCAGAATGTGGGCGGCACTGCGCTGAACTTCCCCTTGGGCATAACGGCGCTCGAAGGGCAGATGTTCTGGCCGTACGTCCAACAGTGGAACCTGACCGCGGAACACAACCTCGGCACAAGCATGGTGCTCAGCCTCGGCTACGTGGGCAGTAAGGGCACGCATCTGACCGACCAGCGGGACCTCAACCAGTTGCAGGCCCTTCCGCTTTCCCAGGATCCGTTCGGCCCCGGGCAACCGGTCACGTCGAACAACTGCTCCAACCTGACGGGACCGACCGGAGCGGCCCTCACCGGGCAGGCCGCCATCAATCTGGGCGTCGCTTGCGGGAACGATCCGGATCCCTACCGGCCCTTTTTAGGGTTTGGCAACATCACCTTCCTCGAGTCCCAGGCGAACTCCGACTACAACGCGTTGCAGGCTTATTTGCGCAAGACAGCGGGCCGTTTCACCTTCAGTCTGGCCTATACCTACAGCCATTCGCTCGACGACTCTTCGGATCGTTATGACTCCGTTTTCGTGAACTCGTACGATCTGAGATCGAGTTACGCGGACTCCGGATTCGACATGACGCACAGTGTCAGCGCCAGTTACGTTTACAACGAGCCCTTCTTCCAGCATTCCAATGCGTTGCTACGGGATACCCTGGGAGGCTGGGAAGTCTCGGGGATCGCCAGCCTGCATTCGGGGAATCCCTTCGGCGTGTCGAATGGCGTCTTCGGCGACAACGCCGGCGTCGCCAATGGAATCGGTGTGGGATCGTATCCCGATGTCTGCGGGAACATTCACGCCGCGCCCTCACAGGCTGAGATGGCCGAGGGCACCGCGGCGGGTATTTTCGGCCCGCTGCTTTACAACCCTGCTGCGTTTTGCGCTCCGCAAGGACTGACGTTCGGCAACGCGGGCCGGAATATCCTGCGCAATCCCTTCTTCACCAACTTCGATATGGGTCTGTTCAAGGATATTCCTGTCGCGGAAAAGTTCCACCTGCAATTTCGGGCGGAAGCGTTCAATGTGTTCAACATCGCGAACCTCAACGTAGCCTCACAGACCGCAACGCCGGGCGCCGTCGCCACCGGCTGCTATGCCGGCGCCACCAACACCGCGGGCGATCCGAGTTGCATCGCGTCCGGCACGTTTCTGCACGCCACCGGAGCACACGATCCGCGGATTTTCCAGTTCGGACTTAAGCTTGTGTTTTAGGATGAACCCACTGTAGCGACGTGTCCTCACCGCCGAAACAGCCACCCATCCATGCGCGGCGGTGAGGACACCGCCGCTACAGCGTCTCGTTCGAAAGGGCGATCAGTGTTGTTCCAGGTCCGGGTTCGGAATGGCCGCTCCGCTGACCTGGCGCGCCAGGTCGTCGCGGACCGTTTTCTGCATACGAGCGACGGTGGCGAGCTCCGTCTGCGCTTCCTCGCGCCGGCCCAGTCCGCCGAAGGCTTTGGCCTTCAGGTAGTGCACGCTGGCGCTCTGCGGGTCCAGCGCTTGCGCTTTTTCGAGCGACAGCAGCGCCTCCTTATAGTCTTGACGGCCGATTAGGAGTTTTGCCAGTCCGTAGAGCGAGCTCGCAAGACGAGGATCGATTTGCAGGGCCTTCCGGTAGTAAGTCTCAGCTTCGCTCGACTGCTGCAGGTAAGCGCAGACGGCGCCAAGCTCGTCGTAGGTATAGGCGACTTGCGGATCGATTTTCGAGTCCTCCAGAAACTCTGCCTTCGCCTCGGCAAATTGATTCTGCCGCCGGTAAGCGACGCCGAGATAGAAGTGCACAAAGGGCAGCTTGGGATTGCCGCGATCCGCCAGCTCGAGTTCGTTCAAGGCTTCGCCGGTCTTTTGTCTCTGAAGGTCGGCTTTGCCCATTAGGAGGTGCAGCATCGGACTGTTTTCGCCAACTTCAGCAAGTTGACGGGCGGCCCGCTCTTCGGTCTCATGCTGGCCGGTCTCATCGGCGGCAACCGCCAAAACATACAGGTAGCCTAGATTATGGGATTGGGTGCTCCAGAGGGGCTCAAGCTGCCCGATCGTGCCGGCATACTCTTCCCGGAAGAAATAGCACATGCCGAGCAGGTAGTGGGCCTGGGTCGATGCGGGGTCGTCGCGGATGACGCTCTCGAAGGCTGTGGCAGCCGCGTCGTAGTCGCCTTCGGAATAGTAGGTCAGCCCGATGTTCAGACGGACACCCGAAACCGCCGGAGCCAGTCGCTCGCTCTCCTTCAGCTCCCGGAGCGCCGCTTGCCATTGCTTGCGTCGCATGGCGATCACACCAAGATTGGCGTGGGCTCCGGGGTCCTGGGGTTCAATCGCCAGAATCTGCCGGAATGCTCTTTCCGCATCCGCCAGCCGGTTCTCGCCCAGGGCTCGCTCGCCCTGTTCATAGAGCCGGCGCAATGCCGATTGTGCCGGCGCAGCAACGGAGGTTTGGGGCCTGAGTATGACCGCAGGTTGGATGCCGGTCGCGAGGAGGCCAGACAACAAGAGGCCGGCGATCAACGATTGCGCGAGTT
>JASHPE010000349.1 GCA_030038235.1 Terriglobia bacterium
CTTGAGAGTGGCAAATGAAATTCTCGATTCTGGAGGTGATCCACTCGTGAGCACCCCGACCGCGGCCATCCGGACGCAGTTGATGGCCAACCCGGAGTTCCAGCGGCTTACTGAGCAACACGCCCACTACGCCGCCCTGCTAGACCAGCTCACCGCCAAGCACTACCTCACCGAACAGGAACAAATAGAAGAGACGCGGCTCAAAAAGCTCAAGCTGCGACTCAAAGACGAAATGGCGATGCTGGAGCAGAAGACCGGCTCAGCCTGAGCGCGCCCAGACGGTGATCTGCCGTCTCCGGAAATTGCGAAGAGCCGGCTGCCAGCGCGTGGCCGGATCTTCGGCGATTTCTTCTCAGCCCTCGCCAGTCCCGCGGCAAGATCAACGTATGGTCAAAGAGGGCTACTGGTATGGACTCCCACTGGCTCTGGCGGCGATCGGGTGCGCGGCGCTCGGTCTCGGCTTTGCAGCGGCCTTCTTCGTAATTTTCTGCGCTCTCGTCCTCAACTTTTTTCGCGACCCCGAACGGGCAATTCCTTCCGACCCGTCAGCGATCGTGTCGCCCGCCGACGGCCGCGTAGTCCAGATCGTCGAAGAGACGCATGCCGGCAGCCCCGTGCGCCGCATCAGCATTTTCATGTCCCCGCTGGATGTACACGTAAACCGGTCGCCCGCGGCGGGCGAGTTGAGCGAGATCGCATATCAGAAGGGCCGTTTCCTGGTCGCCAGCGGTCCTCGAGCTTCAGTCGAGAACGAGCAGAACGTCTTCACGATCGATACTCAAGCCGGACCCATCGTGGTGAAGCAAATCGCTGGCCTCGTGGCGCGTCGTATCGTATTCTGGAAACGGGCGGGCGAGCGTCTCACGCGCGGTGAGCGCGTAGGGTTGATCAAGTTCGGATCGCGAGTCGACGTGCTGCTCGATCCGGCCATCGAACTCTCCGTGCGGCCCGGCGATCGCGTCCGTGCCGGTTCGACGATCTTAGCCATCGCCCCGGGCCGGGAGATGGGATAAGGGAGTAGCGAATAGGGTTTGGCGAGTGACGAGTAGCGAATAGAGACCAAAGGGCTTCCGACTCCCAATCTCCCATTCCCCGCTCCCTATTCCCAACTCCCTCTGAAGTCAGCGCTCGATTTTCGAGGAAACGTGGGGACGCTGCCAGCCACTCCGAAACGAAGGGGCCGCCTGCACGGCGGCTTCTACATTCTGCCCAGCCTTTTCACGGTTGGGACGCTCGTCTGCGGCTATCTCTCGATTCTCGCGACCCTGCACGGGTCGACCGCGCTCGTGACCGGCGACTTGACATCGGACGCGGGCCGCCTCGCCTTCGACAGCGCCGCCAAGTTCATCGGATGGGCCTGGGTATTCGACAGCTTCGACGGCCGCATCGCGCGTCTCACCAATTCAACATCCGATTTCGGCCGCGAATTCGACTCCCTGGCTGATGTGATCGCGTTCGGCCTGGCGCCAGCCGTACTCGCTTTCTCGTGGGGTATTCGTCCCGTCGAGCAAACGTTGGGACCCATCTGGCGCGAGCACTTGACCAGCATCGGACTGATCGTCAGCTTCGCCTTCGTCATCTGCGGCGCGGCGCGCCTGGCGCGGTTCAACATCCAGAGCTCCCGGCCCAGCACCGACCGGAAGCACTTCGTGGGTCTGCCGATTCCGGCCGCGGCAGGCGTAGTGGCCGCGGTCGTTCATTGCCGCAAGGACGCCATCCAGGACTGGAACTACGGCGCGGGCTGGATGCTGCTGGTTGCGCTGCTGGCGTTCCTCATGGTCAGCCGCGTCCGCTATCCCAGCTTCAAGCATATCGACCTGCGGCGGGCGCGCCCCTACGCGGCCATCATTCTGATCGGTCTCGCCATCTACCTTGTGTACGCTTACTCCGAGTACGTCTTGCTGCTGGGCTCCGTCGGCTACATGGTGAGCGGCCCGCTGACGCGCTTGCTGGCGCACCGTCGTCCACCCGCCTCGCCCCAGCAAGAGGTCCACGCGCAATGAATCCAGGCGAAAGCGGTTACAGCGTCGCCATCGTGGGAGCGTCATCGCTGCTGGGCCGCGAGCTGCGCGCCGTCATCCGGGAGCGGCGGTTCCCGATTTCCCGCCTGATTGAACTTGAAGCGGGCGGCGACGCGGAAGCCGAGCCGCAGTTGCCCGTACTCGATATCGAGAAAGACGAAGCCGCGGCCTTCCTCGCCGCGCAGGAGTCGATTTCCGGCGTTGACGTCGCCTTCCTCGCCGCACCCACCGATCCCGCGCAGGCGTTGCTCGCCTCCGGATTGCCGCCATTGGTGATCGATCTTGATGGCGGCCTTGCGGAGCCCGAGCGCCAGGCGCCTCAGATTGCGTTCCTAGAATCCGGCGGCGCATCGGCACCAGCCGCAGAGATGCCGAAGCCCTCCACGAAAGCCATATACGCTGCGCATCCCGTCACCATAGTCTTGAGCGCGCTGCTGCTGCGTCTAGCGTCCAAAGCGGAGATCACCGCGGCAGTGGCTCAGGTCCTGAGCCCGGCGTCGCATCTTGGTCCGCGCGGCATCGAGGAATTGCAGCGGCAGACGGTGAATCTGCTGAGTTTTCAGAAAATCCCGCGCGCTGTTTTCGGGTCGCAACTCGCTTTCAATCTGCTGCCGAGGCTTCTGAGCCCGGGATCGGAGACGCTCGGGAACCTCGAAAAGCGTGTCCGCGGCGAACTTAGCCGCACACTCGCCGGACGCTCGCCGCTGCCCGCGCTGCGGCTGCTGCAATCCCCGGTTTTTTACTCGATGGGCGTGTCTCTTTACGTCGAGACCGCTCAGCCTCTTGCGCCGGCCAAGGCTGCCCAGGCGCTAGGCGGCAAGCCGATCCGGGTGAGCCGCGCCTCAGAGCAGCCGCCGTCGCAAGTTGAGGTGACCGGAAGCGCCGACATCCTGGTGGATTCGATCGGCGCCGACGCCACCCGCCCCAACGGGCTCTGGATTTGGGCGGCGGCGGACAACCTCCGCTTGGCGGCAGCCAACGCCGTCGATCTCGTGGAGAAGTTGCTTCCGCGCGCTGCGGCGCAGACGATCCGGGAGCGCGTCCATTGACAGCACTCCGGCAGCACCTATTCGACGTGGCACGGCCATCTTGGCCGTGGCCATTCAGCGGCGGGACGCGCGTGCCACCTCAAGCTGAGTCAGCACTTACCGCCGCCATTCTTTTGATCGTCTCGCTGCTTCCAGCCTGTGGCTATCACGTGGCGGGACGTTCCGGCTTTCCGCCGGATGTCAAGACGGTTGCCGTCCCAACCTTCGCGAACAAGAGCCGCGAGTACCGTATTGAGCAGCGCCTGTCCGCGGCCGTCACGCGCGAGCTGATCGAGCGCACGCATTACATGGTCACTTCGGATCCCGAGGGGGCCGATGCCGTCATCGAAGGCACGGTGACCGGCGTCTCGACCGGAGTCATCGCCTTCAACATCAGCACCGGCGCGGCCACGGCGCTGCAGGTGGTGGTCACCGCCAACGTTCGGGTGATCGACCGCCACACGCACAAGGTCCTGTTCTCAAATCCCAAGTACCTGTTCCGCGAGGAGTATCAGGTCAGCCAGTCGAATACACAGCTCTTCGAGGAAGAAGGACCTGCCCTCGAGCGCATGTCGCACGACTTCGCGCGGACGCTGGTAACCGACATCCTCGAGAACTTCTGATCCCTGGCCTTCCCCGGTTATAACCGCGGCCGCGCGGCACCCCTTGACAAGCTGGCGCTGGATATCGCACCTTAGCTGTTCTTGCCTGTTGAGGCCGTTCGGGTTGGTCGGACGGCAGACTGGCCGGTACGCGTCCCCCTTTTCTTATGCGCCTTTGCATCTGTTTTCACGACCAGTGTTTTGACGGCGCCTGTTCAGCCGCCCTGTTCACGCGGGTCTATCGGGCGCGCCTGAACCCAGCGGCCGAGTTCAACTACCGGGGCCTGGTCCATCGCGCAGGACAGCTTTTTGACGACAGCATGTTCGATGGCGATGAGAATGCCATCGTGGATTTCAAATACTCCAGCTCGGACCGCCTCAACTGGTGGTTTGACCATCATCAGAGCGCCTTCCTCACCGCGGCCGACGCCGAGCATTTCCGGCGCGACACGAGCGGCCGCAAGTTCTACGATCCGAGCTTCCATTCCTGCACCAAGTTCATCGCGCATATCGCGGCCGAGAAGTGGGACTTTCACGCTTCCGACCTCGACGACATGGTGAACTGGGCCGACATCATCGACGGCGCGCAGTATCCAGACACACGCACGGCTGTGGAGCTGCGCGATCCGGCTACGCAACTGACCCTAGTGATCGAAGGCGTGCGCACACCGGGCTTCGTGGCCAGCCTGATTCCCGAACTTGCCACCAGATCGCTGGCCGAGATCGTCGCACTTCCCCGCATTCGCCAGGCCTTCGAGGAGCTTTATGCGCATCACCTGGAGTGGATGGGGCTGATCGGCGCGCGCGGAGAGCTGCAGGATGGCGTGCTCTTCTTCGACGTGGCCGACCGCGATTTCGAAGGCTTCAACAAGTTCATCCCGTATCACCTGTTTCCGAGCGCTGTTTACAGCGTGGCCGTGAGCGCTTCGCCCGGCCGCAGCAAGATCGCGGTGGGCAGCAATCCCTGGAATCCGACGCCCAAGAGCGTGAATCTGGCGTCCATCTGCGAGCGCTACAACGGCGGCGGGCACGCCAAGGTCGCCGCCATCTCGCTTCCGCCGCGCCAGTTGGATCAAGCGCGCGCAATCGCGCGTGACATCGTGGCCGAGCTGCGCCAAAGCCTCCGCGCAGGTAGAGGCGGCTTTAAGCCGCCATGTGGCGGGTAAACTCGCCGCTACGGTTCTCAAGTTACCCATTAAGTCGGAGGCGCGTTGCACGTTAGCCCCAGGTGATGTACTTTGAACAGGGAGACATTAGCAGGTTCGCAATCCGTCGCAGGTAAATACGTGCCCGACACCTTCGCGTCGTCCCAGCCCGCGCAGCAAGGCCAACGCCCGACCACCGGCGAAACTGAGATCGCCGTCTTGGGCGTAACCGATCAGGGACGCGTCCGAAAAAATAACGAAGACAATCTGGCGGCCTGTGACCTCTCCAGCGAGGAGATCCTCGCCGGACCTTTCGAGATCCGCCGCGCCGTGGGGTCCTGGGGCCTGCTCCTGCTGGTTGCGGACGGCATGGGCGGACAGGCCTGCGGCGAACTGGCCAGCCATATGTGCTCGGACCTGACCCCGGCCCGGCTTCTGGACAGCGTCCGACGGCGTCAGACGGCCAACGGCGAGGAGATGGGTTCGCTGCTCGCAGAGGCGCTCGAATCGGCCAACCGGTCCATCCTGGAGGCCAGCCGCAATCAGCCCGGCTGCAAGGGCATGGGCACTACAGCCACTGCCGTCTGGGTGCGCGGGTCGTCTATCCTGGTAGCCCAGGTTGGGGATTCCCGCGCTTACCTGATTCGCAGTGGCCAGATGGCGCAACTCACCCGCGACCAGACCTTCCTGAATTACCTCATGGATATGGGCGCGGTCGACGCAGGAATCGAAATCCGCGACGATCCAAGGCGAAGCATCCTGGTACAGGCCCTAGGCACCTCCGAGCAGCTCAATGTGGTGCTGACGCGCGCCGAACTACAGAACGGCGACCGGCTGCTGGTGGCGAGCGACGGCCTCTATGGCGCCGTCGCCGCCGATCGGATCCGCGAGATCACGTCGGGCAACGCCGATCTGGAAACGCGCTGCCGGTCGCTCGTGGAGGCGGCCAACCACGAGGGCGGTCCGGACAACATCACGCTCATTGTCGCCGATATTTCGGGTCTGCCCGCCGACAACGCCGGACCGGTACACGTGGAGGCGCTCAGTCCACAAGTTTGAAGCGATCTGCCGATGAGACTCGACCAGGGGATTTCCGAGCACTTCCGGCGTTCTGGCTGGGTCATGCTTCCCGGTCTGCTGACTTCGAAGGGATTGGATGCTCTTGGGGCGTGGGCGGACGGGATTGCGAGCGACCCCGGCGACGGCTGGTTGAAATACTACGAATTGTCGTCTGAGGGACGGAAGATCCTTTCCCGGATCGAGAATTTCATTCAACCGGGCTGTCGCATCGAGTTTCTCGTCCAACCCTCGGCGCCTTTGCTGGGCGCGCTCTCCGAGCTGCTCCACGACGAGCCGGTTCTCTTCAAGGACAAGGTCAATCTCAAGCCGCAGGGAGGGGGCGCGTACACCGCCCACCAGGACGGCCCTGCTTATCGCGGCTTCGGCATTTCGGATTTCATCACTGCCATGGTTGCGATCGATGACGCCACCGTCGCCAATGGCTGTCTCGAGTTTGCGGCCGGGCCGCGGGTTCTTCGCGAGCTTGAGTTGGATGAAGCCGGGCAGATCACGCCGGCGGAACTCGCGAATCTGCGATTCGAGCCGGCGTCAATGCGATCGGGCGACGTGATCGTCTTCGATGGCCTGGTTCCACACCGATCGGCCCCCAACCACTCCGGCGCGCCGCGCAGGGCGCTGTTTCTGACTTTCAATCCGAGGAGGCAGGGCGACCAAAGAGCCGCGTATTACGAGGCGAAGCGGCAAGCCTTCCCCCCTGAGGACCAACGACAGGCCGGCCGCGACTACCGTAGGGCCGGCGGCCAGTTTAATCTCGGAAATCCGTTCCTATGACGCCTCCACGCGTTTCATGGTAACGTTGGGGGCAATGGTTGGCACTAGGTATGTGATTCCGCAATGCCGCGCAGCAAGCGCTGCTTGCCGACGCAACCAGGCGCGCCCTCTGGGTCGCGACCGCAACGAATAGCAAAGAGACGCCGCCAAATGGGTCTCTGAGAGGGGGGATTTACCAATGAAATCGGTTCGTAATCTCGCAAGCACTGTGCTGGCCGTGATGGGTTTGGCCGGCGCATGCTGGTCGCAGGGGATGATGCGTCCACCGAATATTCCCGGCGAGTTCAAGCCCGTGGTCGGTTCTGGGGCGCAGTATCAATTGACGGACAAGAAAGGCACGACTCATGAGTGGGCGTGGGCGGTGGTCGGTAAGGAGACCGTCGACGGCCAGGACGCCTATTGGTTGGAGATGCGCTCAACCACGCCGCAAGGCCCCATGGTCATGAAAGAGCTCATGGCGGTTGAGGGCGGGACCCCCGACATCAAGCGCATGATCATGCAGGCGCCGAACCGGCCGCCGATGGAAATGCCTGTCGACATGATGCACATGGCAATGCAGCGTGGGCAGCAGATGGCGACAGGCTCATCTCATGGCATGGGCGAAGTGGTCGGCAGTGAAACGGTGACCGTGCCCGCCGGCACGTTTGACGCCCAGCACTACCGGTCCACCGACAATGGCAGAACCGCGGACGTGTGGGCGTCAACCAAAGTTTCGCCCTATGGCCTGGTGAAGATGACGTCCTCCGACGGTTCGTCGATGGTTCTCGAAAAGCTGCTCGATCACGAGACGTCGCAGATTACCCAGGAACCGCAGAAGATGAATTTCCCCATGCCGGGCCGGCCGCAATGACCTAATGACGCTTGGCGGTGTGCTGATCTGCGGACGTAGGGCCGCCCTACGTCTGCAATCAGGCACTACCGATTTTTTGTTGACTTGCGGCGCGGCGTCCGGCATACTGAAGGCGAATAAAAGGCGAATATGCATGAGCTCGCCAAAATCGCCTCACTGCCGGCCGTGGATCCTCACGCCTCCATGTCAGCCACTCACGCCATTCGTATAGGTCCGGCCGGATGGTCATACCTCGACTGGGCCAATATCGCCTACCCTCGCATACGCCCGCGCGGCTTCCACGAAACGGAATATCTCGCGCGCTTCTTCGATGTGATCGAGATCAACACGTCCTTCTATCAGCCGATCCGCGCTGAGATGGCCCGCTCCTGGCTCGCCCAGGTGCGCATGCATCCGCATTTTCAATTCACGGCCAAGCTCTGGCGGCGCTTCACGCACGATCGCGATACCGGCCGCGACGAAGAGCGCGCCGTGAAGCAGGGATTGAACGCGCTGGCCGAGGCCGGAAAGCTTGGCGCTCTGCTGCTGCAGTTTCCCTGGTCGTACAAGTGGACCAAGGAGAATCGCGAGTACCTGGGTGCGCTGGTGATGCAATTTCTGGAGTATCCGCTGGTGCTCGAAGTGCGCCACAGCTCATGGAACTGCCCCGAAGCGTTCGATCTGCTCGGCGAATTGGGCGTGGGATTCTGCAATATCGACCAGCCGATCATCGGGCGGTCGCTTCCTCCTACCGCGGAAACCGTCGGACCCGTTGGCTATGTCCGTCTGCACGGCCGGAATTACAACCAGTGGTTCGAACATTCCGAGCCGCACGAGCGCTACAACTATCTGTACAGCATGGACGAGCTCGAACCCTGGGTGAAGCGCGCCGAGCGCGTGGCCGAACGCGCGCAATCCACCTTCGTGATCACCAACAATCACTTCGAAGCGAAGGGCGTGGCCAATGCGCTGGAGATCAAATCGCTGATCACCGGCAAGCCGGTCGAGGTTCCCGAAACGATGATGAAACGCTACCCGGAACTCAAAAGCATCGCGGCCCCACCGAAAACCGGCACGGACGAGGAGGGAACGCCAGCCGGACCCGAGCAGGGCACCCTGGGCTTCGATTCTCCGGCGTGATTCCCCGGGTGCCGGTGTCCTCGCCGAGCCTAGGTCTGGGAACCCGTGGCAAAAGACGAGCTCGCGGCGGGAAGGGCGGAACATTTTCCCCCTCAATACCCCACGCAGGGCGCGAGGGTGATCAGTTGAAGGCCAATCAGCGCGACGCATGATGCAGCCACAACCTTCCCCGGTAACTGCCGGCGGGCTCCGACCGCATAGATGGCCAGGAAAAACAGCAGAACAAACAACTGCAACCACCAGTCATTGTCCCACCCAAGCCATCCGTGCCGCGACCCCCACGCAATCCACGCATCCGATCCGAGATGCGGGCGAGCCAGAGGGTAGGCGGCGATCCGTTTAGGATGGACAGGGAAATCCAAAACGAAATGAGAGAAGACCACCAGCCACAACGCGAGGACCGCAGCGCGTCCTCTCCGCCAGAACAACAATGCAAAGATCGTGGCCAGAACGATGGTCGAGAGCAAGGAATGTGACCAGTCGTCGAAGAAGTGTACGGCGTCCGCCGGTTCCACCCCCGCTCGCGCTAGCACGATCCAGACCAGATCCGGCAGGAAGGCGCCCGTCAGGAGCGCCCACAACGGCGCCCTCGGCGCATACGAGCTGGCCGCCAAAGCCACGCTATAGTGTGGAACGTACATTCTTTAATCCCGACGATCCCGGCTGCGGACGGTATTGATGAGCCAGATCAGCAAGGCGGGAACAAAGAACAGAAGAAACTCCACCAGCGCGTCGTGAGTGTTCATCTTCACCTTCCAGATGCATCTTAGCCAGTCGAGGGTCCGGCTAACCGGGAAGCCTTGTCGGCGACCGCTTGGGAGTCCGAAGCCATGACGCGACCCGCGCGATATTCCTCCAGGCGCCGCTGTGCTTCCTCCGCCCACAGCCGTTCCGCTTCTTGTTCGTCCAAATCGTCCAGGCTGGCCAGAAGCTTGTCGGCTAAGCGAGCGCGCTCCTCAACCGGCAAACTGAGAGCGCTTTTTAGAACCTCGTTGAGATCCGGCATGTTCGTTATCTCCCTCACTCATTCTACCGCCAGTCGACAGACGTATGGGCGGCCCTTGTGGCCGCCCCACTGCACCGCTTCACTGCGCGCCGCCATCAATCGGGCGGCCACAAGGGCCGCCCATACGTCTGAGAAATCCGTCAGGACTCGTTGCGGCACGCTGGGCATCGATATCGTACAATGCTCCTTTGGAGGCTGTCTTGAAAGCTTGCGTACTCGAAAAACCCGCGCCCATTGAGACCAACCCCTTGCGCCTGACCGAAGTTCCCCGCCCCGAACCACGTCGCGACCAAGTGCTGGTTCGCGTGCATGTCTGCGGCGTCTGCCGGACCGATCTACATGTGATCGAAGGCGAACTTTCCCCGCGCAAATCGCCGGTGATTCCGGGGCATCAGGTCGTCGGCACGGTTGAGGCGATCGGCCCGGACGTGACGCGCGTCCAGGTCGGAGCGCGTGTGGGCGTCGCCTGGCTGCAAGGCACCGACGGGACTTGCGAATACTGCCGCGCCGGGCAGGAAAACCTCTGCGAGCACGCCGATTTCACCGGCTACACGACGGATGGCGGCTACGCGGAGTACATCGCCGCGCGCGATCAATTCGTCTACGCGATTCCCGAAGGCTTCACCGACCGGCACGCTGCGCCTTTGCTCTGCGCAGGGATTATCGGCTTCCGCTCGCTGCGGCTTTCCGGCATCCAGCCGGGCGGGAAGCTCGGATTCTACGGCTTCGGCGCCGCGGCCCACATCGCGATTCAAGTCGCCCGGCACGGGAAGGTCGACGTCTACGTCTCCACCCGCGACGAGCGCCATCGGCGGCTGGCCAGCGAACTCGGCGCTCTCTGGACCGGCGGCACGCTCGATCAGCCGCCGGTCGCGCTCGACGCCGCCATTGTGTTCGCTCCCGCAGGCGAGATCGTGCCCGCCGCGCTCAAGGCGCTGCGCAAAGGCGGGACCCTGGCGCTGGCCGGTATCCACATGAGCACCATCCCGCCGCTCGACTATAGTCTGCTCTACGACGAACGCCTAGTCCGCAGCGTGGCCAACAACACGCGACAGGATGGCGAGGACTTTCTGCGCGTGGCCGCCGAGATTCCCATCCACACCGAAACCCAGGTGTTTCCGCTCGACGATGCGAATCGCGCGCTGAACGCGCTGAAGAACGACGCGATCTGGGGCGCTGCAGTGATTGATGTGAGCGGGACTGCCGCAGTTTCCTGACGCGTCACCTTGCAAATTCTAGACTCACAGTGCAGCGCGGCAGTTGTCCGAGATCCCTGCGATTCCAGCCAGCTGGCTGGAGTTTGCACTTTGCCCCCTGTCGGACGTATGCTGCCGAAGGGCGTCGGAACGCGAAACAAGCTCCGATTCGGGCAGCAAGTAAAAGATGCCGAATCGGGATTGCAAGAGATGAGCACTCACTGTTCGCCAACTAAGTGGGGAATCCATGAACGAACGAGAACAGGAAGGCCGGAAACGCGCCAAGCGCGAGGCTGATGAGCGCGCGCAAGAGAGGGTCGAAGACGAGAATGATGCGCGCGAGGGTCAACCGCGGCAGCGCGGTACCGGGTACGGAACGGAAAGGGCAGGCTATCTTGAGTTCTTAAGGAGGCGCTGGGAGGGAAGCATTCCACCGACGCCGCAGGCTTATGCGCGAGCGCTCAAGCAGTGGCGCCAGTTACCCGGATCGATTGCAACGGCACCCATCGACTTTGGATCCCTGCCGAGTTCTTCTTCACCTGCCGACCCGGACTCGTCGCAGGAGCCGGCCCATGACGCGGACAGAGAGGGGCGCAAGCCATGAGCCTCAACGGAACCGTCTGGACTCCGATCGGTCCCAGTCCCATCACCGAGCCCAAAGGCCACCAGGACAACGGCATGGTCACGGCCATCGCCCCCCACCCCTTCAACCCTTCGGTGATCTACATCGGCACCGGAGGCGGGGGCGTCTGGCGGACCCGCGACGGCGGCGCGACCTGGACTCCTCTTTTCGACCGCCAGTTAGCGCTCGGCATCGGCGAACCCGCCGGAATCGCCATTGATCCCAACCATACGGACACGATCTACGTCGGCTCGAGCGAACGAGTCCTGTACCAGAACACCGGAATTTTCGGCAGTCCCGATTCTTCGCAAGGGCTTTTCAAATCGACCGACGGCGGCAACAGTTGGATTCAGCTCGGGTCGGGATTCCCGGCCGGCAATGTGGGGAGCGCCATCAACTTTGTGGGCCAATGGATCAATGTCGTTATCGTCGATCCCGCCGATTCAAGCGGCAACACACTGTACCTTGCTTCTTCACACGGGGTCTTCTGGTCCACCGATGCGGGGCTGAATTGGACACAGGGCAACCATGTGTCAGGCGATGCCCGTTCGCTAGTGCTGGATACGTCCTCGCCGTCTGGCTCCCGCATCCTGTATGCCGGTGTTTCGAAGAAAGGAGCGTTCCAATCCAAAGATGGCGGGCGCAACTGGCAGGAGATCCTGAGCGGCTCCACGGCGGCGGTGAAGACGGCGGTTGGCGCACCGCCCAACGGCTTCGGCAAGGTGATCATCGCGATTCCTCCTCCCGCCGCGCCGCCTAATCCGGCCGGTATCCAAATTCTCTACGTCACCCTGCAAGGAACGGGCGGCGCTCCCGATCCGGTGGGAGTTTTCCTGAGCGCGGATCAGGGCGGGACATGGACTCAGCAAAGTGCCGCAGGCATGCCCAACAACTCGCAGAACGGCTACAGCTTTCACATGGCCGTTGACCCGGCCTCGCCCGGCGACGGCGTCCATGACATCATCTATTTCGGCACCGTTCACCAGGCAAAATCGACGGACTCGGGTGGGAGCTTTTCTAAATTGAACGTCCTTCACGCCGATACGCACTCCTGGGCGTTCATCCCGCGCCCGAGTCCCAAACCATCCACCGTGTTCTGTGGAAATGACGGCGGCATCGACACGTCCCCCGACGGAGGTGTGACGTGGAACCCGCTCAACTCGGGTGGCCTGCAGACGGCTCTTTTCTTCAACATCTCTGTCAAGCCAGACGCCACGGCGAGCGTTGTGGTCGGCGGGGCGCAGGACAATGGCCTGCAGACCACGGCAACCGCCGCGAGTCCAAACTGGGTCAGTCAGGGCGCGGACGGCTACGGCATCGCCTACGACGGCGTCACCCCGAAGCGCGTGTACGGCTCCAGCGGATACTGGTCCGGCACACCGCCGATTCCCTGCACGGAGGTCTTACTCTCTAACGACGACGGTGTTACTTTCCCCACCTTCATCACGCCCTGGACCACCGCGACCGACACGGGCTGCTATCTGGCGCCGATTTCGACGGACCCGAGCAACGCAAACACCGTCTATGCCAGTGGCAGCCAGAATCTGTGGCAAAGCAGAGACGCCGGCACTCACTGGCGGAAACTGTCTGCCTTCGGGAAAACGGGCGATGTCGATGTGGCGGCCGTCAACGGCAACTATGTTGTTATCGGCGTAGGCAAACAAGTCTTCGTATCGACCAACGCGCTGTCGGCCACGGTCGGGCCGCCCTCGGGAGTGACGTTTGCGAACATCACTCGCAATCTGCCCGGGCGCAATGTCGCCCGAGTGGTCTTCGATCCTGTCGATCCCACGGTGATCTACGCAGTGCTGGGCGGGTTGAACGGATCAGGCACGCCTGGTCACGTCTTTCGCACCACGGTCACTGCGCCGTCCTGGACCGACATTTCGCCAACGGCCGGCAACCCGCCCGTGCAAGTGGATATCCCCTGCAACGCGATTGCCCTGGACGGCACCGATGTCCCCACCACGATCTACGTGGGGACCGATCTGGGTGTGATACGTTCGGTGGACGGTGGCGCCTCGTGGTACATTCTCGACGACATCCACTTTCCGCGGGTGCCTGTGCTCGATCTGGCGTTGAACCAGGCCGCGGGTGTGTTGTGCGCCGGCACCTATGGCCGCGGCGTATTCAAGTTTATAAAGCCGACCGGCCCCGCGATTACCGTCAGTCTCGAAGATAACCTGAGCTTCGGAACCATCTGCAGCGGTCCGGACTACTTGACGCTGACCGTCTACAACGTGGGCGTGAAGGACCTCACGATCACCAGCGTTCAGCGGCTAATGGGCTCAACCGATTTCACGGTGCTGCCGACTCCATCGACACCCTTGATCGTCGCCCCGGGCGACAATGTGGAATTCACCATTCAATACACCCCCACGGTTTCCGGGACGCTGGAAACGGCCATCATCCGCGTTAGCAGCAACGATCCGACGGCGCCTTTCGTCGACCTGACTGCGACCGGCATGCAGGGGACGGGCACACTGGCGGCCGCGATCGCCAACAGCGGCTTCTTTGGCAATGTCTGCCTGGGCTCATTTGCGGATGAACTGCTCACGATCGACAATTCCGGCTCCTGCCCGCTGGTCATCTCCAGCATTACGTCATCCTCTCCGGACTTTCTGGTGCCGGGCGTAGTCTCGTACCCCCTCGTTGTGAGCGCCGGGGGAGCCATCGATTTGATGATCCGCTTCCAGCCAAGCGGACTCGGCGCGACCAGCGGAATCATCACGATCCGCAGCGAAAATCCGGCGTCTGCGACAACCATTGGCGTGTCAGGCGAAGCGCCCTCCGGCACGCT
Organism: Terriglobia bacterium; assembly: GCA_030038235.1. Classification (GTDB taxonomy): domain Bacteria; phylum Acidobacteriota; class Terriglobia; order UBA7540; family UBA7540; genus Gp13-AA77. The sequence goes on from JASHPE010000349.1 coordinate 14,241, forward strand.
TGCTGTAACGGGCTCCACCAACTTCGGTGGCGTGACCGCATGCTGCTGTGCAGATCGTACTCTATCCATTTGTAACGTGGGCGAGTGCAGCTTGCGCGTCACCAGCGTAAGTTTCAAGCGCAAGAGCCACCATTGGAAGTTGCTCAACAATCCTTTCCCGGCGACGCTGACCCCCGGATCGTGCCTGCCGGTCGTGATTCAATACAAGGCCACCGAAAGGTGCTCAAGATGCTGCGAGCTGGTCATCGAGAGCGATGACCCAATTACGCCGGCCAAGGTCCTGGAGGTGCTGGCTTACACAATTTGGTGCGATTGCGAGCGTGGGGAGGATTGTGAGAACTGCCGCACGGGGCGCTGCGAAAGACACCACAAGCCTGGTTGCCGGCAAGGCTACCCATGTTGTGACGATGGTGAAGACGACGCAACTGAATAGTCCCTCAAGCAGTTATTGGGCGCGCCCGTGTCGAGCGTTCACGATATAAGGAGAACGAGAAATGGACTTCATCGAACGCATTTTTCACATTGCCCCCGACGGCGGCACGGGTCTTCTGGAGTTGGCTATCGTGCTGGCTCTGATCGTCCTGCTTGCCGTGGTTAGCTTGCGAAGACGCGGCTCGCGAGGCTCACCAGCGATCGGCGCCCTGCCGGGCCCGGTGCGCAACCCTCGTGGTCAGTTTGTATAGACCTGCCCTTTTGGGTCCATCTTCCAAGGGGCCGGGACAGCGCAGGGCCAAGACGCCACGCAATACGCCCACCTCTGTTCTCTGTCGCGCGCCGAGTGCACTTTGCCATCCGTGCCGGTGTAGGTCAGAAGTCAACTCGCGCTGTGCTCCGATGTTCGTAGGGTGCGCCGGCTTTTAGGTGCGGCAGCGAGCTGCCGCACTCCAAAGGGGGAGCGATGAACGGTCGCAAAGTGAACTGCATCGCGGTCGTGGTTGCTGCCGTCGTGTACTTCGTGCTGGGTGCGATCTGGTTCACGGTGCTTCAGAAGCCCTGGATCGCCGCAATCGGCAAGACCACGGACCAATTGACGAACAGCCCGGCGCTCGGATACGTCGTAGCCTTCGTCTCCAACCTCATCATCGCCTGGGTTCTCGCACGACTGATCATCGTCACGGGACGGACCAGCCTCGTGGGCGGCGTCGCCATGGCCGGTTTCCTCTGGCTCGGGTTTACAGGCACGACCATGGCCACGGAATTCGTCTTCGAGGGCAGGACACTCGGAGCCTACGGCATCATCGCCGGCTACCCGCTCGCCGGCATGCTCGTCATGGGTGCCATCCTCGGGCGCTGGCAGAAACGGTCCGCCTGATCGAACGCCGTCGAGCACAACAGCCTGAAACCGGCTACAATTGCAGTGCAGCAGCGATTCGCAAGCCGCTCGCCGGGCTTTGGGGCAGCGGGCATGGCCCGATGAACCGGACATTGCGCCGGAAGCATCACACGAATAGGGCGTGCGGGGCCGCTAAGGCGTCTAAGTGCGTCGAGCGCATGCTGTTTGGGCCAGGGTTCGTCGACGACGATTGGTGAATGTTGCGCTTCCGAGAAGTCAGCAGAGCGTGCCGGAGCGTCCTGCTCCTGATTGCGGCCCTCGTCGGGGTTTTTGGCGCCATCGGCTGTGCGGTCAAGAAAACCAGCCATGTGGCGCCGGCGGCTGTGCCTCCCGCGCCGGTTCCGGCGTCCGCGGGTGACTTGCTGGCCCGGCTGGATACGCAGCACGACGCGATTAAGACTCTCTCGGCGACCGTGGAACTCGATCCCACCACGGGCTCAGTCTACTCCGGCGTTATCAAACAGTACCACGATGTACGGGCGTTCATCCTGCTGCAGAGTCCGGCCGACATACGCATGATCGGCCAGGCGCCCGTCGTCCGGACGACGATCTTCGATATGTCCTCTGATGGCAAGGAGTTCCACGTCTGGGTACCGACCAAGAACAAGTTCATCGTCGGCAGCACAGAAGCGTCGGTGCCAGCCAAGAACTCGCTCGAGAATCTCCGTCCGCAGCACATCCTGGACGCGCTGATTCCGCCCTCCGGATCGTCATCTAACGATCAATACTTTGTCAACCAGGAACGCGAATCAGAACGGATCTATTACGTACTCAGTTTTGTGACCCAGGGCGCAGGCGCCGGTTCGGCCGATCGCCTGACGCTTCTGCGCAAGGTCTGGTTTGACGCCTCCACGCTCGAGCTGGTCCGCGTCCAATTCTACAGCCCCCAAGGCGCGCCCGTGGAAGACGTCCGTTATTCCGCCTACCAGGATTACGGCGGAGTGCGTTACCCTTCCCACATCGATCTGAGCAGGCCGGCGGAGGACTACAGCCTTGGGATGACCATCGAGAAGGCGACGTTCAACCAACCCATCCCGGCAGACAAGTTCGTGTTGACGAAGCCCGCGAATGCCGAGGAGATCCACGTAGGCGGGGGCGAGGTGCAAAGCAGTGGGCAATAAGATGATCGTCGTCAACGTGCTGCACCGTCCCATCCGCACCGTGGTGAGCGTTCTGGCGGTCGCCATCGAGGTCACCATGGTGCTGATCGTGGTGGGCCTCACGACAGGACTGCTCAACGACGCCGCGCGGCGCACCCAAGGCATCGGCGCGGACGTGGTGGTGCAGCCGTCGGGGGCATCGTTTATGTTCAGTCTCAGCTCGGCGCCTGTGCCCGTTAAGGTCGGCGACCGCCTGGCCGAGATACCCCACGTTCTGGCGGTGGCCCCGGTGCTTTTCCAGTCCGATCTGTCGACCCACGGCATCGGAGTCATCTTCGGCATCGACATGGCCAGTTGGAACCGCGTCAGCGGAGGCTTCGTCTACCTTTCAGGAGAATCTTTCCGCGGTCCCATGGACGTACTGGTGGACGATTGGTATGCCAAGGCTAATCACCTGAAAGTGGGCAGCACGCTGAGTCTCCTGAGCCAGAACTTTCATGTGTGCGGGATCGTGGAACACGGCAAAGGGTCGCGGCTGTTCATTCCGCTGTCGACTGCGCAGGAGCTTTCCAGCTCGCACGATAAGGCGTCGATCTTTTTCGTGAAGTGCACCGACCCGGGTTACACCGACGACGTGGAGGCGGCCATCCAGCGCCTGCTTCCCGGATGGGAGATTCACTCCATGCAGCAGTTCATGTCGATGATGACCTCGAACAACCTGCCGGCGCTCGACACCTTCATCGACGCCATGATCGGGCTGGCCGTGTCGATCGGGTTCCTGGTGATCTTCCTGTCGATGTACACCACCATCACGGAGCGCACGCGCGAGATCGGAATCCTGAAGTCGCTGGGCGCGTCGAAGGGGTATATTCTGGGAATCATCCTGAAAGAGGCGTCGCTGCTGGGTGCGGTCGGCATCATCGCCGGCTACATCGGCGCCGCCCTCGTGCGGAAAGTCCTTGTCGGGTCGTTTCCGACGCTTTACGTCGAGTCTATGTCCGCAGGCTGGGCCGCAAAGGCGGCGATCCTGGCGCTGCTGGGAGCGCTGATCGGCGCCTTTTATCCGGCCTTGCGCGCGGCCCGGCTTGACCCGGTGGACGCGCTGGCGTACGAGTAAGCTTGGGGTAGGAATCCTGGAAGCGCAGTGGAACCGATCATTCGCACCGAAGACTTGAAGAAGCTTTACCGCATCGGCAAGCTGGACGTGCCGGCGTTGCGCGGGGTGAACCTTATCGTCGAGGAAGGCGAATTCCTGGCGATCGTCGGACCGTCGGGCTGCGGCAAGTCGACCCTGCTGCACATTCTGGGCGGCCTCACGGGCCCGACCAGCGGACGCGTGCTGGTGGATGGCAACGATTTTCGCGCCATGAACGATGCAGACCGCACTCGCTTCCGGCGGCACAAGATCGGCTTTGTCTTCCAACGCTTTAATCTGCTGCCCACGCTGACCGCGCGCGATAACATCGAGCTCGCCCAATCGATTCAGGGAAACGGCTTCAACCCGCGCCGGTTTGCACAGGTTACGGAGATGCTGGGCATCGCCGCCAAGCTGAACCATCGTCCCTACGCGCTTTCGGGCGGCGAGCAACAGCGCGTGGCCATTGCCCGGGCGGTGATCTGCGAACCGAAGATCCTGCTGGCGGACGAGCCCACGGGCAATCTCGACACCGAAAATTCGCAACTGGTGCTGAACATGCTCCGGACTCTGAACCGGTCTTTCCGTCAGACCATCCTGATGATCACCCATAATCCGGAAGCGGCTGCGGTCGCCGACCGTATTATCCGAATGCGCGACGGGCGCGTGGTTTCCGCTTGATTCGTGCCCACGGGGCGCGCTACCTTTTCTTCGGAACATGGCCGAGCCGCCTATTCGCGAGAACGTGATGCCCGGCGTGGCCGACCCCGTGCAACCGATGGCGGGTGTCTGGCAGCGCATCAAGTACGTGGTGTCGCACGCCATTTTCTGGGCGTATGAACGTGGAAGCTGGCAATACGACGTGATCTGCGCCGTGATTCTGGCGTTCATCCTCCTCACGCCGCGCGCCTGGTTCAATGACCGCCCGTCGCTCGGTTTGAGCGACCTGCGCCACCGCCAGGGCGTGATCGAGATCGGCCGGACCCGCGCCGGTTCGGCGTTTCTGATCGACTCGCGGCTGGTCGATTCGTTCTCACCGCTCAAGCCTGACGACGCCGTGCGCTCGATACTGCAAGGACGCCTGAAGCATCCCGTGACCATCAAATCTATGGAGCCGATTCTGGATAAGAACAATGTCATGCTCGGCTACAGTGTGGTGGTGACGCCCTGACGAAACGGATGCTGGTATCGCGATTCATTCTTGCCTTGACCCTGGTCGCAGCGGCTATTCCGCCCGCGGTGGCCTGGCCGCGCAAGCCCAAGAGCGATCTGGCCCAGGTCCTCGCTCGAATGAACGACTCCGCCAAACGCCTGAAAACCGTCTCTGCGAACCTGGACTACACCACGGTCACAGTGCTGGTCAACGACCGGTCGACGGAAACCGGCCAGTTCTTCTTCGAGAATCCCAAGAACCCGGAGATTCTGATCAACTTCACAAATCCTGATGCCAAAACGTTCCTCTACAGGCACAACCAAGCGGAGATTTACTATCCCAAGCTCAAGCGCATCGAGCAATACGACCTGCAGCGCCAGAGCGGCCTGATTCAACAGTTTCTGCTTCTCGGGTTCGGGACAGATGCCAACGCGCTGAAGTCGAATTACAGCGTGAAGATGCTGGATGAGGAAGATTTGCAGGGCGAAAGCACGATCCTGCTGGAGTTGACGCCGAAGCAGCCGGACGTACGCAGCCAGCTCACTAAAATTCAGCTCTGGGTCAGCGAGGATTCGTGGCTGCCGGCGCAGCAGGAGTTCTTCCAACCGGACGGCGATTATCTGATCGCCCATTATTCCGCCGTGAAGGTGAACCGGCCATTGCCGGGCTCGACTTTTCACATCGATGCCCCTGGCGCGCAGCGCATCAAGAAGAGCTAGTGAGCTGTAGCGCCGCTGTCCCCAGCGGCGCGCTAACGCGCTGTAGCGGCGCGCCGGTGGGGACACCGGCGCTACAGCAAGCGACCGTTCACTAGCGCTTTTTCTCCATTCGACCGTCCCCGCTTGCAATAAGCGGTTGTATATCCTATAAGATAGCCAGCGGGCTCGGAGGTAGTGCGGTTCGGCCCAAGGG
>JASHPE010000350.1 GCA_030038235.1 Terriglobia bacterium
GCTCTCTCCAACATTCTCTCTACCCTGTCAGCCTGCACTCGGGAGACAGACACGAGGGGCTGGCACAGTAAAGGCTCGGTCATCGGCATTATCTTTACCGAGATCGCTGAAACCGAGAAGAGCCTGATCGCCGGCGCGGTTCTCAACCGTGTTACGAAGCAGCTTCAAAGCAACTTGGGCGTGGGCCAGGCCCAACACATTGCCATCTCATTGAACTTCTTTCCCGAGAATTGGGTTCCAGGACCGCCCCCGGGATCCGACGCCAAACTCAAGCTGTATCCCGACCTGTTCAATAATGGCGACTCCAGGAAGTCCGCGCGCATCCTGAAGAGGATCATTGACGTGGTCGGAAGCACTCTGGCTCTGGTGGCCTTGTCCCCCTTGTTTGCGCTGGTGGCTCTTCTTATCAAGCTCACCTCAAAGGGCCCCGTAGTTTTCAGACAGGAGAGGGTAGGGCAGCGCGGGCGAACGTTCGAGTGCTTGAAATTCAGGTCAATGCACGCTGTGAACGATCCCAGCATTCATAAAGAATACGTCCGGGCGCTGATCGCGGGTCCGCGCAGTTCCAGCCGAGCGAGAGGAGAGGCGGGCACGGTCTACAAGATCAAGCACGACCCCAGAGTCACGCCGATCGGGATGATCTTACGCAGGACCAGTCTGGACGAGCTCCCACAACTTTGGAACGTACTCAAGGGAGAAATGTCTCTGGTTGGACCGCGGCCGGCGATTCCCTACGAAATCGAATCCTATGACCTCTGGCATCGGCGGCGGGTGCTCGATGTCAAACCGGGCATCACCGGCCTCTGGCAGGTGCACGGGAGAAGCAGGACAACCTTCGATGAGATGGTCCGTCTTGACATCAGATACGCCGGGAGCTGGTCGATCTGGCTCGACCTGAAAATTCTTCTCAAGACCCCGAGAGCTGTCTTGTCTGGCGAAGGAGCATATTGACGGACAATATGGCAAGACCGATCGGCGCTCTTTCGAAAGGGGGAAGCTTATGATTCGACTCGGGATCATCGGCTACGGTTATTGGGGACCTAATGTGGCCCGGAACTTCAACAGTAGTGTCGGTCGCTCGGAGCTGGTTGCCATCTGTGACAGCAATCCTTCAGCGCTGGGCAGGGCGAGGAGTCAGTATCCCGGAGTTCGACTGACTGATCGTTCCGCTGACGTTCTGGCCTCCAAGGATATTGACGCGGTGGCCGTAATTACGCCGGTGGCTTCGCACTACGAAATTGCCAAGGCTGCGCTTCGTGAGGGAAAGCACGTTTTTGTCGAGAAACCCTTCACTTGCAACGTGGAGCAAGGCGAGGAATTGGTCGAGTTGGCCCGCGAAAACGGCCGTATCGTCATGGTGGACCACACCTTTTTGTTTACCGGCGCGGTCAGGAAGATCCGCCAGCTCATCGACGACGGCGCCCTGGGCGGCTTGTATTACTACGACTCAACCAGGGTCAATCTCGGTCTCTTTCAGCACGACGTGAACGTGATCTGGGACTTGGCTCCCCACGACCTGTCGATCATGGACTACCTCATTGACAGCCGGCCGGAAGCGGTGGTTGCCACCGGAGAGACTCATTTGAATGGGCACGCCGACCTTGCGTTTGTCACGGTCTACTTCCCCCAGAACGTCATCGCCCACATAAACGTCAACTGGCTTTCTCCGGTGAAGGTCCGAACGACCTTGATCGGGGGCGAAAAAAAGATGCTGGTTTGGAACGACCTGGAAGTGGACGAGAAGCTCAGGGTCTATGACAAGGGAGTCCAAGTGAAGAACCGGAAGGGCGTCTACGAGCTTCTGGTCAGCTATCGTTCAGGAGATATGTGGGCCCCTAAGCTCGAACAGACCGAAGCCCTAAGAGTGGAAGTGGACTATTTCCTCGACTGCATCGAAAGAGGCGAGCGGCCGTTCAACGACGGCGAAGCCGGGGTGCGAATTGTCAAAATGCTTCAGGCCGCACACCAGTCCCTCGAACAGAGAGGGAAGGCGGTAGAGTTATGAGCGAGCACTCCGTTCGGCCCCGGCTGGCCTCGAACGACAATGGCGGTGCGCCGAACGCTGACGGACCACAATATGTCTGCGTCTCCTCCGATGTGAAGTTGGGTACCGGGGTCAGGTTTTCCAAATTCGTCAACCTTTATGGCTGCGAGGTGGGTGACAACGTCAAAATTGGGGCCTTCGTCGAGATCCAGAAGAACGCCAAAATTGGAAACAACTGCAAAATCTCCAGCCACAGTTTTATTTGCGAGGGGGTCACCATTGAGGACGGCGTCTTCATCGGGCACGGGGTGACGTTTATCAACGACATTTATCCCCGGGCCACCGATGGCGGCGGACGATTGCAAACGGAGAGTGACTGGAGCGTAGCGCCGACCCTGGTGAAGCGAGGCGCCTCCATCGGGTCTGGCGCCACGATCCTGGCGAACGTCGTAATCGGCGAGGAAGCGATTGTCGGAGCGGGAAGCGTGGTAACCCGGGATGTTGCAGCCCGGTCCATTGTGGCGGGTAATCCTGCCCGCCTCCTGAGATACATTACGTCCGAAGTCGAGGTGTCGGGATGACGAAAGCGCCGGTGCCGTTCTTAGACTTGGTGCGCCCTCACGCGGAACTGGAAGACGAGCTGGTCGAGGTTGTCAGGTCCGCCCTGAGAGCGGCCGCCTTTGTCGGCGGCCCGATGGTGGAAGACTTTGAGCAGGCCTTCGCGGATTACTGCCAAACTCGCTTCGCGGTTGGTGTGGCGAGCGGAACGGACGCTCTGCGGTTTGCTCTGATGGCTGCCGGCATAGGACGCGGCCAAACCGTGCTGACCGTTCCGAACACATTCATTGCGACGGCGGAAGCGATTACACAGGCCGGGGCGCAAGTCGATTTTGTGGATGTCGACGCCCGAACGCTCAGCATGGATCCGCTCAAGCTACGGGAGTACATCGAGACGAAATGCCAGTTTGAGCCTGCAGCGGGCCGGCTGATCAACACTCAGACCCTGAGCGCGGTGACGGCAGTCGTGCCGGTCCACCTCTATGGCCAACCGGCCGACATGGATCCGATCATCGAACTCGCAGCCCGCTACCAACTCACAGTAATCGAGGATGCCTGCCAGGCCCACGGTGCTGAGTATCTTTCGAGAAGCGAAAAACGCTGGCTGAAGGCCGGATCAATGGGCCGGGCCGCCGCGTTTAGCTTCTATCCAGGAAAGAACCTGGGCGCATGCGGAGAGGGCGGCGCGGTTACCACGAACGACGAAGAAGTGGCAGCCAAGGTTCGTATGTTGCGCGACCATGGCCAGCGCCGGAAGTACTATCACGAAATGGAAGGCTATAATGGCCGCCTGGATGCGATTCAGGCCGGAATTCTGCTGGCGAAACTGAAGTATCTTCCGGATTGGAATGAAAGACGGCGGGAAAAGGCGGCGCACTATCGAGAACTGCTGGCCCCTGCAGATCACGACCTTGCGCTTCCGCTCGAGCCCGAATGGGCCAGGACCGTTTATCATCTCTACGTAGTGCGCGCCAAGGAACGCGATCAGCTTAAGGATTGTCTTTCGGAGGCAGGGATTGGCACGGGGATCCACTATCCCATCCCCCTTCATCTGCAGAACGCCTACCTGAGCCTTGGCTACCGGGAAGGCGATTTCCCGGCGGCGGAATGCGCATCGCGAGAGGTCCTCTCCCTCCCCATGTACCCTGAGCTTACGCTAAGCCAGCAAAGCTACGTTGTGGAGCAACTCCTCGACGCACGAACGGTCAGCACACAGGTTCAGCTGAGCTGCCAACCAGCCCTATGTTAGAGAGCAACAAGACTCAAGACGCAGAGATGGTGAACCTCCCTAGCTACGTTCTGATCACCCCTGCGCGGGACGAGGCGCAGTTCATCGAGCTGACGGTCAAGTCTGTTGTGGCACAGACCGTCCGGCCTCTGAAGTGGGTCATCGTCAGCGACGGATCGACCGACGGCACGGACGACATCGTCAGCAATTATGCGGCCGAGCACCAATGGATTGAACTGGTCCGGATGCCGGAGCGCTGCGAGCGCCACTTCGCCGGAAAAGTTTTCGCGTTCAACGCCGGCTACAGCAGGGTAAAGGATTTCGGTTACCAGGCGATCGGCAGCATGGACGCCGATATCTCGTTCGGCGCGGATTACTTCGCCTTCCTGCTTCGCAGGCTGGCGGAGGATCCGGCTCTCGGACTGGTCGGGACGCCGTTCAGAGAGAGCTCTAATGAGATTTACGATTACCGGTTCACCGACATTGAGCATGTTTCCGGAGCGTGTCAACTGTTTCGCCGCGAATGCTTCGAGCAGATTGGTGGGTATGTCCCGGTGAAGCAGGGTGGCATCGACCAGATTGCGGTGATCTCTGCGCGGATGAAGGGCTGGAAGACGCGTACCTTTGCGGAGAGAACGTGTGTCCATGCCCGGGAAATGGGCACGGCGCAGGATGGAGTCTTGATGGCGCGGTTTCGAGGTGGCGTTAAGGACTACGCGTACGGAGGCCATCCCCTTTGGGAGTTGTTCAGGATTCCGTACCAGATGACAAAGCGCCCATTTGTCGTGGGCGGCTTGGCCTTAGGAGCCGGCTACGTCTGGGGACTCCTACGGCACAAAGAGAAGCCGATTTCCCGCGAGATGGTGAGGTTTCGGAGGCGTGAGCAGATGCAGCGGCTGAGCAGGTTCTTCGGAAAAACTTTGCTTGATCCCGTTACACGATGAGCTGCGAATTGGAACCGATCACGGAGGTTGACCGTAATTCGCCCGCCTCACTGGCGGCAGGACCTTCGGGCGTTCCTCACGGGGTCCGCGAGCCTGCCCGGACCGATCCGAGGCCGCATGCCGGCCGCATCATCATCAACGCCGACGACTGGGGGCGAGATCGCGCAACCACCGACCGGACCCTCGAGTGCTGGACTAAGGGATCGCTGTCGTCGGCAAGCGCCATGGTGTTTATGGAGGATTCCGAGCGGGCCGCGGCGCTGGCCTGCGAGCGCGGATTGGACGCCGGTCTCCACCTGAATTTCACGACCCCGTTCTCAGCGAAAAACTGTCCATCAGTCCTCGCAGAACATCGGCAACGGGTTTCCAGGCGCTTGCTATTCCATCGCTTCAGCCAAGCCATCTTTTATCCGGACCTCTTGAAATCATTTGATTATCTCGTATCCGCCCAGCTTGACGAGTACTGTCGTCTGTACGGGCAGCGGCCACAGCGGCTTGATGGTCATCATCACATGCACTTATGCGCTAATGTGCTCGTTCAAGGGCTGCTGCCGCGCGGGACCATGGTCCGGCGAAGCTTTTCGTTTCAGCCGGGAGAGAAGGGCATAGCGAATCGCCTATATCGTCGCGCGCTGGACCTGATGATTGCACGACGGCACTGTCTTACCGACTTTTTCTTTTCACTGCAGCCATTGCAACCTCCGGCTCGCCTGCAGCGGATCTTCGCCCTGGCGCGCCAGTTCGTCGTCGAAGTCGAGACGCATCCGGCCAACCCGGAGGAGTATCGGTTTCTGGTGGACGGCGAAATCGTGCGCCAGGCTGGGAACTGCCTGACCGCCGGCAGCAGTGGAATCTTCTCGTGAAGGAGTGACTCCCATGGCTTCAAGCAGGTTTGATGTTCAGGCCTGGGCGCAAGCGAACGCCGACCTCCATCCGCGCGACATCCTGGCCTTTGCCTTTGAAAAGTTCTCGCCAAACGTCGGCATCAGCTTCAGCGGCGCCGAGGACGTCGTGTTGGTGGATCTGGCAGTGAGGCTCGGCGGCGCCTTCAGAGTGTTTTCACTGGATACGGGCCGGCTCCATTCAGAAACTTACCGATTTCTGAACACGGTGCGGGAGCACTATGCCATCCCGATCGAGATCTTCTTTCCACGATCCAACGACGTGGAGAGGCTCGTGCGCGAGAAAGGCCTTTACTCATTTTATAAAGACGGCCACACGGAGTGTTGCTCGGTACGGAAGGTCGAGCCGCTCAAGCGCGCTTTGCAATCTCTCAACGCCTGGGTCACGGGACAGCGGCGCGATCAAAGCCCGGTTACTCGCAATCACGTTGCAGCTGCAGAAATCGACCAGACGTTTTCGAACGGACGCGAATTGGTGAAATTCAATCCGCTGGCGCGGTGGACGTCGCAGCAGGTTTGGGGCTATATCCGCGAGCATGGAGTTCCTTACAATCCCCTGCATGAGCGCGGATTCGCTTCCATCGGCTGCGAACCCTGCACGCGTCCGGTGCTGCCGGGCCAGCACGAGCGCGAGGGACGCTGGTGGTGGGAAGACGCGCGGTCAAAAGAGTGCGGGCTTCATGAACAGAATCGCGACCAAAGGCAGGAGAACGGGGCGCGGTCAACTCTCGTAACCCTCACAGATAATCCTCGGTCCGAACACTGCGAAGGGTAGGCGGTTCCGCGGTATGTCAATGGAGTTTGCCCTGGCGCGCAGCTTCAATAATCCAAAGAGGAGGACGAAACAACATGCGCATCTTTATTGCGGGGCTTGACGGGTACCTCGGATGGTCTCTGGCGCAACACCTGACCTTGCGGGGTCATGAAATCGGAGGAGCAGACGCTTTCTTTCGGCGAAAATGGGTGGACGAAATGGGCTCTTGGAGCGCCACCCCGATCGCGACTATGGGAGACAGACTGAATGCGTTCGAACACCGCTTTGGGAGGCCGCTCCGTTTCTGGGAGGCCGATCTTCGGCAGTACGATTTTGTCGAGCGGATGTTCTCTGAGTTCCAGCCCGATGCCATCGTACATCTCGGGGAGTGCCCTTCTGCTCCGTACTCCATGATCGACGTGAACCATGCCGTCGAAGTACAAACCAACAACGTCACAAGCACGCTAAATTTCCTGTTTGCTATCCGCAATATTTGTCCTGATGCCCACCTTGTAAAGCTCGGGACCATGGGTGAATACGGCACTCCTGGCGTCGACATTCCGGAAGGCTTCTTTGAGATCGAGTTCCGGGGCCGACGCGCGAAACTCCCGTTTCCGCGACTCGCGGGTTCGTGGTACCACTGGTCCAAGGTCCACGGATCGAACAACGTTATGTTCGCCTGCAAGATCTACAATTTGCGAGCCACCGACGTCATGCAGGGCGTTGTGTTCGGGACGCGCATCGACGCCATGGGCGACGATGAAAAACTGCTGACCCGCGTGGATTTCGACCAGGCCTTCGGGACCGCCGTAAACCGCTTCTGTTGCCAGGCCGTCATCGGCCATCCGTTGACGCCGTATGGCAAAGGTCAGCAGCGCCGCGGCTTCCTGCCCTTGCGCGATTCCATGCAGTGCCTGACTCTTGCGCTCGAGAACCCACCTCGAAAGGGCGAATATCGGGTCTTCAACCAATTTGAAGAGGTTTATGGCATCACCGAGCTGGCGGTCAAGGTCAAGAGAGTCGCCGCAACCTTGGGATTGAACGTTGAGGTGAGGAATATGGAGAATCCCCGGGATGAAATGGAAGAGCACTATTACCGGCCTGACCATCAGAACCTCTTTGACCTAGGCTACAAGCCGACGCACGACGTGGAAGCGGAAATGGGAATCATGCTTGGGGACCTGATCAAACACCGCACCCGGATCGAAGCCAAGCGCGAGGCTCTAATTCCAGACGTCCACTGGAACGGGCGCAGAGGTAAGGTGCACTTCCTGCATCCGCCGGTGCCGTCGGTTCAAGCGCCACGAAGCGCTCCGTCCCCAGCCAACCAACCCCTTCCGAGTCCCTTCCCAGCGGGTGTCTGAAGCATCTCTGGTTTCAGGCGCTGCCGTGTCCGAGCTCGCAAGCCCCGCGCGCTCGTCTGAGGGATTCCCGCCCTCTGCAGCCGGTCCAACAGGTGCTTTTTTGACAGGAGCAGCGTGAGCGATGAACGAAGAATCGAATCACATTTGTGTATGTATTTGCACCTACCGGAGGCCAGAGCTTCTCAAGCGCCTCTTGGACAGCCTCCGCGATCAGGACACAGGGGGACTCTTTACTTATTCGATCGTCGTGTCCGACAACGACAGTGCGCGCTCCGCGGAAGCGGTAGCGGCTGAATTCGCAAGGTCGTCGTCGGTCGGCATTCGCTACTGCGCGGAGCCCCAGCGGAGCGTATCGCTGACACGAAACAGAGCCATTGAAAACGCGCGTGGAGACTTCATCGCCTTTCTCGATGATGACGAGTTCACGACGAAGGACTGGCTGCGAACATTGTTCCGGGCTTGCAGCGAGCGCGATGTGGCCGGGGTGCTCGGGCCTGTAGAATCGCACTTTGACCAGGCGCCGCCCGATTGGGTCGTGAAGGGCCACTTCTATCAACATTCGGTTTCCCCGACCGGCTCCGTGGTCTCCTGGACGAAGGCTCGAACAGGCAATGTGCTGTTTAAGAAAGCAATCCTTCCGCAGAACGAGTTGGCGTTCAGGCCGCAGTTTAGAGGCGGCGGCGCGGATCAGGACTTTTTCAGAAGAATGATCGAACAGGGCCACGTTTTTGTTTGGTGCGAAGAGGCGGTGGCCTACGAGGTTGTGCCTCCGGTACGTTGGAAGCGCAGCTTCATGCTCAGAAGAGCCTTGCTGCGGGGCGGAGCGACTCCGCTCCATCCGACATTTGGCGCGCGGGACATTGTGAAGTCCATGGTCGCGGTGCCTGCTTATGTGTTTGCCCTGCCTTTCGCCTTCGTGCTCGGACACCACAGGTTCATGAGTCTCATGATTAAGCTTTGTGACCATCTCGGCAGGCTTCTCGCCTGCGTGGGCATAAGGCCGATCAAGGTTGCGTACGTCACCGAGTAGAGGATGGCCTTGAATAAGGCGGATCATGAGTTTATAGCCGATGGAAGCGAGGTCATTCTCGTCACGGGCGCGACCGGTTTTATCGGGTCCAGGCTTGTCGAGACCCTGGTCGATCTCGGCTTTTCCAAGCTTCGCTGCTTCGTCAGGCACTCCAGCCCAGCGGCGAGAATCGACGCCCTGTGCTCTCTCCGCCTCCGTGGAGCGCGCGTGGATCTGATGTCAGGCAATCTCCTCTCGCCCGCGGATTGCGACGCTGCGGCCGCAGGCGCGGCAGTGATATTCCATTTGGCCGCCGTCCGCGGCGAGAAATCCGTTCCCGAGGCGTTCAGAAACTCGGTCGTCACAACGCGCAATCTGCTCGAAGCGGCCGTCCGGCAGGGCAACTTGAAGCGATTCGTGAACGTTAGTTCGTTTTCGGTTTACAGCAACAAGTCCCGGCGGAAGCTTGTTGACGAGTCCTGTCCGGTCGAGACGCATCCGGAACTCCGGGGCGACGCTTACACGTTTGCAAAAACCAAGCAGGATGAACTGGTAGCCGACTACGCCAGCCGCTTTGGGATTCCCCATGTGGTTGTCAGGCCCGGCTACGTCATTGGTCCCGGTAATCCAGGCATGGCCGGCCGTGTCGGGATCGGCACGTTTGGCATTTTTCTGAATCTCGGCGGTTCCAACCCGATGCCTTTCACGTATGTCGACAACTGCGCGCAGGCCATCGCGCTGGCCGGATTGAAAAAGGGTGTCGATGGCGAGGTCTTCAACGTCGTAGATGACGATCTGCCCTCGGCCCGGCGATTCCTGCGCTTGTACAAGAAGCACGTGAGACATTTTCGATCGATTTATCTTCCTCGCGCTTTCAGTTATGCCCTTTGCTCCTTCTGGGAACGATATTCCGCGTGGTCGCAGGGACAGTTGCCGCCGGTCCTGAATCGCAGACTCTGGTACGCCTACTGGAAGAAGGCCGATTACAGCAACCAAAAGCTGAAGACCATGCTCGGCTGGACGCCGACGGTGCCCATGGCGGAAGCGCTCGCGCGCCATTTCGCGGCTTGCCGGGACGGAGTGGCCCATGCTTAAGGCCGCGATCGTCGGGTGCGGCAAGATTGCCGACGATCACGCGTCGCAGATCCAGCGGATCAACGGATGCGAAATCGTCGGCGTCTGCGATCGTGAGCCCTTGATGGCGCGGCAGCTCTCGGAAAGGTTTCCCGTCCGGCGATATTTCGGAGACTTGAGTGAGCTCCTGAGCGAAACCCGGCCCGACGTCGTCCACGTCACCACTCCGCCGAAGACTCACTTTGAGATTGCCAGGCTTTGTCTCGAAGCCGGCTGCCACGTCTATGTGGAGAAGCCGTTCGCACTCTGCGAGGACGAGGCCGAAAGGCTGATCGAGATCGCGAACCAGAGAAGTCTTAAGGTAACCGCCGGGCACGACGATCAGTTCAGGCATGCAGCGCTGCGCATGCGGGCGCTCATCCAAAGCGGGTATCTCGGCGGCGCACCCGTGCACATGGAGAGCTACTACGGTTACGAGCTCGGACAGAGCGGATATGCCGGAGCGCTTCTGAGAGACCGGCAACATTGGGTACGCAAGCTGCCCGGGAAGCTGCTGCAGAATGTCATCAGCCACGGCATCGCCAGGATCGCGGAATACTTGACCACGGATTCGCCCGAGGTCATCGCCTATGGCTTCGTCAGCCCGCCGTTGAGGAGCATGGGCGAGACCGAAATCGTGGACGAGCTGAGGGTGATCGTTCATGAAGAAGGCGGCCCCACAGCCTATTTCACTTTTTCGTCGCAAATGCGGCCCTCGCTTCACCAGTTCCGCATCTATGGGCCCAAGAACGGCCTCGTTCTCGATCAGGATCAGGAGACGCTGATCAAGCTGCGCGGCGCGCGCTTCAAGAGCTACGCCGAGAAGTTCGTGCCTCCCGCGCAGTTCGCACGTCAATATCTCGGCAACCTGAGGCGGAACCTTGGGCTCTTTCTCAGGAACGACTTCCACATGAAGTCGGGGATGAAATACCTGATTGAGTCGTTCTACCAGTCGATCGCCGAAGGCACGCCGGTTCCGATCCCTTACCGTGAGATTCTTCTCACCACCAGGATCATGGATTCGATCTTCGCCCAGCTTGACGCGGCTCTCGCTCCGGCGGAACGCCAGCCGGTCCTGGAGGCGGTTCCGATCGACTGACCATCGAGACGGCGCGTCCCTCCCCTCTCCGGTGTCGTCCTTGACGCCGTCTGCCGAGTCTCTAAGTCGTAGTGATTGCCGATGAGCGAGCGTGTGAATATTTGTGGCAGCGATATCAAGGTTCAGGGGCGTTTCCTCCGAATCGCCCGTGCTGACGGCGAGAAATATAAGTTCCTCGATGATCCCGAAGCGGTGCTGAAGGAACTCAGAACGTGCGGCAGACGCGTGGATCTGTTCACTTTCATTCAGAGATTGCCAGAGACGGCGCCCAAATACCCCTACCCCTGGGAATGGGACAACCTGGCAGTTTTGCCGGTATCGACTTTCGATCAGTGGTGGACCAAGCAGATCGGGTTTAAAGCGCGGAACAAGGCCAAACAAGCTGAGAAAAGGGGTGTAACGTTCCGGGAGGCGCCCTTCGATGACCCCCTCGTGCAGGGCATCTGGGCGATTTACAACGAGTCGCCCGTCCGCCAGGGCCGGAGGTTCCCTCATTTCGGGAAAGATGTCGAGACCGTGCGCAGGGAAGAGGCGACGTTCCTTGACAGCAGCATCTTCGTAGGCGCATTCCTCGACGGCAGTCTAATTGGCTTCGTGAAGCTTGTGATGGACGACACTCGAACTCAGGCGGGCTTGATGAATATCGTCTCGCTGATCCAGCATCGGGACAAAGCCCCGACGAATGCGCTCATCGCGCATGCCGTTCGCGCCTGCGCCGACAGGGGAATCCGTTACCTCGTGTATTCGAACTTCGCGTATGGGAAAAAGCAAACGAGCACCCTCAGCGACTTCAAGGAACGCAACGGATTTCAACGCGTCGATCTGCCCCGCTACTATGTCCCTCTGACCCACATTGGTAGCCTCGCTTACCAGCTCGGCCTGCACCGCCGTTTCGTCGACCGTCTGCCGGAGCCGTTGCTTGCCAGGGTCCGCGAGCTTCGCAAGGCCTGGTACCAGCGCGTGCTGCATCTGGCGGCCGAGGCTCCCTGAACGGAACAGACGATGCCGGGAATCGTTGGCCTCATCACAAACCTGCGGAGGGAACAGGCCGAGCCGCAATTGCTGCGGATGGTCCGGGCTATTCATCACGAGTCTTTCTATGCGTCGGGAACCTGGATCGACGAGTTGCTTGGCGTGTACGTGGGCTGGACCGCGCGCCAAGGCTCCTTCGCCGACGCCATGCCGCTTGCGAATGAGAGCGGCGACATTGTCCTGGCCTTCTCCGGGGAGGAATATCCCGAACCTGGCGCCGCCCGTCGCCTGAAGGAACGGGGACACGCGGTGGAGGCAGGCGGGCCTTCGTACCTTGTTCATCTCTACGAAGAGGACCCGGCGTTTCCGGCAGGCCTGAACGGACTGTTTCACGGTCTTGTAGCCGATAGGAAGCGCGGGACGGCGACCCTCTTCAACGATCGCTACGGACTGCGCCGCTTCTACTATCACGAGTCGAACGACGCCTTCTACTTTGCCGCGGAAGCCAAGGCGATCCTCGCGGTTCGCCCCGAGCTTCGCCAGTTCGACCTTCGCGGCCTCGGCGAGTTCATCGCCTGCGGATGCGTGCTCGAGAACCGTACGCTCTTCGAAGGCATCCAGGCGCTGCCGCCCGCCTCGGCCTGGACCTTTCGCGGTGGTGCCATCGAGGCCAGGCGCGCGTACTTCGATCCGCGCGAGTGGGAAGAGCAGGAGTCCCTGGACCCGGAAGGCTGGTACCAGGCGCTGCGCGAAGTCTTCGCGCGCAACCTTCCCCGCTACTTCACTGGCGGCGAGCCGATCGGCATGTCGCTGACAGGCGGATTGGACGGCCGCATGATCATGGCCTGGCGCAAGGCGGAAGCCGGCTCGCTTCCCTGCTATACGTTCGGAGGCTCGTACCGCGATTGCCGCGACGTCACCGTGGCGCGCAAGGTGGCCCAAGCCTGCCGCCAGCCGCACCAGGTGATCACGGTCGGCACGGACTTTCTCTCGCAATTTCCGCGCTACGCCGAGCGCGCGGTTTATCTCTCGGACGCCTCGGTGGAGTTGAACCGGACGCCGGCTCTCTACGCCAATGAGAAGGCGCGGGCGATCGCTCCCGTCAGGATGACCGGGAACTATGGCAGCGAAGTGCTGCGCGCCAATCGGGCCTTCAGGCCCCACGCGCCCATGGCCAGCCTGTTCGGTTCCGAGCTGACCCCGTATTTTCGCCAGGCACAGGCCACCTATAACGGTTTCGCCCAAACGCATCCCGTAACCTTCGCCGCTTTCCGCCAGGCTCCCTGGCACCATTACGGACTCTTCGCTTTGGAGCAGACTCAGCTTTCGGTGCGCTCGCCCTATCTCGACAACGATCTGGTCCGCACGGCCTTCCGCGCGCCCCAATCTTCTCTCACGACCGCCGACGATTGCCTGCGGCTGATCGCCGATGGAGACGCGGGCCTCCGCCAGATCCGCGCCGATCGGGGCCTCGGCGGAAATCATGGCCGCCTGACGGCTGCCGCAGCGCGCAGCTTCCTCGAATTCACCTTCAAGGCCGAGTATGCCTACGACTACGGCATGCCGCAGTGGGTGGCCCGGATCGATCATCTGTGCTCGCCCTTGCATTTCGAGCGAATTTTCCTCGGAAGGCACAAGTTCTATCATTTCCGGGTCTGGTATCGGGACGCTCTCGCCAGCTACGTTCGGGAAATGCTGCTCGACTCGCGGACGCTCTCGCGGCCTTACCTGGAACGGAACGCGGTCGAGCGAATTGTGCAAGGCCACCTCAAGGAAGGCCGGAACTACACCACGGAAATCCACAAGGTGCTGACCCTGGAACTCGTGCAGCGCCAGTTCCTCGATCCGGGATGCCTTGGCTTCGTTTAGCTTCGTTTTGGCCTCGTTTTCCTGGGCTTGTTGTTGATTATAAACGGTTTGATTAACCCCGTTTCGCGAAATGTGGCAAAATTGATGGGGAAGCGGGTCAGACTCAGGGAAAGCAACTGAGGGCCGACGGCTGGCAATCTGCATTTGGAGACACCCCTTTTGCCAAAAAACCGACAGTTTTGAGGCGCAACGCACTGAAAACAATAGAGATAACTGTGTCGGGTTCGCTCTCCGGCATTTCGGGATAAGTAATTGAAGGGCTTGCACTTAACCCCGTCGGGTTCGCTCGGGTTCGCTTGACGACTGACGGCTGGCAATCTGCATTTGGAGACAGCCCTTTTGCCAAAAAACCGCCACCTTTGAGGCCCAACGCACTGAAAACAATGGAGATAACAGTGTCGGGTTCGCTCTTCGGCATTTCGGAGATAACTAATTGAAGGGCTTGCAGTTAACCCCGTCGGGTTCGCTCGGGTTCGCTCACGAAAACAGTGTCCGGCAGGCGAAGTCCAGCCATTGAAACGAGCGCAACTCACGCTCGTTGTCATATAGACATCACAAATATCACGACACCGCAAAAAAGTCAAGCACGAAATAATTGCCGTTTTGATGACCCATGAAGCAACAACGCTGGGCAGAAAACAGTCTCAGGGCCATGGTGAACCGCCTGCTCCAACTGGCTGCCCGGATTGCGCCGGGTGCTACCAGCCTGCGCGTTCAGTTGCACCGCTGGCGGGGCGTCAAGATTGGCAAGGGTGTCTGGATCGGCTATGACGCCGTCATCGAAACCTCAAAGCCGCAGCTCGTGACCATCGGCGACGACGTGACGATCAATATGCGGGCCACGGTGATCGCGCATTTTCGCGAGGTCAGGGGGGTGGAGATCGGTTCTCGGGCGAGCATCGGGCCGGGCGCCATCATCATGCCGGGAGTGACAGTGGGCGAGGGTGCCGTGGTGACGGCGGGCAGCGTGGTTACCCATTCCGTCCCGCCGATGACGGTGGTCCAGGGCAATCCAGCGAAGGCGGTCGCGCGCAATGGCGTGGCCTTGCTGCGCGATGTTTCCCTGAAGCAGTTCACCGCTTCCCTTCGGCCGATGGCAAGGCGCGCGTGCACGCCATCCAACACAAACTGATCGCGGTGTTCCCCGAGGCGAGCCGGCACTTCCGGCGCCGCTTGCTTGATTCGCTCGCGGAACTTTATCCCATCGATTTCGTGCCGCCGGACCGGGCGGGCTTCAAGGCGGCGATTTTCTTCTCTCAAGAGGGAATGCGGGCCGAGCAGGCTTTCGAGCGTGGCGTAAGCTCATTCGTTTTCGAGGACGCCTCGGGCGGCGTACCGCTGGCCGCGGACGCGAGCGTGAGTTTCTCCAATCACGCCGCTCTCCACCCGGCCTTTCGGAGTGTCCGGATTCCGCTCGGTAAGGCTGCTGCGGCTGCCGAGCTCAAGCCTGGGGAAAGCGACAGCAAGCTCGCCAGTCACGATTCCCTGGGTCTGTGGTTATTCCGGTCGAACGGTGAAGCCGAGCTTCACACCACGGCCTTCGGGCCGCCTGATCTCGAAGACGGCGAGCTGCTATGGTTGCATTTGCAACCGCAGGATTGGCTGAGCCTTCTGCCACTTCTGCACTTCCTCCGGCGCGTGACAGCCGATATGGACTGGTCGCCGGCTCCGCAGCAGGCATCTTTTATCTTTGACGACCCCAACCTGCACGCGCTTCGCTATGGCTACCTCGATTTTACGAAGCTCGCTCGCGAGGCGGACGAACATAATTACCATGCCGCTCTGGCCACCGTGCCGCTCGACGCCTGGTACGCGGCACGCAAGCCCGTGGAACTTTTTCACCAATGCCCGCAGCGCTTGTCGCTGTTGATCCACGGCAACAACCACGTCAAGAATGAACTTGCTCAGGAATATGGCGATGGCGAGGCGCTGCGCACGCTCGCCCAGGCCCTGCGGCGCATTGGCGGTCTCGAACGCAGGACCGGCCTGAAAGTCTCGAGGGTGGTGGCCGCTCCACACGGGGTCTGCTCTGAATTCACGATCGCGCAGATGATGCGGTTGCCGCTCGAGGGGGCCTGCGTTTCCGCGGGGCCGATGGTGCGCTCGAACCCGAAGATGAGCTGGCCGCTGAGCTTTGGCCTGTCGCCGGTCTGCGTGATGGCGGGCGGCTTCCCTGTCATCCGGCGATTCCACCTCCGGTACGGCTTGCTGTTCTTGCGCTTCGCCGCCTTTTTGGGCCAGCCCATTGTTCCCTATGGGCATCATGAGGATTGTGCGGACGGTCTGCGGGGGCTGGCGGAGATCGCGGACACGGTGAATAGCTGGGGCCGGACAAGCTGGGCCGATCTCGAGTCCGTTATTCGCAGCCATTGCCGCACCAAGCGGGACGGCGACTCGTTGCACGTTGAGATGTGCGCGCGCCGGGCGCGTGTGATGGTTCCGGACGGCGTGTCGCACGTGGTGGTTGATCGTCAGGCCACGAGCGAAGCGGACGGCGACGGTGCATTGACGGCAGTCTCGGCGGGGATGCGGCCCGAGACTTGGGCGCTCGGCGTACCCAATCAGGTTACACCGTCGACGGTCCTGAACCTCAGCATTTCATCGCCAGGATCTGTCGATCCTGCAAGCGTCGGCCGGCCGAGCTATCGTTTGTGGCCGCCCGTGCGGCGGATGCTGGCCATCGGCCGCGACCGCGTGAGGCCGATTCTCAGCCATTGGTCCCTGGTCCTTGGCCCTTTGTCCCTGGTTTCTCGTCATTTTGTGCCTGGCCTGATGCATTGATGACCAGGTACGAATGACCCCTGACCAATCACTCGGCCTCCCGCTCCTGGAGAGAACACTATGGACGACGTCCGGCACAGGCTGACGAGATGCTTTCGCGCGGTCTTTCCCGAGTTCTCGCCGAATGAGAACGGTCACGCTCGCGTCGGCCGCGCCGATGACTGGGACTCGCTTACCGCAGTGACGCTGTTGGCGGTTGTCCAGGAGGAGTTCGGAATCGAGCTGGAAGTCGATGACCTGGAGAGCGCCACATCCTTTGAGACGCTTCTGGCGCGCGTCAACCAAGCGATTGGAAGCAGCGCCCAACGGGGTCTTTACGCGAATCAATGAGCCTCAGCGCCGCGATTGCGGTACGGAACTCCGGCACATCGCCATCGGGTTCGTTTTGCTGCTCTTAAGCCGATTTAAGGACTTTTAAGGGCTATTTAAGGCTCTTAATTGGGTTCGTTTTGGGCCTTGTTTCGGGCCCTTTTGTTGATTCTAAAGGACATTTTGGCTTCGTTTTTGCAAATTTTTAGGGGGGGGAAGGGGGAGGGGGAAGATTTCCGTGTCGGGGCGGCCAACGGCGCCCGGAAACCCCGAGCCCAGTTACCCCCAGCCAACATCCTCCCAGAACTCCTGACATCGTTCCCAGCGCTTTGTTCTACGGCTGTCATCGCTCTTACTGTCCTAGAAATGAGGCTGGCATCAGTTCTACCGAAAAGTCGGTAAATCGCCGTCACAGATGGTGGTGAGGCGGGCTGCAAAGTCGTGATCGGCGCTGGACTCAAACGAGCCGGCTTGCATGGGGCATTCCGGGGATGAGTGATTGAACTAGCTAGGGTTAACCCTTGCGGAAATGCCCGACTTGATTAAGTACTTGCTAACGCGCGCTGGAGAATTCGTTTCTCCGGGCACGGTTTACAACCTGGACGCCACCCTCAATTATCTCGAGGTGGGACGATGGATGCGCGCCAACGGCTACCACGTAACCCGTCGAGTTGACCGCCGTGAGCAACTGTTCGACATGGTTGGGGCTCGGATAGCCGAACGCGAGGTCCTTTACCTGGAGTTTGGGGTCTTTCGGGGAGCCGCCACGCGGTACTGGTCCAAGCTCCTGCGCAATCCTGGCAGCAAACTCCATGGTTTTGACAGCTTCGAGGGTCTGCCGGAGAGCTGGCTCCCTCATCGTCCCGCCGGTCACTTTTCAGTTGGAGGCGAGATCCCCCAGATTGACGACCCTCGCGTGGAATTCTTCCGAGGTTGGTTCGAGCAAACGCTCCCGGAGTACAAAATTCCCGAACATGATGTCTTAGTGCTCAATCTCGACGCCGACATGTACTCCTCGACGATCTTTGTCTTGAACGCCCTGGAGCGTGCGATCGTTCCCGGGACCTATATTTACTTCGACGAGTTCAATCACCGATTGCACGAGTTGCGCGCCCTCGATGAGTTCACCAGGAGGACTGGAATGCGGTTCTCGTTGCTGGGCGCCACGCGTTGCCTGGCTCATGTGTTCTTTCAGCGCGTTGCTTAGCCACCAACCCTGATTACTGACCACTGTCGTGCACATTCACATTCCTCCGATAATCGCCAGTCCCATATTCTTCGCCGGGATTGTCTACCTTTTCTGGCTCGACCGTGATCCTGACGTCGAAGTTTCCAAGGCCCTCTGGATTCCGACGATATGGCTGCTCATCAACTGCTCCCGGCCGGTTTCCTTTTGGCTGGGAATAACGCGGACGGCAGACATGGCGAGTGCCTATGCGGAGGGAAGCCCCGTCGATGCAACGGTGTTCCTGGTCCTGGTGGCTGCCGCCCTGTTCGTGCTTTTCAACCAGGGGGGGCGGATAGAACCGATCCTGCGCGAGAACTGGCCCATTGTGCTGTTCTTCGGGTATGCGGCTTTCAGCATGGTCTGGTCCGACGATCCTTTTGTCACCTTCAAGCACTGGATCAAGGGCATTGGCGACGTGATGATGGTCCTGATCGTGCTCACCGAGGCACGGCCGGTGGATGCCATGAAGCGGCTGTTGACGAGGGTCGGGTTCCTCCTCGTGCCCTTGTCGGTGCTGACCTGCAAGTACTATCCCGGCATAGCTCGGGTGCTCAGCCGAAGCTGGGAGATGGAGTACACCGGCGTTACGGGCCAGAAGAATGGTCTTGGGGAGCTGTGCTTGTTCTTCGGACTGGGGCTTCTGTGGCGCTTTCGCAGCGTCTACAACGACCGCGAGAACCCGGACAGGCGGCGCCGGCTTCTGGCGCTGGGCACGGTCCTGGTAATGGTGATCTGGCTTCTTCGGATGTGCCAATCCCTGACTTCCATTTGCGCCCTGGGTATGGCGGGCGCGGTCATGCTGCTTTTTGTGCGGCCCGCCTTTCGTTTTAGGCCGGTGCTTGTCCATGCGCTGGTTGTGGCCCTGATCGGCATTTCGGCATTTGCGTTGTTTTTTCAGCAGTCCGGCGGCCTCGTACAGGCTTTGGGGAGAACTTCGAGCCTGAGCGGCCGGACCACAATCTGGGCCGCGGTGCTCAGCGTCCCCGTCAACCGTGTGGTGGGGGCCGGCTATGAGAGCTTCTGGCTCGGACACCGGTTGGAAGAGGTGCAGGACGTTTCGGGGCAGCCCACGAACGAGGCACATGACGGCTACCTCGAGATGTATGTCAACCTGGGGTGGACTGGCCTCATGGTGCTGGCGCTCCTTATTGTGACAGGCTACCGAAACATAATCGGCGCCTGGCGCCGCGACCCCGATATCGGCAGCCTCCGGCTAGCGTTCCTTCTTGGGGCCCTTATCACCGCCTTCACGGAGGCCGCGTTCAGGATGCTGTCGATTACGTGGATTTTCTTCCTTATCGCGACGATCGGGAGTTCGGAAGCTTGGGAAGGTGACGCGGCTGCCCAGACTGCGGACCAGTTTGTCGAATACCCACGCCAGGTGGGGGACGCAGACAACGATGACCGGGCTTTCGAGCCCCCTGTAGCTTCCGGAAGGCCTGGTTGGTAGATGTGCGGAGCGCTTCAGGGACTCTGAGCGCGGAGAGGTGACAGCCGATGAGTGATTCCGGGACAAGCTCGAGCGCCAGACCCGTATTTGTGGTTGGTTGCCCGCGATCGGGCACCACGCTGCTTTACAATATGATTTTGTCGTCCGGCGGTTTTGCCCTGTTTCCCATCGAATCCCACACTTTTGACATCCTCGGCAAGAGATTCCCCAATTTGACATCACTGAGCGGCAGAAAGAGGCTCCTGGAATACTACCTGCGAACCAACAGATTCGCTGTGACGGGCTTGGACCGTGCCGCTATCGAACCCAGAGTTATGAACGGGTGCCGAAACATCGGCGATTTTCTGAAAATCGTGATGGAGGAGATGTGCCGGAAGCAGGGCGTGAGACGATGGGCGGAAAAGACCCCCCACCATGTCCTGTATATTCGTGAAATCAAGCGGATGATTCCCGATGCGCTGATCGTTCACATCATCCGTGACGGGCGGGACGCGGCTCTCTCCAGGGTAAACATCCATCACGAGGACCGCCCTAATATAGCAAATCCGGATCCGGTTGGCTTCTACTTAGGGGAGTGGGGAGGGAGAATGCTGGCGGCGGGCGTGGACTGGGAATGGAAGCTTCGGGAGGGCCGGGCGGCCGGGCGGGAGATCGGGCAGGATTATTATGAATTGCACTACGAAGATCTCGTCCGGGAGCCGAGAGAAACGCTCGCGAAACTGAGCAACTTCATTGCCTATAGTCTGGACTACGACCGGATTTTGCAGGCGGGCGTAGGCGCCGTGGGGAGGCCGGACACGTCCTTTCCGGGCGAATCCTTCAACCCTGTTGGACGCTGGCAAAGACAGTGCTCGCCCGATGAACTCGCAAAGTTTGAAGCCGCGTTCGGCGACTGTCTGGAGGAACTCGGTTACGCCCTGGCTACAGACCCGCAGGACAGGCGGAAGGCCTTCCCGGCGAGTGCGTGCCGGGCTTGGGGCCTTTCGCAGCTCCGGCTGAGGCACTGGCTTAAGCTTAATACTCCGCTCGGCCGCCGGGCAGCATGGGGAGTGGAGCTGTAGCGTTCATGCGGGCCTACTCGACGACGCCGTTTGACGAAGCTGGAGCGGCCCGGCCCGTTGCGCAAGGCGGCGAGTTGCGCAGGCTGGCTGTCCGGGGAGCAGGCGCCATGGTTTTCGCCAGGGGCGCAACTCTGTTTTTCCAGATCGTCTCCGCGGTGGTCCTGGCCCGGCTTTTGACCCCGGCCGATTTCGGCGTGGTTGCCATGGTTACCACCTTCAGCCTCCTTCTGGTCAGTTTTGGGCTGAATGGGTTCTCCGAGGCTATTATCCAGCGGGAGCAGCTTGACCCCTTTCTCGCCGGCAACTTGTTCTGGATCAATATGGGCGGCGGCCTGGCTCTGACGATCGCGTTCGCCGCAGCCGGGTCGCTCCTGGCACGGTTTTATCGGGATCCTCTGGTGGCGCGGGTCGCTGTCGGCATCGCGCCTTCCATCCTGCTGGCGAACGCCGGATATGTTCACCTGGCTCTCCTCAAACGGGCCATGCGTTTCGGCGCAGTTTCCGCGAACACTATTTGCGCGCGGTTCGCTTCGGTGATCGTCTCAATCGTGCTGGCCTCGACGGGGTGGGGCTATTGGGCGTTGGTGGCCGCTGTCGTCGTTGAACCCTTGAGCACGACTATAGGGGCGTTTGCGCTGTGCCGATGGCTTCCCAGCCTGCCGAGGCGCAAGGCAGGGACGGCGGACATGGTCAAGTACGCAGCTAACGTCTACAGCAGGTTCGCCGCCAATTATTCTGTGCGGAACCTCGACAACCTTCTGGTGGGCTGGCGCTTCAACGCCGTAGCACTCGGGTTCTATAAGAAGGCTTATGACTTGTTTGCGTTTCCCGTCACTCAACTGGTGGGGCCACTGGCGGATGTGGCCCTGGCGACGCTCAGCCGATTGAGGGGCGACTCCGCCGAGTACAGGCGGTATCTCGTCAACTCCCTGGCCGTGGTGTCGTTCGCGGGCATGGCGATTGGGGCGGACCTCACGCTGACAGGCAAAGACGTGGTTCGGTTGGTGCTCGGACCCCAATGGTCGGAATCGGCAAGAGTCTTCATGCTGTTTGGACCGGGGATCGGGGTGATGTTGCTCTATAACTGCTACGGCTGGATTCATCTCTCGATTGGAAGGCCGCATCGGTGGCTTCGTTGGGGGTTCGTTGAATTCGCGTTTACCGCCCTGATGTTTGTTCTGGCACTCCCGTGGGGCCCTGCAGGGATTGCCGCCGCATGGAGCCTATCTTATTGGGCCCTCTTGATTCCCGCCTTTTCGTATGCCGGGCGGCCCATCGGGTTTGCTGCTTCATCCGTGGTCGCCGCTGCCTGGAAGTATGCCGTGGCGTCTCTGCTCGCAGGCTTGATAACTGCCACCACCCTCCAAAGGACGCGATTCTGGGGCACTCCGCCCGATGTGAAGGTTGCGTTGGAGGCAATCATCGTGATCTCGGCCCTGTTTGTGACGCTTTACTTGGGTGCGGTCATCCTGCTTCATCGGGGATGGGGCCCGCTGCGGCAGATTGCCGGACTCTTGCGCGAACTCGCTCCGCGGTCCAAAGCCGTCGATTTAGACGCTGCGAAAGTGGAAGTTATCGCCTAGGTTGCTCAAAAGGCCTGCACTCGATAACCGGAATGGAAGCAGCCGTGCGGAATTATTGGACAAGCGTGCGCGGGCGGTTGGCGCGCGAGAGCGCGCGTCTTCTATGCCGGCGGCCGTTTCGAATCAATACGCAAGTCGCGGTGATCTCATTTAGCTTTGATGACTTCCCGCGTTCCGCCCTGCTCGCGGGCGGGCGTATCCTCGGCAGGTACGGCGCCCGGGGCACGTATTACGCCTCCCTCGGGCTCATGGGCAAGCAGGGGCCTCCCGGACCCATGTTCCTGCTGGAGGATCTCCGAAGGCTCCTGGACCAAGGACATGATCTGGGCTGCCATACGTTTGGACACTGCCATTCGTTGAACACTCCGCCGGCGGCTTTTGAGAGGTCGGTGATTGAGAACCAGCTGGCGCTCGGCCAGCTTCTACCCGGGGCCTCGTTTAGGACTCTGGCCTACCCCATTAGCCCGCCACGGCCGGGGACAAAGCGGAGGGCAGGCAGGCATTTCCTTTGCTGCCGCGGCGGGGGCCGGTTTCAGGCCTTCAACGATGGGGTGGCCGACCTCAATTGCCTTTCGGCCTTCTTCCTGGAGAAGAGCAGGGACAATCCGGATGCGGTGAAGGCCTTGATAGACCGGAATGTCAGCGCGCGGGGATGGCTGATTTTTGCCACCCACGACGTCTCCGATTCTCCCAGCCCCTACGGGTGTACTCCCCGCTTCTTTGAAGATGTCGTGCATTACGCGGTGAATTCGGGGGCACGGATTCTGCCGGTCGCGCAGGCGTGCGAGGAACTGACAAGAAAAAGGGGCTAGGGGCCGGGGATCGGGGCCGGGGGTCAGTGGTCAGTGGCCAGAGCTACCCTTGATCCCTGACCCCTGATCCCTGACTTCCGCCGTTAATTAACCACGGCGGTGAGGTTCGTCGGAGGGGCAGGCAGATCTCCATCCTCTTCCGGGTAGCAGTTCGCCGCGCTGAAGAGCAGGATGTTCGGCCAGGCAACGGCGCCACCCGAAAGGTAGGACCCCGGATTAGTGGTCAGCGCGAAGCTGACCGTGTTGGCGCTTGCTGCCGTGACCTGCCAGGTTCCGTTATAGCCTGACGGGCTGACGCCAGAAACCGTGATCGTAGCATCTGCTGCAAGCGTATTCAATGGAGTGGTCAGCGTAACCGTGCCGCTGGACCAACTTCCTCCCGTTACAGCGAACGTGCTCTGATAAGCTGGATCGACGGGTGTATTTTCGTAACAGAGTTGCGCCGGTATTGCGTAGGAATAACCTCCAACGCCATCGGGCGCGGTTCCCCCGGTCACGTCCGGCCCGATGGCGGGCCAAGGCGGGGTGGAACCGTATCCAGAGCCCATCGTCCAGAAGGGTGGCTGTGCCGAGAGATAGAGTGAGTTGGGCAGCGTTGTGCCAGAGGGCACAGGATTTGCATTGATGTAGGGAAATCCCGTAGTCGGAATTTCTGACGTGCCGCCGCATACGGTCGACCATCCGGGATCAGATGAATTCCCGCACCAGCGGACGGCCCCGGTAGCCACGTCGTAGTTGCCCCAGCGCAGTAGTGTGGAAGCGGTAAGCGGATCGTACCCATTGGCAATGTTGGAGCCATTCTCGCCCGGAAGTCCCAGGCTGTAAACATAGCCGCTGCCGTAGACTGTGCCGTTCGAGGCTTCGGAGTAGACGGTCTCGCTTCCCACGGTACCGAGTACGCTTCCGATGACGCTATTCCCGCGCCCAAAAGCGCTGATCGTTACAGCCTGTAAGTCCGCCGATTTCTGGGGCGTGTCCTGTCCCCGGCAGCGATTGCGGAAAAGAGTGATATCTGTGCCCGGGCCATGATCGTCGTCAGCCTCGCAGTGGGCTACATCGTTTCCCTCGAAGAGGGCCATTCCCGTGACGCCATGGTTCATCGACATATCCTGGATCATCCAGCCTGGGTTGTTATAGGCAGCGTCCACAGAGTAGTTGTAGCCGTAAACGAACCCATAGCCGCCCTCACTGATTAAAGTCGAGGATTTATGTACCAGGATATTGTTCTGAAACAGGATGTTGGAGGACTGATAGTTGTCCAATCCGTAGCTGTTGCTCGTTCCGCTTGTCAGTGCCACAAAATAACTGTCTACGATGTCGAGGTTCGAGGACCAGGCAGCCATTAAGAGCTTCGGATCGTTGGAGACTACCCGAACGTTCTTAATCCAGCACTGGTAGGCGTTCATGAGCTCGACTGTGGCTTCACTAACGGGCGCCGGCGCTGTAGAGGAATCAATGGTCAAAGCCTCGATGCCGTCGCCGGTCGCATACTGCGAAGGGTAGTTGCCGGTCCAATAGACGCCTGGATGCTGGGATGCCCGCCAGTTGTTCATCATAACCGGCGGCGTGATCGTGATCTGATTGCCGTTGATGGCGGAGACGATGTGAATTTCGGCTTGGCCCCGCTGGCTCACTTCGTTGGTGAGACAAGCCACGTTCGGATTCTGGCCCGTCCCCGTATTAGGGCAAGTCCTGCCGATATAGGTTTGGTTGTTGAAGATGGTCTCATTCGTGACGTTGCTCACGAATATACCGCCCGTATCCATGCTGGCGAAGCCCCCGGTGCAAGGCGAAAGGCCCGTGGTCGGGTCGACATACTGAAAGTTGTAAGGCGAAGCCTGACCCGGCACATTAACGGCGGTCACGGTCCACCAGCCACCGTAGCCTGCGTTAGTTCCCTGCCCGCAGGTGTTGGTTCCAGAGTTTATGTATCCGCCTACAGCCACGGTGTCCCCAATGTTGAAATTGTGGGCAATAGTTGTATTGCAGATTACGGTCGTGCCACTTTCCGAGCAGCCGGTTCCCGAAGTCAGGAGCCCATAACTGTCATCGTCCTGGTCAAGAATGACCATCTGGCCGACGGCAAGCCCGCTCGTTGAGCCGAGGGTTAAGACAGTCGAACCCTGCGCATACCCTGCCGTCCAAGTGGCGTTCCCGGCGTACCATGTGTACGAGTTGGTGCTTCCCAATATGCAGGCCCAAGTAGTGCCCTGACAGGTGGCGGGCGTCGATGTCGTCATGACCAGTTTTGTCTTATCCGGCCCGGCGCCACGCAGTTCAACATTGTTCACGGCATTGAATTTCAGGCCGGCAGTCGAAAACTCAAAGTTCCCTGCCGAAAGCAGAATGTATCCGCCGCCTTTGCAGCCGGCAATAAGCGAATTGATGCTGGCGGCATCGTCCCCGCCCGAGGGTGAATACGAGCCATTCTGGTTCGAACATTGCAAGGGTGGCTCGACGATCTGAAAACCGGCCTGCGTCCAATCGACCGCCCGGCTGGGATCAAGAATCCCGGACCAAGCTTGCGAATGCGCTGAAGGTGGAACAAGGGATACCGTGATGAAGAAGAATCCTACAAGTACGAGGAGGAAAGTCACCGGACGGAGGAGTGGATTGCGGCTCACCGGACCTCGTTTGCTGATTCTGTCGACGATTTCAAAGAGTAGCATATTACCTGACCCCCTGAGGAGAGTATCGGCGCCGCGTAATCACCTCACCAGCCAGCGATCATGGGACTCGCCTTGGCACACTAATCGCGTGGCGTCGGATTCCGTGTGAAATCCGGCGGGTGCGGCCGCACGGTTTCATCTGCTGCTTTGGACGTGTCGCGTCCGAGAGTTCATTGAAACCTGTTCCTGCTCTCGAACACGGCAACCCCCCCCGGGGATGGAGAGGCCAGAGTATGCTGGACCCGTGCGGCAGGCAAATTTCCAGCACGTAAACTTCACGTCAACTGCGGGTCAACAGGGCGGCGGGAGCGGCGGAATGCAGGAACTTTCACTTTGGGTTCCTGGCGGACCTGCAAGGCAGGCACCGAACCACCCCGAACGCACGCCCCTGGGCAGAAGAACCTTCTGCGCGCCCCCGGTCGCTTGAAGGCTTGCCGCGAATGTAGCGAAAGGGTTACCCCTTTTTACTGGAGAGTAACCTAATTAGGACTTATTCGGCCTCTCCGGACTTCGGAAACCCGAGCGATGCAATTTGAATTCCAAGGAGACAGGCAACTGATTCATCAGGAGCCCGGTATTCGGACGGGCGTTGCGAAGAAGGCCTGGAGGGAAGCGTGACCGAGAGTTCGCCAGCTTCGTTTACGAATTCACGCCCGAATACGGGCCCTGTGGCTGACCGACATCTTCATCCCGGGGCGCCATCTCGATCCGCCGCACTGTCCGAACACCACCTCGGCACGAATCCGGCTTTCAAGAACCAGATCTACGAGTCCATTTGCCGATTGTCGGATTGGCTGGAGAAGAATGACTATCGCGGCTACGACGTGTTCGATGGCCTGAACGCCAGGTTTCTGCGGCCGCTCACGCTGAACAGCAAGCTCCTGCGCACGGTGCTGCAGCAGGGAGTGCGGCGGTTTCCCATCAACCTGCGCCCGCTGCTGGGCATCGCCCCGAGCCGTTCGACAAAGGGCATGGGCTTTCTAGCCCGAGGCTTCCTGCGCCTTTATGACGCTACGGGTGAGACGGCCTGGCGGGAGAAAGCCGAATCGGCGTTGCAATGGCTGGTCGAGAATCAGTCCGAGGGTTACAGCGGCGCCTGCTGGGGAAACCACTTCGATTACCAGGCGCGAGGAGACTTTTATCTGCCGAAGTCCGTGCCGACTGTCGTATGGACGTCTCTCATCGGTCACGCCTTTCTGGACGCCCACGCGCATCGTCCCGAGAATGGCTACCTGCGGGTGGCGGCGAGCGCCTGCGAGCACATCTTGCACGATGTGAAAGCGCTTGCCGAGCACGATTCAGTCTGCATCTGCTACACGCCAATCCACAACAGCTTGGTTCATAACGCGAACGCCCTGGCTGCCGGCCTGCTGGCCCGGACGTATTCCTACACGGGAAACGAAGCGTATCGGGCTTTGGCAGAGAAAGCGATTCGGTACACGGCCCGGTACCAGAGGCCCGACGCCTCCTGGTACTACGGAGAAGCGTCATATCGCCGATGGATCGACAACTTCCATACGGCATACGTGCTCGATTCCTTCAAGCACTACACCGAGAGCACGGGCGATGACCGTTTCGAACCGAACCTGATGAATGGTTACAAATACTGGAAGAACACCTTCTTCCTTGGGGACGGAACTCCCAAATACTATCATCACAAAACCAAACCCATTGACATCCAGTGCTGCTCCCAGGCAATTGATACACTCGTGTTCTTCCACGACCGCGACCCGGACAGCCTGGCCTTGGCGCTGAAGGTAGCCAGGTGGACGATCGACCAGATGCAGGATCGCACCGGCTACTTCTACTATCGCCGGTACTCGTCGCGGTTGTTGAACAAAACCCCGACCCTGCACTGGGGACAAGCGACCATGTTCTGCGCCCTCGCCGGACTATATAGACTCCTATAACGAGCCGATTCCAACATGAAGAGGAAGATCCTGATCATCGTTGAGAATTTGCCGGTTCCCTTCGACCGGCGGGTATGGAAGGAGGCCTGCTCCCTGCGCGACAACGGGTACGAGGTAAGCGTGTTGTGCCCGCGGGGCAAGGGCTACGAGCGGGGGTTTGAAGTCCTTGAAGGGATTCAGATTTACAGGCACCCCATGCCAGGAGAAGGCAACAGCCGGATTGGGTATCTGTGGGAGTACGGTTGCGCGCTGTTTTGGGAATTCTGGTATGCATGGAGGATCTATTGGCGGCAGCGATTTCAGGTAATTCAGGGCTGCAATCCACCCGATCTGATTTTCCTGGTCGCCCTGCCGTTTAAGCTACTAGGAGTCAAGTACATCTTCGACCATCATGATGCCGGTCCCGAGCTCTATCTTGCCAAGTACGGCAGGAAGGGGATTCTCTACCGTCTTCAGCTCTGGCTTGAAAGCCTGTGCTATCGGTCGAGTGACGCCGTGATGTCGACCAACAGCAGCTACCGGCAGCTCGCCATAACTCGCGGCGGGGTCGCTCCGGAGGACGCGTTCATTGTGCGCAATGGGCCTGATTTGAGAACCTTCAAAAGCGTCCCGCCGAACCCGGTCCTGAAGCACGGCAAGGCTCATCTCGTCGGCTATGTAGGGACGATGAGCACCCAGGAGGGCCTGGAGATACTTCTGAGCGCGGCATTGTATATTAAGAACTCGGGACGCCGCGACGTTCATTTCACTTGCGTCGGTGGCGGGCCGGGATTGCCTCGACTCCGGAAGTTGGTGCGTGAGAAACGTCTCGACAATGTCGTGAATTTCACGGGAAGAATTCCGGACGACGAGATGATCGAGATCCTGTCAACGGCCGACGTATGCGTCAACCCCGACAAACCATGCGAAATGAACAGCATTTCCACAATGGTCAAAATCATGGAGTACATGGCCTTGGCCAAGCCAATCGTCCAGTTTGATCTCAGGGAGGGCAAATTTAGCGCGATGGATGCTTCCCTTTACGCCGACGATCAGAACCAGGTGGTTGATTTTGCCAACAAGATTCTTTGGTTGCTCGACAATCCCGACGAGCGCAAGAGGATGGGTGAATTCGGACGCAGAAGGGTGGAGGAAGAATTGGATTGGAAGCACTCTGTCCACAATCTGTTGGCGGCCTATCAGAGGGCGTTCGCGAAAGGCGCGCTACCACTTCGAGGTTCTGCTCTGCCGCTCATGAGCGGCGAGAAGGAGACCGGGGAGGCCGGCTCAGAAAGCAGATAACGGGAAGAGAAGTATACGTCATTAGCTGAGCCTGACTTGGGTCCCAAGCGAACATTCTCAACCGGGCCATGTCGAAGCGGCGAGCCAACCTTTTATGACCGCCCACGTTGTTGCAAGCACTGAGGAAACGCTGACCCGCGAAGAACGACGGACCATGATGAGCGGTGTGTTCAGAATCGATCCCCTGAGCGATCCGCGATGGCTCTCGCTTTTGGAGAGGCACTCAGAGGCCTCTATATTTCACACCCCGGAATGGCTGCGATGTCTGCACCGCACGTACGGATACGAACCTGTTCTCTATACCAGCTCTCCTCCTGGCCGGCCGCTGAGCGACGGAGTTGTTTTCTGCCGTATCGACAGCTGGCTGACTGGATCGCGCCTGGTTTCACTGCCGTTTTCCGATCACTGCCAGCCCCTCGCGGGGCCTTGCGGGGCGCCCGCCGTTTTGCTGAAAGCCGAGGATGTCGGCTACAAGGGCTGCAAATACGTCGAGATACGGCCTTTAGACTTCCGAGGGTTTGAGGAGCCTGTACTGCCCCGTTTTCAAGCGAATGAGGAATATTATTTTCATAGCCTTGATTTGAGGCCCGACCTCGACGTACTCTTTCGCAGCTTCCATAAGAGCTGTATTCAGAGAAAAATTCAGCGAGCCGAGCGAGAGAGTCTGACATATGAAGCAGGGCGATCCGAGTCAATATTGGCCAAGTTCTATCATCTGCAACTGCTCACGCGGCGCCGCCACCGTCTCCCGCCTCAGCCCCTCGCGTGGTTTCGGAACCTCATCGACTGTCTTCGTGACAAGCTCACGATTCGAATTCTTTCTAAAGGCGGTCAGCCTATAGCCGGAATCCTGACCCTATCCTTCAAGACGACTTTGGTTTACAAGTATGGGTGCTCTGACGCAGGTTGTCATCGTCTCGGCGGGATGCCGCTCCTGTTCTGGAGGGCTATTCAGGAAGGAAAGCAGCTAGGCGCAGAAGAATTCGATTTGGGCCGATCGGAGATCGACAATCGCGGTCTTGCTGCCTTCAAGGAACACCTGGGCGCAACGCGCTCCAAGCTGGCTTACTTCAGGCTGGCGCCGCGCGAATCGAACGGCGCGCCGAGAAAGCGGCAGTTGCGAATCGTTCGTTACGCGCTGGCGCGTGTGCCGGGCCCGGTGGCGCAGCTAGTAGGCAGCGCGCTTTACAGACACATAGGTTAGCATCGCGTGAGGGGGAGCGAGTGCTGAAATGACAATGCCATTGCTCGACTTTTACCGCTGTCCGGAAACCTTCGGAGGGTTTAGCTTGACCTCACAATTGTGCACCGAGCCGGGCTACTTCCGGTTTGGTCATGATCTCGTCTGCTTCGGACAATGTGCGGCAGGCTATTCCTCCCGCTCGTCGAACAATGGGCTTTTCGACGCGTTTCGCAGCGTCAGCTTCAACCACTCCGGCGTCCGGCTGCCTTTTGATCTCAGCCAAGTCGTCGACAACCTGCGCTTGGAGCGCTATGTCCCGCCTCCGGATGCGGGATTGATGCGGCGGGCGATTCGAGATGGCTACTACCTGATTCGCCCGTTTCTCGGAGTCTCCCTCCGCAAGCACTTCCAGAAGTTGTTTCTTCGGGGTTGGGATGCGATTCCATTTCCCGGTTGGCCGGTCGACATGACGGTAGAACGCCTGCTCGAAAAGCTTATGATCCTCCTTCTTAAGTCACAAGAGGCAGGCGCGGTCCCATTCATCTGGTTCTGGCCGGATGGCGCCTCAAGCTGCGCGATGATGACTCATGATGTCGAAACCGGCACTGGGTTGGGTTTCTGCCCGGAACTGATGGATGTCGACGATGCCTGGGGGATCAAGGCGTCGTTCCAAATTGTGCCGGAGAAGCGGTATCCCGTCACTCCCCAATTTCTCGACAGCATCCGGAACCGGGGATTTGAGCTTAATGTTCAGGACTTGAATCACGACGGCCACCTTTTCGACAATCGCAAGCGGTTTCTTGTTCGGGCAGAAGCGATCAATGGGTATGCCAAGGCATTTGGCGCGAGGGGATTTCGCGCCGCAATGATGCATCGTAACCCGGACTGGTATGAGGCCCTCGGTGTGTCCTATGATCTGTCAATCCCTAATACTGCGCATCTGGAGCCTCAGCACGGCGGCTGCTGCACAGTGTTCCCCTACTTCATTGGCAATGTCCTGGAGCTTCCGCTGACTACCACCCAGGATTATTCTCTCTTTCACATTTTGAACGACTACTCGATTGAGTTGTGGAAGCGTCAGATCGGTCTGATCCGGCAGCGGCATGGTCTGGTGAGCTTCATTATTCATCCGGATTACATCATCGCAAAGCGGGCCCGAGATACGTATCTGGCACTGCTGGAACATCTCACAGGGCTGCGCGAGGATTGCAACGTGTGGATGCCTCTCCCCGGCGAAGTTGACCGCTGGTGGAGGGAGAGGAGTCAAATGCAGCTCGTAGTCGAAGATGGCCGCTGGGTGATCAAGGGACCGGGCAGCGAGCGCGCTCGCGTAGCCTTTGCCACCCTCGATGGAGAAGATTTGCGGTACAGAGTTTCGAATGAGGTGACGCCGCCGGTTGCATGCGCATGTTGATCACACGTGCGGTCGGCGTCTCCCTCTTGATTTCTGAGCCCTTAATCTTGGCGGTCGGCAGATTCGACCCGTGTTCGATTGGAACTCACAGGAAGCTGCGACGGCTTAAGAACCCGGAGCACAATGCCTGATAATCAAGCGGATCTGCGCGCGCCACTCGATCTAACCGTTCATTCTGACGGTTCTGGCTTAGAGCTCCGCGAGCCCCTCACCGCACGAAACACGCTCCTGGCGCTGTTGATTGCCGTGTCGCTCGCCGGCTTTTGGGCGCCAGTCCGCAACCTGACGACTCTTTCGATGGGTAGCGACGAGTATTCTTATCTCGTTCTGATACCAGCGATGGTCTTGGGTCTCTTTTACATCGAGCGGAGAACCATATTCCGGCGTATCCAGTATTCCCTCGGCGCCGGAACCATCGTCATCCTGGGCGGCCTCGTGACGGCCGGCGCCGCCGCCCTCCTATCCGGCCGGTTCAGCGTGGACGACCGGCTGTCGTTGGAGATTCTCGGCCTGGTTACGATTTGGATCGGCTCTTTCATCCTCTGCTACGGAACCAGGGCCTCGCGTGCTGGACTTTTTGCACTGCTTTTCGGCCTGTTGCTGGTGCCGCTGCCGCCAAATGTGATGGCTACGCCCATCGCGTCGGTCCAGCACGCCTCGGCGGACGTTGCCGCCTTTCTCTTTACACTCACCGGCATACCCGCTTTCCGGGACGGCTTGACATTTTCCTTGCCCCGGCTCACGTTCGTGGTTGCGACGGAGTGCAGCGGAATTCATTCCAGCATTGCCCTGTTTATTGCCAGCATTCTGGTAGGTCATTTTTGCTTTAAAAGCGGCTGGAAGAAAGCTCTCGTGGTTCTGTTGGTATTTCCCGTCGTTTCCTTCACGAACGGACTTCGGATGTTTACTCTCGCCACGCTCGCGGTTTACGTCGACATGAGCTTCTTTTATGGGAACCTTCACCACAAGGGCGGGAGCCTTTTTTTTGCGCTTGCGCTCCTGATTTTGGCCGGCGTGACCAGACTCCTTCGAGGCCGCTGGCCCCAGACGAAGTCGGCCTCGCCGACTGGTCCCATTACGGATACGCGCACCGGAACCTGACCGGCTGGAAAAGCATTGACCCTGCAGCTACTTTCAGTGAGGACGGGGACGATCGGCCCATGACGCACAGGAATCGAGTACAGCTTGGGATCTGCTTGCTGGCCGGTACTGTGTGCTGCCGCCCCGAACGAGCTGGATCGTAGGGTCCTACGCGCCCTCTGCGCCTGACCCGGGAACCTTGCTGTTGCTAGCCATGGCGGTGATCGCCCTTGCCGTCGCGGCAGGCCGCGCGCAGATTCGTCGGCAAAGAACATGGCACGTCTTCCGGCGCACCTCTAAAACTAGCTGAACAGTTTCGTACCGTGGGACGAACGACTCGCATACTGCTCGCGTTGCCTCTCATAATCGTATTTTGTGGCGCGGCGCCACAGACGCGCAAAGATACCCCGTCGGGCCTCAACAAGACGGTGAAGGGGCTATTTCCGTTTTGCGGTTTCGTGGAGAGCGGCGGTCGCTTTACCATCTTGCACGGCGTCTACTTTTTTGGCGGCCAGCCTTCAGGAATGAACGCCAAAGGACAGATCGCAGACCCGTACCTTGGCGTTGTTGACGCCGTCACGGGCGCCGTCACCCCGATCGCCGTGCCTGGCGCTAAGGTCACTGCGCCATTCGGGATCAATGACGCCGGAACAGTCGTGGGCTACTACTTCAACGGTTCAGTCGATCAAGGGTTCCTGGACCGGGCAGGTACCTTTACCACGATTGTTCCTCCTAGCGCCACTTGGACCGTGGCCTACGGCATCAATGCCGCTGGAGAAGTCGTGGGTTATTACTTAAGTGGCTCGAAGACCCGAGGATTCGTGTATCACGATGGCGCCTTCAGCAGCGTCGACTTTCCTGGTGCGCGCTACACCATACCTACGGGCATCAACGACAGGGGAGATATTGTCGGCATACAGTCCGACGGAAAGTCGGAGCACGGCTTCCTGGACAGCGGGGGTACCTTCACCAGGATTGACCATCCTGACGCAACCTGGACGGACATCTACGGGATCGACAACGAGGGACGCATTGCGGGCCGTTTTTTCAACAAACGCGGGGCGGAAGAGGGATTCTTGGACAAAAGCGGTGCGTTCACCGCGATAGACTTTCCCGGCGCGGTTTCGACCGACGCACAAGGTATCAACGACGAGGGGAATATCGTCGGAACCGCCCGACTCCGGAATGTTGCTACTAATCGACGTGGGTACAGCCCCCCTTGCCCCAGCCGGTAGTGCGGTTTCCCGAATATAACCCGGGATAATCTTCCGGCCGGTGGGTACCGGGATGTGCCGTTGCGTCGCAGCGTGACGCCGGTTCGTCTCCTTGCAGGCCGAAAAAGCGGCCTTCTCTCCCAGATCTCTCGCCAAACTCCCCCTCCCCGAATATCCTGCCGCCGTTCCCCTCGCAGGATTGATTGCTCCCGATTCCCACCTGACAAGTCCCGATGATAACGAGAATGCAATT
Organism: Terriglobia bacterium; assembly: GCA_030038235.1. Taxonomy (GTDB): domain Bacteria; phylum Acidobacteriota; class Terriglobia; order UBA7540; family UBA7540; genus Gp13-AA77. Next base: position 34,025 of record JASHPE010000350.1, read on the forward strand.
GTACGGTGGAAGCTCGACGTTGGTTTTTGTCGGCATTGTGGTTGCGTGCCTCTGGCCTTTCCAATCCCCACCCAATCAGGTCGCCTGGCTCGACCATGGCAACGGGGTGCGATTTGGCGATTACGGAACGATCGTCAGCCGGGGCGCCGTCATGCCCGAATGGCCGGTATCAAACTCCTGGACTCTCGAGATATGGCTCCGGCCCGAAAAGGCCTATGAGTCCGACACGATTCTCGCCTTCTACAATCCTCAGCGGCCGCGCGGCTTCTCACTGACTCAGTGGAACACCGATGTTGTGGTGCAGAACAAGAGTTGGAGCAAAGAATACGAACCCGGGGGCCGGGAACCGTGGGGGCGGCATACCCTTCAAGGCACCCATGTGGTCTTCTTAAGCCTGGCTTCAGGTCCCGAGGGGACCAGTGCGTACATTGACGGCAACCTGGTTAGCGTGGCGCGCGAATTTAGGCTCCCTGCTAGTGGGCTTTCAGGTCAGCTCGTGGTGGCCAATTCGCCCGTGGACAATGACGGTTGGTCTGGAGATCTGCGCGGTCTCGCACTCTATAGCCGCGAACTGACCGAGGCCCAGATTTTTCGGCACTATGCCACTTGGACCCGCACCGGACGGCCCGACGTAGCCCCCGGCGAAGGCGCGGTGGCGCTCTATCTCTTCAACGAACACTCCGGCGACGTCATCCACAACCAGGTCCGCTCGGGCGCCAACTTATACATCCCGGGCCGATTTCTCGAGGTTCATCAAGCCCTTCTGAAACGCCCTTGGAATGAATATCGGTCGGATTGGGGCTACTGGAAGAATATCCTGATTAATGTTGCTGGATTTGTGCCGCTGGGTTTTTTCTTATATGGCTATTTGTCTCTAGGCCTGGGCATCCGCCACGCCGTGCTCATCACAATTCTGGCAGGAGCGCTGCTCAGTCTAACGATGGAAACCCTGCAATCCTTTCTTCCCACGCGAGATTCCGGCATGACCGACATCATCACGAACACGTTGGGAACAGCCTTGGGCGCGGCGTTGTGCCGCTGGGTGAGCATCCTCAGCGAACGGTTCGCCGACAGCCACCACGCTGGGATACGCCTTCTTGCAGGATTACTGTCGCGCCACGAGCAGGAACCGGCGGCTCCTGAGCCTGCCAGCGTCCTCCAGCGCGAGTAGGTCCGCCTTGTATCTCTCCGCTGGAGCTGGAATAACTCCCGCGGTGCGGCGGCCGGCGCCACCAGGCAGTCCGGACAGCTCCTGGGAGTACAAAAAAAGCCGATTTCGGGGGTTCAGCACCCATTTGCGCCGCTTCTAAGGTTAATATTGGCAGCTTCGATAGCGTGAAGTGTGCGTGCCCAAAATGTGCAAAGTTTTGCACATATTGACCCTGCCTAGAAAGCTATATTGCTGATTCTGAATGGCTTGGTGACGTTCAGAGACTGGAACGTAGCGTGCATCAAGACCCACGCTGCGGGAGTCGATCCGAAGCCGCTGTTGTGTACCCAAATGACGCCGGCGGCTGGGATCACGATTCACTATCTTGTTGGAGGGGGGAGACTGGAAATGTATCGACGATGCGGTTTGGCGATTGCCGCGACGCTGTTATTGGCTCTCGGCTTGGCTGCCACGGCCTTTGCGGGGACTGTAACTATCACATTTACGTCGGCAAGTTCGTACGATAATACGTACGACGGCTTTTACGCTGGCATTTATAACGGCTATGTGAACAACACGCCGGCGCAGTTTGTGTGCGATGACTTCTTGACTGAAATCGGTGACGGTCAAATGTGGTCGGCCTATTCGAACATCAACAATCCTGTAAGTTCGGGTCCGACCGGAGTCAAATACACTGGGTCGACAGGCGGGTTCCCGATCTCTAATCCTCAACTGGTTGGCCTTGGTTTAACCCAGCAGCAAGAGTACAACATGGTTACCTGGCTGGTCCAACAGATATTCAATGATCCCACGAATTCGAAGGGGGATTGGGGCGCTCTGGGCGGCGCCATCTGGGCGATCACTGACGGTGGTTGGAACAATTCAGACTATACGGGTACGGTCTATGGGTCGGGAGCCTACTCGATGACCGCATACGACGCGGTACAGAACTCGTTGGCCTATATGAATGCCAGCAGCGCCCTTTACCATGTTTATACGCCGACTGTCTATGCGGACGGGCAGGAATTCTTTTCGCCTACCTCTGCCGCCGAGCCCAGCGTGGCGCTCCTCCTGATATTGAGCGTCGCGTTGGTTGGCGGATGGGCGCTCAAGCGGCGCTCGTCGTCCAGCAGCCCCGTGCGATAACAATTGTCAGGTCTGACATACGCTGCCGCGGCTTGTGACCGGAACCGCCGTTCATAGTCCGCGGCAGTTGCGTAAGAGAACGACGATCCCACCGAAAGTGAATCTCTGCGCCGCCCGTGAACAGGGGGCAGCGCGTCGCGTCCCACCTTTGCGCACACTGCCTGTGTGCCTCTTTCCTTCGGAACCTCCCGCTAATAAGCTCCTGCCCGACTTGGCACAAAATATGCGCCGGATGTCACAACGACGGAATCGAATTGTTACCTCCGCTCGCTCCAGGTTCGCGCAACGCAGGGTGAACTTTCATCGCACGCGCGCCCGAACCATTTTGGAATACCTGCTTTCTTTGCCCTTGGAGGTCACGGAAGTCGCTACATAGTAGTAGGTCCTACGAGCAACAACAGTAGTGTCGGTATAGCTTGTTCCGAGGACCGGGGTGGAGGTCAGTTTCACAAAAGGGCCGGAACGAGACGTGCTGCGATAAACATTGTAGCGGGTTACGTCAGGGGAGACGCTGGCCTTCCAGGACAATTTAACGGAATGAGTCGCTGCGCCACCGGCAGAGAGATTGGCCAAATCTTCGCTCCCCCAGCCTCCAAAGAGCGTCAATAAGACCAGAATAAGAATAGTGCGATGAGCGGCGGCAAACCTGCTGCCGTTTTGGTCCAGTGCCAGCATGTCACAATGCCTGGACGATCTCGTCGCGCCCATGGAAGATATTATAGCGCAGTATGGGACCAGCGGAAGGGGCCGATGCAGTTCCCGGCCTATTGGTAGTCCGGACTACCCCCAAAGGAAGCCGAGGTCAGACAGTTGACAACCTCTCTGCCTGGTGGCAGAACCTGAAAAGGTTGTAAATGACCGTGATTGTCGATAGGCATCCCCACCGGCAAACGAGTACCAGCCACGCATCCGGAGATGGAGCACCTTGGTGACGATGGCGATGCTCATAGCCGAGCTTCGACTCTAGGAAGACGGCACTGAGGCTTGGACCTGATTGGAGTAGACGCTTTCGTGGCCCTCAGAATCAACGGCTGTAGTCACATAGTAGTAGGTCTGGCCGTCCTGGACAGTGGTATCGGTGTAGGTCGTACCGGCTACCAAAAGGGAATTTATCTCAGTGTACGGACCACCTGACCCCGATCCGCGATAGACGTTGTATCCCGCGACATCGTTCGAGCCGCTTGGGTCCCACGATAGAGACACACTATATGAATTGGCTCCGGTACCGGAGAGAGAGACGACCGCCGGAGAATTGGTGGCGTTGCTGATTACCGACATGCTTCCCGTCACGCTGCCGCCAGACGCGGGTGCGAAGACCGCGTCGAGCGTCGCATTCTGTCCTGACGCGAGAGTCACCGGAAGAGTCAGACCGCTGAAACTGAACCCGGCGCCCGTCAATGTGACCTGAGAGACGGTGATGCTGCCACTGCCGGTGTTGGTCATGACGACAGGCACAGAGCTATTGCTCCCGACGTTGACGTCGCCAAAACCAATGCTGGTCGGAGCTGCTCCGAGTTGCAGGCTTAGGGCCCCGGTTCCCGAAAGGTCGACAGCGATGGGAGAGTTAGTGGCGTTGCTGACTATTAGGGCGCCGCCGTTAGCGCTGCCCTGTTTGGTAGGCGCAAAAGTAACGGAGACCGAAACGCTGTCTCCAGCGGACAAAGTGTAGGGCAGTTGCGGTCCGCTCAGGGAAAACTCGGGGCCGCGCAAGTTGAACTTGGTGATCTTGACGGCGGAGTTGCCCGTATTCGTCAGGGTGAATTGCTGGGTAGCGCTTCCACCGTCCTGAACCGTACCGAAGTTGATGTTTGTCGGGCTCTGGCTAAGCGTGCGAGTTTGCGAAGCAGCCGCAGCTTCCGGTCTGACGCTGGCCGCCAGAACGAGAAGGGAGCCAGCCAGAAATCGCGCTAGCTGACGGTGAGCACGGCGTTCGGATTGCGGAGTCCTGACGCGGAGAGAGACGGGCCGGGATGAAGGGTCCAACATCTTCAATGCTCCTCTTTAGGGCTGCGGCTCAAGGATATTGGCCGACGCGCAGGGCGGCCCGCGCAAGAGCGCTTGGCACAAACCACCAAACGCGAGTTGCTCGCGGCGCCAAGGGAACCGAGAGGGTTAGGATCCCGGTTCGGACTCTTCGGACTGTTAATCGAAAAGTACCTTTGCTTTTCCCGAAGAGTAACCGGGCGGTGACAGATATCGGCCATTAAGCCCCCCCGAGCGCAGGGATAGCAAGTTCGCTGCCAGCCCGGGAAAGCGAGCTTCTTCCGGACGATTCCCCCGGGGAGGTTGAGATTCCCACCGGACGACGGGAGCAGAGCCGCTCTCCTTGATCCGCTCGGGCCGCTCCCGTGGCGATACCAGCTGCGGGTTGGGTTGACTGCAAAGTCGGCGAGTCTGGCCGTCGTTGCAAAGGGCAATTCTCCTTTCGAATCGGGCTGCATTGTATCGGCTTCAAGGCGGCTTCGGCGCGCAGGTTACTGGTAAGTTATAAAAATACTCCGATTCTCGAACCTTATCAAGTCAGTCATCACTGCACGAATTGGAACAAAATGCTTGACGCAGGGGGGAAGATAGAGCATGGTGGATGCCACACGGGGGTAGCTATCCATCAGGAGCGTGAGGCACAGCCAGGAGTGGCTGTGCTACCTCGGGCCAACTTGCCGGCCGTGAAACCGCGACGTAAGCCGCGAGCAAGCTCGCGGGAAGAAAGCGGCATCAAGCTGCCGCACTCCAAGGCTCGCGCCGGGGAGAAGCGAGTGCGCGACGCAATCAGAAAAGGGGGAAGACGTGAAGACACATCTGCTGCTTGCCATCGTGGGCGTGCTTTTGCTGAGCCCGAGCGATTCCCCTCCCAGGCTCACTGATCTGATGACGGTCATCGTGGCGCAAGTTTCCATGCCCAACCTCAGCGACGCTGTCCCGACCACCACAATATTCACGCCAGAGACGGCCGGGCTGTTCCGAATTTCGGCATATGTTGAGGCCCCTCCCTCAGCCAACAGCGGTTCTGTGAGTGCTAACTTCACATATACTGACGACACCGGAGTCCAGAGCAGCCTCGGACTGGTGCAATCACCCACGCCGCTCAGCGGAGGTTCGTCGCAGGGCACAACGGTCTTTCGTTGTCACGCGTACAAATCGGTGGCCTTTGAAACTTCCGGAAATTTTCCCTGTTCGGGCCCTTGCTATTCCGTTCATCTCACGATTGAGCGGCTCGACCACCAATAACTCTCGCCTCTGGGGCCAAGCGCGCCTGGCTGGCCGATCGACCTCGTGGCGGAGTTCAAACTGTGCCGCTACCAAATCCTGTAGATTGTGCAAAACGCGTCATCGAACGGCGACACCTGGAAGTGTCACCTTGAGGTTACACAATTGTCTACCAGGATCCGTAGATCGGCCAACTGAAGGACATAGCTGCGAGGCCGAAGCACGTCCCGGTTAGCGCCAGTGGCCCTCCCGCCAGTACCAACCGCGCCTGGCGTGGACCCACTGCCCGCGTACCCATGCGCGCCGTCCGGCCGGAGGACGCTCCCAGCGTCCAGGCGTCCACGCGTACCTGCCGCCTTCCCAGCGGTTATAGCCGCCAATCCAGACAAAACCGACGCCCGGAGCCGGTGGTGGCGCTTCAGCGATCAGCGCGGGAGGTGGGGTTCCGACGTAAACCACTGCTCGCGGAGGCGGTCCGCCGCAACCCGAGAACAGCGTCATAATTCCGAACGCGAGAGCCCCGAGCAAACCAACGTGAGCACGCCTGGTCATCAACCGTCTCCAGTCTCCCCCTGAAGAGCTATATTCGTCAGATGATCACAAGACTTGGCGAGGATGCGCAACCGAGTCAGCAGATGTGAGTACCGGAGCCGGAGATCCCACTCGATTTTGTCTGGAGACTGCTTTACTCTGAGATGACAGGCTGGAAGCCGGCGGACTGGGGCAACGAAACGACATGGAGCCGATGTTCTTAGCGGAGGTCGAGCAAGCTGAAGGGGCCGGCCAGTACGCCGACCTCCTGCGCAACATGCGGGCCTCGGGCGGACCGGTTTCGCAGATCTTTCACCTGTTCGCGTTCAAACCTCAGGCCACCGAGCATCTGTCGCGATTTACGCAGGAAGTGATGCGCGGCCCGTCGCCGCTCACGCCCGGAATGCGCGAGTTGATCGCGGCGTTTGTCTCCGCCGAAAATCATTGCCCGTATTGACTGCGCTCCCATGGCGCGGCTGCGGCGCAGCTGCTTGACAATCGAGCTTTGGTGGATGCGGTGGTGACGGACCTGGCATCCTCGCCCCTGTCCACGGCGGAGAAGGCGCTGTTCGAGTTTCTGCGCAAGGTCAATCGCGCGTCGCACACCATCTCGCAGAGCGACGTCGACGGGGTGAAAGGCCACGGCTGGAGCGACGAGGCGCTTTACGACGCCATTACCGTCTGCGCGCTTTTCAATTTCTACAATCGCTGGTGCGACGCTACGGGCGTGCATCCCATGCCGCCGGAAGCGCACGAAATGTCAGGGAAACGTCTCGTCGCTCACGGATATGTGATGGGAACGCCGTCGAAGTAATGTGCGCAGTTGAGTGATGTGCCAAGTTGAGACGTACGGGCGGCCCTTGTGGCCGCCCAAATGCTCGCACTAGCGCGGGATGCGTCGTAGGGGGCGGCCACAAGGGCCGGCCGTACGTCTCCATTTACTGCCCGCTCACGAGTTTCCGATTAAGACACCGGTGAGGAAAACCAGCGCGCCGCCCAGCACCACCTGCAGGGCCGCGGAAAAGGCCGGAGTGCCCATATACCGGTGCCGGATCCCGCCGATAGCGAGCAACTCCACCAGAACCACGGCGCCGGCTACGGTCATCGCCACTCTGAAGTTCGGGATAAGGAACGGCAGCGTGTGACCGATGCCGCCGAGAGCGGTCATGAGCCCGGTCACAAATCCGCGCAGCATCGGGTGACCGCGGCCGGTCAGGGTGCCGTCGTCGGACAGCGCTTCAGCAAAGGCCATGCTGATTCCGGCCCCAAGCGATGCCGCGAGCCCCACCGCGAAGGCGTCCCAACTGCTCTTGGTGGCGAACGCGGCGGCAAAGACTGGCGCCAAAGTCGAAACCGAGCCATCCATCAAGCCGGCGAGGCCCGGTTGCACCACCTGCAGCACGAACAGGCGCCGTTTCGCCTGCTCCTCCTCGCCCTTGTTTTCGGCGGTGAGCTTCTCTTCACCGAGTTCCTGCGCGCGCAGGGCGTGGTAGCGTTCCTCCTGGGCGAGATCGTCGAGAAGCTGGCGGATGCCGGCATCGCTGGCGCGGTCAGCGGCCGTCTCATAAAAGCGGCGGGTCTCCAACTCGATGGCGCTGGCTTGCTTGCGCAGCCTGTCGAGTCCGAGCGGCTTGATGAGCCAGACCGGTTGGCGCTCGACGAAACCCTTGACGTCCTGGCGGCGAATGAGCGGAATATGCTCGCCGAATTTCTTCTGATACAGTTCAATCAGGCGGCGCCGATGCCCGGATTCTTCCTGGCGCATCCCGTCCAGGACGGACGCGGTGGCGGGGAAGTCCTGACGCAGTCCCTCGGCGAAATCCGCGTAGATGCGCTCGTCTTCTTCTTCAAGAGA
>JASHPE010000351.1 GCA_030038235.1 Terriglobia bacterium
GCATCCGGCCGGTGCGTGTCCAGCAACTCCGCCGATCCCGCTTTGTCTTCGCCGACCACTCCCTTGAGCCGCGCTAGTGTGAGTTCCAACTTTTGCGGGTCGGGCGCGCGCGGCAGAAACAAGTCGCCTTGCGCCACACGCGGCCGGACGGGCTCAGCCTCGATAGCCACCTTCAACACCGGCGCTGCAGGCGGACGCGCCTCGAGATCGAGCAGCCAAAGCTTCAGAAGCAATCGTGCGTTGCAAGTGGGGAAAGGCAGACGCAGGATTCGGGACTCGGAATCCGAAAATCGAAACTCGAAACTCGAAACTCGAAGATCGTCTTTCGATTTTCGAGTTTCGATTTTCGAATTTCGATTTTCCACCTGCCGGTCCTCGTACCCGCCTTCGAGACCGAGTGCCAACCGCAATTCCTGCGTGGCACGTCCACGCGTGGCCAAACGCGCGCAGAGCTGATTCAACAGCCGGCCCAGGATGAACGCCAGCGGATCAAGCTCGGCGACCGGATAATCCAAATCCATCGCTTCCTGGAAGTTCAAGGGTTCCGGCGCGGGGACGAGCGCCCGCATCTCAGCGCCGCACGCCAGCCGCTGCAAGCGAATTCCTTCCTGGCCGAGTCGCTCCGAAAGCTCCGCCGACGGAAGCGCGGCCAAAGCTCGAAACGTGCGGATTCCCCAACGTTCGAGCGTCTCCTGCACTTCCGGCGCCGGATCGAGCACGGCCACCGGCAATTCGCCGAGCCGACCGGATTCCTCACCGGCGCCGATCAGCGTGATCCCAGCAAATCCGCGGGCTGCCAGGCGCGCAGCATCCGGATTCGGCGCCAGAGCCACATTCGCTTCCAGGCCGAGATTGTTCGCGCGCTCGTGGATCTGCCGCCCGATCTGCTCCGGCGGGCCTGACAGCGTCTCGAGTCCGGCGAGATCGAGCGTTACTGTGTCGATCGCATAGTCTTCGAAGCGCGGCGAAAACGATCGAGCCAAATCGATTAACGCCGCATGCGCCGAAGTCTCCGCCGCCGGCGAGCGCCCTCGGATATTCACGCCGGGAAGCTCGGCCGCTTCCACGCGGCTCATGCCGGATTCGGCTCCCGCCCGGCGCCCGGCCTCGTTCAACGCGAAAACGCGGAAAGGCGGCGGCGCCGTTTCCACCACGGCCAGCGCGCGTCCGCGGAGCTCGGGCTCAAGACGCGCCACGGCCTGCGCAAAAAAGTCCGGGATGTACAGACATGCGAAAATCATTGCCGATTTACGATTGCCGATTGGTGATTGAAATTCGAAACTCGAAATTCGATACTCGTGCCAAGTGATGAGTGCGAGATTCCGATCCGAGTTTCGATTTTCGAGTTTCGATTTTCGAGTTTCAAATTCCGGTTGCGAACCACTTCCGCCCGGCGGCGAATCCCATTCAACAGGCGCCCGTGCGACGGTATGCCGGGCAGTACGTTCGACAGCAACGGCGGTTTGGAAAATCCGAGTTCCGAATTCCGATGCGCGCGTGCTGTCGTGGACCACTGCGCGCCTTCCGCTTCCAGGCGGAGCACCAGCGAAGCCGCGCTTTGCGCGCAAGGCTCTTCATCGATGAGGGCCAACACAGTGGGCGTCCTCTCCACGGCGCGCCGGAAACGGAACCAGTAGCTAAGGGGTATACGCCGGGCGCGCTTCACCGGAACACCGGCAATATCGAACACGACGGCGCCGAAGCCGCCCGCGCCGAGCACGAGGTCTGTCGCGCTCAGGGCCTGCTCCAGGCTGCCGCAACGCACCCAAAGCAGCCGATCGAGATCCACGCCCGTTGCCACCGCGGACGCTGGATCGAAAGCGTCCTCGGCGTCAATCAAGACGCAGGATTCGCCGTTGGCGGTGAGCGACGCAAGCAGCGCGAGCTCGAGTGCCGTGCGGCCGGACGAAGGCGGCCCCGAGATTTCCGTCAAGCTGGCGCGCGGCAGGCCGCCGGTGAGCGCGTCCACAGCCGTGACGCCGGTCAAGACCGTCTCCGGCGCGCGCTCCTGCCGCCAGACGAACGAGGATGCGACGCCCACGTCCTTTTGGAGACCCCGTGGCTCGAGCACGGCCCCGACTTGAGCGCAAACCTGCGCGGCCGATTTCATCGTTCCAGCCCCAGCGAAAACGAAGCCCCGAAACGCCGTCATTCCCGCGCGAAAGCGGGAATCCAGCTTCAAGAACTTTCGCTTTTTATTCGCCTATGACATTATAGGCGCAGGCGGGCATTGGATGTCAAGCAGACAGGAGCTACGGATGATGTCCTATTCTGAATTGTTGAGGAACCTTAGTATAGCCTCTGATTTGGTGGTTGTACGACAGACTCCGGTTGTGCGAAGGGAGAGGCGGATGAGTCTCATCTCGAAGGAAATCGAAGCTCATTATCAGCAAGTCTCCGAAGCCGAACGCCTGTTGGATGGGGTCGGTGAAGTCGAGCGGCTTCGCACCCAGGCAATCCTCGCGCGCCATCTTCCGCCTCCGCCCGCTGTGATCTTCGATGTGGGTGGCGCGGCCGGCGTTTACGCTTTGCCGCTGGCTCAGCAAGGGTACGAAGTGCATTTGATTGACCCCGTCGCGCTGCACCTGGAGCAAGCGCGGGCGCGCGCATCCAAGTCTTGGGTTGAGCTGGCGTCGATCGCCCAGGGCGACGCTCGCCGGCTGGACATTCCTGATGACAGTGCCGACGCGGTCCTGCTATTCGGACCGCTCTACCATCTCATAGATCGCGCGGACCGCCTGCAGGCGCTTCGTGAGGTGCGCCGCGTCCTTAAACCGCGCGGAGTACTGTTCGCGGCTGCGATCTCGCGTTTCGCTTCGCTGATGGACGGCCTCGCGCGTGGATTTTTCGCGGACCCAGGGTTTCGCGGCCTCGTGGCGGCGGATCTTACCTCGGGCCAGCACCGGAATCCCACGAATCATCCGCAATACTTCACCACGGCGTACTTTCACCGTCCTGAGGACTTGGCTGCCGAGGCTCGCGATGCGGGTTTTGACGACGTTCAAGTGCTTGCGGTCGAAGGCCCCGCATGGAGTGCAGGCCAATTTCTTGCGACCTGGAACGATCCTGCCCAGCGGGAGAGTCTGATGCAGTTTCTCGCGTCGATTGAGCGAGAGCCTTCGATCCTGGGCGCGAGCGCGCACCTGGTCGCGGTAGCGCATCGTACGGATTAGAACATGCGGCGTTCACCTGAAACCGAGCGTCCGGCTGATGATCCGCTGGCGCTGTTCCATCCTGCGGTCCGGGATTGGTTTCGAGCCTCGTTTCCCGCTCCGACCGCGCCGCAGCGCATGGGCTGGCCGGCGATCGTGCGCGGCGAATCCACTCTGATCGTCGCGCCCACGGGCAATGGGAAAACGCTTGCGGCTTTTCTCTGGTGTCTGGAACGGCTGATGTTCGAACCCGTGCCGGAGAAGCGCCGACGCTGCCGGATTCTTTACGTTTCGCCGCTGAAAGCCCTGGCTGTGGATGTGGAGCGCAACCTGCGCACGCCGCTGGCGGGTATTGCGCTGACCGCGCGCGCACGAGGCGAGACTTTCGTGGTGCCGTCCGTATCGATTCGCACCGGCGACACGCCCGCGAACGAGCGCGCCCGATTCCGCCGTGAGCCCGCGGACATTCTGATCACCACGCCGGAATCGCTCTATCTGTTGCTGACTTCAAGCGCGCGCGAAGCGTTGCGCTCCATTGACACGCTGATCCTCGACGAGATTCATGCGCTGGTGCCGAGCAAGCGCGGCGCGCACCTCGCCATCTCGATCGAGCGCCTGGAACACCTGTGCCGGCCTATGCTCGATCGGCCGCTGCAGCGGATCGGGCTTTCGGCCACGCAGCGCCCGCTCGACGAGGTCGCACGATTCCTCGGAGGCGCGAAGTCAGAGCTATCAGCGGGGACATCAAGGCGCGAGGGAAGCAGAGAATTCACCACAGAGATCACAGAGGCCACAGAGGTTTCTGTGTCTCTCTCCTCTGTGTCCTCCGTGTCCTCTGTGGTGCAGCCTTCTTTGGGCAAGGAGTCGCTCGAAGCCAGCCCGATCGTCTACCGGCCGGTCACGCTGATTGACACCGGCGAGCGCAAGCGGCTCGATCTGACCGTTGAGGTGCCGGTCGAGGACATGGCAAGGATCGGCAATTCCAACGCAATCGCGGGCGGCTCGGACGGTGACAGCCCCGAAGTTGCCCCTCGCAATTCGATCTGGTCAGCCATTTATCCGCGCCTGGTTGAATTGATTCGCGCCCATCGCTCCACACTTCTCTTCGTAAACAGCCGCCGGCTGGCCGAGCGCATGGCGGGCGCGCTCAATGAGCTTGCGGGCGAGCCGCTGGTGCGCGCTCATCACGGATCGCTCGCGCGCGAGGAGCGCTTCGTGGTGGAAGAGCAGCTCAAGGCAGGAACTTTGCGCGCCCTGGTCGCGACGTCCTCGCTCGAACTCGGCATCGACATGGGCGCCATCGATCTCGTGATTGAGATCGAAGCTCCGCCTTCCGTCGCTTCCGGCCTGCAACGCATCGGTCGCGGCGGACATCAGGCCGGCGCTGTCAGTGAAGGGATCATCTTCCCGAAGTACCACGGCGATCTGGTGGCCTGCGCCGCGTCCACGCGCGCCATGCTCGACGGCCGTATCGAATCGGTGCGCTATCCGCGCCTGCCGCTCGACGTTCTCGCGCAGCAGATCGTGGCCATGGTTGCAGTGGATGACTGGCCGCTCGACCATCTGTTGGCGCTCGTGCGGCGCGCGGCGCCCTTCGCGCGCTTGAGCCGCAGCGTCTTCGAAGGCGTGCTCGACATGTTGTCGGGACGTTATTCCTCCGACGAATTTGGCGAGCTGCGCCCGCGCTTGAACTGGGATCGTACCGCCAACCTTCTCTCGGCGCGCGCCGGCGCGCGGCATCTTGCCATCACCAGCGGCGGCACGATCCCCGATCGCGGCCTCTACGGAGTGTTCCGCACCGGCGCCACGAAAGGATCCGCGCGCGTCGGCGAACTCGACGAAGAAATGGTGTTCGAGACGCCTGTCGGCGAGACCTTCGTGCTGGGCGCTTCCACGTGGAGGGTCGACGAGATCACGCACGACCGGGTTCTGGTGAGCCCGGCGCCGGGCGAGCCTGGCAAGATGCCTTTCTGGCACGGTGACAGGCAGGGGCGACCGCTCGAGTTCGGCCATGAGATCGGCGCTCTCGTTCGTACCCTGCGCGCGATGCCTGCAGCGGCCGGCGTCGCGCGTCTCACGAGCGAGCACTGTCTCAGCGAAACTGCGGCCGAGAATCTGCTGAATTATCTGGCCGAGCAAGCCGCGGTCACGGCAGGAGCGGTTCCCGACGACGAGACCATCGTCATCGAACGCTCTCGCGACGAGATGGGCGACTGGCGCGTCTGCCTGCTTTCACCGTTCGGCGGCCGCGTGCACGCGCCATGGTGCATGGCCGCCACGGCGCGCATCCGCGACTCGGGACACTGGGAAGAGGTGGACTTGGAAAGCCTGTGGACCGATGACGGATTCGTGGTGCGCTTTCCCGACGTCGATCAGCCGCCTGACGCCTCGTTGCTCGTGCCCGGTCCGGCCGAGATCGAATCTCTGGTGGCGAATCAGCTCGGCCGCAGCGCAGTTTTCGCCGCGCGATTCCGCGAAGCTGCGGCGCGCGCCCTGCTTCTGCCGCGGCGCCGTCCGGGAGTGCGCTTTCCGCTGTGGCAGCAGCGCAAGAAAGCGGCCGACCTGCTGGCCGTGGCCTCGCGATTTCCTTCGTTCCCGCTGCTGCTCGAAACCTACCGCGAGTGCCTGCACGACGTTTTTGACATGCGCGGCCTCACCGCCACACTCGATCGCATCCGCCAGGGATCGCTGCGCGTGGTCACCGTCGATTCCGAATCGCCGTCGCCTTTCGCGAGTTCGCTCATGTTCGGCTACGTCGCCAACTTTATCTATGACGGCGATGCGCCGCTGGCCGAGAAGCGCGCGCAGGCGCTCACCATCGACCAGGGCCGCCTGCGTGAGTTGCTCGGCGATCTCGATCTGCGCGAAATTCTCGATCCCGCCGCCGTTGAGGAAGTCGAGCGCGAGCTGCAGCGGTTGGGTGAAAATCGCCGCGCGCGTTCTGCCGATGGCGTCCACGATCTGCTGCTTGGCCTCGGCGACCTCTCTCGCGCTGAGATTGAGGCTCGTTGCGCGAACCCGGCGGTGGCGGGGTCGATCGAAACTCTGGCGCGTGCGCGTCGCGCGCTGAGCGTGACGATCGTGGGTGAAATGCGCTACATCGCCGCTGAAGACGCGGCCCGCTATCGCGACGCTCTTGGAGTCCGGCTGCCGCGCGGGCTTCCCGCGGCCTTTCTCGAAGCGAGCGCGCAGCCCCTCGAGGATCTGGTCAGCCGCTACGCGCGCACGCATGGGCCGTTCACTGCCCGCGAGATCGCTCGCCGGTTCGGTGGCGCGAAAGCGTCGATCGAAGCATGCTTGAACGCGCTCGCAGGGCGAGCTCGATTGTTCGAAGGCGGATTTCGCCCGGCCGGTCCGATTGTTGAGGCTCGCGAGTGGTGCGACGCCGAGGTGCTCCGCCGCATCCGCCACAGATCACTCGCGGCCCTCCGGCGGCAGATCGAGCCGGTAGAACCCTCGACCTTCGCGCGCTTCCTGACTCACTGGCAAGGCGTACTGAAGCCACGCGTTGGGCTCAACGCGCTGCTCGATGCCATTGAGAGTATCGAGGGCGTGCCGTTGCTGGGGTCGGTGCTCGAATCGGAGATCCTGCCCGCGCGCGTCCGCAATTACCGGCCTGACGACCTGGACGCGTTGCTGGCCGCCGGCGAGGTCGTCTGGTGCGGCGTCGAGCCGGTCGGAGAACGTGACGGGCGAGTGGCGCTGTACCTGGCGGATCATCTTTTTCTCGGAGCTCGAAGTTCGGGAGTCGGGGTTATTCGGGACGAGGAGCAGCGATCCCGAGCCACGAGTCCCGAGTCCCGAGCCCCGGTTATTCGTGAGTTCCTGCTCCGCAACGGCGCGTCGTTCTTCCCCGCAATCCATCAGGCGGTGGGCGATGGCTATCCCGGTGAAACGATCGACGCCTTGTGGGAGCTGGTTTGGCAGGGCGTTGTGTCCAACGACTCGTTCGCTGCGGTGCGCGCCTTCGTCGATCGCTCGCGGACTCGCCGGCAAGCCCCGGTCGCGCCTCCGTTCCGATCGCGACAAGCAAAGCCTGCGGGCGGTAGAGTTCCGGCGCGCGCCCAGGGACGCTGGTCGCTGATCGAGTCGCGATTGGCCGTTGCCAGCGCGATCTCGGCGACGGACCGCGCCAACGCGCTGGCTCGCGCGCTGCTGCACCGTTACGGGGTGCTGGTGCGCGAAGCTCCCGAAGCCGAGAGCATCCCCGGCGGATTCAGCGCTGTCTATCCGGTCCTGAAGGCGATGGAGGAGAGCGGACGCGTCCGCCGCGGCATGTTTGTGGCAGGACTCGGCGCCACGCAGTTTGCGGAACCTGCCGCGCTCGAACTCTTGCGCTCGCTCGCCCAGGAGCCCGAGTCCGCCGAGGCGGTTGAACTCGCAGCTACCGATCCCGCAAATCCGTGGGGCGCACTGCTCAAGTGGCCGGAGAGCGCCGCGGCCCTCACGCGTACGGCGGGCGCGAGCGTGATTCTGGTGAATGGATCGCTCGCGGCCTACCGTCGCGCCGGCAGCACCGAGCTGCAGGTATTCCTGCCTGACGCGGAGCCCGATCGCTCCCGCACGGCTGACGCCATAGCGGCCTGCCTCGCGCGACGCGCCCAGCACGAGCACGCTCTCGCTGCAAGCGATCGCGAGCGCGGGTTGGAGCGCGATCATCGACGCGGCTTGCTGATCGGTAAGATCAACGGCGGGAACGCGTCGGCACATCCGGTGGCGCGCGCCCTTGAAGAGAAAGGATTCGTGCTCGGAGCGCGCGGCTATCATCTGCCACGTCGCGTTCTCCGGCCCGAAATCGACCTCGATGGTACTTTTAATGTATGATTAATAACTTACATTTAAAATAAGACGCCAAAATTACGAAACGAAACCGTCAGGTTATTGAAAATAAAGATGTTCCAAAAAACCCTCTTCTCAACGCGGGAATTAGACGTCCGATGTTATATTCCAGAGGATGGCTGAATCCTCTCATCCAGGCGAGCGTTGGGGCGTGCTGTTGCTTGCCCACGGAGCGCCGGAGCGCGTGGGAGACGTCCCCGAGTTCCTGCTGAAGCTGCGAGGGGGCCGTCCGCTTCCGCCGCAAGCCGTGGAAGAAATCAAGAATCGCTATCGTCTGATCAGCGAGCGCCAGGGCGGTCGTCCCGGAGAAGCGTCGCCGCTCACCTGGCTGACCACATGTCAAGCCGAAGCGCTTCGCGACCGTCTGCGGCGGCCGGTGTATGTCGGCATGCGGAACTGGAAGCCGTACATCGCTGAGGCCGTTGAGCAGGCGGCGGCAGACGGCGTGGAGCGCCTGAACGCGGTGTGTCTGGCGCCGCAGAATTCCCGCACCAGCGTGGGGAAGTATCGTGAGGTGCTGGACGAGGCCCGCGCCAAGCTCGCGCCTGCGATGGTCGTCGACTTCATCGAGAGCTGGCACGATCATCCGGGCTTGATTGCCGCCTACGCGGCGCGGCTCGAGACCGCCATCGGCAACACGGACACTGAAGCCGTGGCGCGGCGAGAGAGTTTCTCCGAGGGCCACGCTCCTGTCATCTTCACGGCTCACAGCGTACCGGAAAGTACGATTCGCAGCGGTGATCCTTATGAACAGCAGGTGCGCGAGACGGCGCGGCTGGTGGCCGAATCGCTGGCTCTCTCGAGTGCGCGCTGGAGCGTGGCGTTCCAGAGCCAGGGCATGACGCCTGAGCCGTGGATCGGCCCGACGGTGGAATCGGAGATCGATCGCTGGAGCGCCGCGGGCTTCCGGCACATGGTGGTGGCGCCGATCGGATTTGTTTGCGATCACGTCGAAGTACTCTATGACATCGACATCGCGTTTTACGAGTACGCGACGTCGCGCGGTCTGACGATTTCGCGGCCCGAGTCGCTGAACGACAGCCCACTGTTCATTGAAGCGCTTGCCGACCTTGTGAGTTGCAGATTCAGCCTGGATCGGGAGCCGTGATGCTGCAAAGTCAACGGCGCCGCATTCTGATTGTGGGTGGCGGCATCGCCGGCCTCGCGGCGGCCTATCGGCTCAGCCAGGCCCGCCGGCGCGGGCTGCCGGTTGATGAGTTTCTTCTCGAATCGAGCGACCGTCTGGGCGGCGTGATCCGCACCGATCGTGCCGAAGGCTGCATCATCGAGGCCGGACCTGACAGTTTTCTGCGCGAGAAACCGGAAGCGGCGGCGCTTGCTCGCGAACTTGGCCTCGCCGATGAGCTCATCGGCTCGAATGATGCCGGACGCCGCACCTACATTCTGCATCGGCGCCGATTGCAGCCGTTTCCCGAGTCCATGATACTGATGGCGCCCGCGCGCGTGGGTCCTGTGCTCCGCTCGCCGCTGATTTCGTGGAGCAGCAAGTGGACGATGCTGCGCGAGTGGCTCACGGGCCGCGCTCCGGGCGGCGATCCGCCTGCCGATGACGAGTCGGTTTCGAGCTTCGTGGCGCGCCACTTCGGCGGCGGAATGCTGGAGACCATTGTTGAGCCCCTGCTGGCTGGAGTTTATGGCGGCGATGCCGCAGAAATGAGCGCCCGCTCGGTACTGGGTCGCTTTTGCGACATGGAGACGAAACACGGCAGCCTGATTCGCGCCGCACGAGTTTTCCGCACCAGGATGGAGAGCTCCGGCGAACGTGGTTCCATCTTCATGACGCTACGCGAGGGCCTCGGCAGTTTAGTGGCAGCGCTCGCTCGTGAGATCGAGCCGGAGCGCGTCGAACTCCAGCGGCATGCGGTGCGCATGGAGCGTGCGGTAAGCGATCCCGGCGTTCCCCGCTATCGTGTGGCGCTCGAAGATGGATCGAGTCGCGAAGCCGATGGCGTGATTCTGGCGCTGCCGGCGTGGGCGAGCGCGGAGCTGCTCGGCTCGCTTGATCCGGTGCTCAGCGAGCATCTCGCCGCCATTCCGTACCGCTCGGCGGTCCTTGTGGCTCTCGTCTATCCCGAGTCCGTGCGGGCGCGATTGCCGCAGGGCTTCGGATTTCTGGTGCCGCGCGCCGAAGGACGGCGGCTGCTCGCCTGCACATTCGTGCACCAGAAGTTCCAGAATCGCGCGCCCGCGAATCGAGCGCTGCTGCGCTGTTTTCTGGGCGGTGCGGACGACGCCGAAGTCCTCGCGGCCGGCGATGACGCCGTGATGCGCATCGTCCGCGAAGAACTCGCAGCGATATTAGGCCTGCATGACGAGCCGCTGTTCGCGCGCGTTTATCGCTGGCCGCGTTCCATGGCCCAATATGTCGTGGGACATCACCGGCGAATGCTCGCAATCCAGGAGCGCTTGCAGCACCTTGCCGGAATCTGTCTCGCGGGGAATGGCTACTCCGGAATCGGCATTTCCGATGCGATTCGCACGGGCGAGACCGCCGCTCGCGAGAGGTCACGTTGGAACTGCACCAAAAAGAAAAGACTCAACACAGAGATCACGGAGGACTCACAGAGATCACCGAGAAGAGAGGCTGAATCCTGATCGCGGCCACATTGTTCCCGCCGTTCTTTTTCTCTGTGCCCTCCGTGACACCTCTGCGAACTCGGTGTTGAAGTTCTTTTCTTCGCTTCCCGGGCAGAATCTCGCCACTAGTAGCACAGAGATTTAGCACTTCTTGTGTCGGAAGGTGCCGGCCACAGAGGACATTGAGGCAAGTATCTGAGAACCATGACGAATTCACCATCCCATCATTCGCGTTTCATGAAAGCCTGCCGTCGCGAACCGGTGGATACCACCCCGGTTTGGCTGATGCGACAGGCCGGCCGCTACATGAAGGAGTATCGCGAGCTGCGCGCGCGCGTGCCCTTCCTCGATCTGTGCAAGAGTCCGGACCTGGTGGCAGAAGTCACGGTGAGCGCTGCCGAGAAACTCGGCGTCGACGCCGCGATCCTATTTGCGGACCTCTTGCTGATCGTCGAGCCGCTCGGGTTCGAGTTGGAGTATGAGAAGGGCGAGGGCCCGCAGGTGCGGCCGGCGATTCGCAGAGCTCCGGACCTGGATCGGCTGCGCGAAGTGGAGCCCGACGCGTTCGGCTACGTTTTCGAAGGCATCCGCCGGACGCGGGCCGCCCTCAAACCGGAACTGCCGCTACTCGGTTTCGCCGCCGCGCCCTTCACGCTCGCCTCCTATCTGATCGAAGGCGGCGGATCGCGCAGCTACACACGGACCAAAGCCTTCATGTACTCCGACCCGGGCGCCTGGCGCGCACTCATGGAACACCTAGCGCGTAATCTCGCCGCTTACGTGCGCGGGCAGATCGAGGCCGGCGTGCAGGCGGTCCAGATCTTCGATACCTGGGTCGGATGCCTCGGCCCCGCCGACTATCGCGAGTTCGTGCTGCCGTGGAGCCGCGCGCTTTTTGAAGCCTTGCCGCGCGAAATTCCGCTCATCCACTTCGGCACGGGCACTGGAACCCTGCTGGAATCGATGCGGGAAGCCGGCGGAAGCGTCATCGGCATCGACTTTCACGTGGAACTCGGCGAGGCCTGGCGGCGCGTCGGTTACGATGTCGCGGTGCAGGGAAATCTTGACCCGTCGGTGCTCTTTGCCGACCGCGAGGTGATCCGATCGCGCGTCGAACGTATCCTGCATCAAGCCGGCGGCCGTCCGGGACATATCTTCAATCTCGGACACGGCATCCTGCCGGACACACCCTACGACAACGTCGCCGCACTCATTGATGCGGTACATGAGCTTAGCTGTCACCCGGCCACGCTGTAACCTTACTTTCAACTGCTCTTCACGTGGGTGACACCATGCTTTCATCCGCGTGTGTTACCTCTTTGGGTATGGGACTTAACTTCCGATCTCAAAGGAGGAATCACATGAGACACATCTGCGCGAAGGTGGCCGCCGTTCTGCTTTCGGCCGCCTGCGTGTTCTTGGCCCACGGCTACGATGCCGATGGCCTTCCAAAACCGAATTCCAGCAAGTCCACCAAACCGCAGCTCACCGTCAGCCATGTCCTATTGATCAGCGTCGATGGCATGCACGCGCTCGATCTCATCAATTGCGCCAACGGAATCAGCGGGGTCAATGGAGGCGCGCCGTATTGCCCCAATCTCGCCGGCCTTGAAACCACTGGCGTCGATTACCTTTATGCGGCCACTTCCAGGCCGTCGGACTCGTTCCCCGGGCTCATGGCACTGATGACCGGCGGGTCTCCGCGGAGCGTCGGAGCGTATTACGATGTCGCCTACGACCGGGCCCTCGATCCGCCGACGGTCACAACGGGCAATGGTCTGCAAGGCAATCCCGGCGCCTGCGTCGCGGGCGCGCCGCCAGCGGGAACCACCACCGAATTCGACGAGGGGATCGACACTAACAAGCTCCTGCTGAACGGCGGCGCACCCGCCGGAGTGGATGGTGGAGTTCAGTCGATCGATTACAAGAGACTGGAGCGCGACCCCAGCCAGAACTGCGCCCCGGTTTATCCCTGGAACTTTGTGAGGACGAACACGATTTTCGGCGTGGCGCATGCCGCCGGCATGTACACCGCCTGGTCAGACAAGCATCCGTCGTACTCCGCGGTGAACGGTCCCGGAAACGGCACCAACGTGGACGACTACTACTCGCCGGAGATCAATTCGATTCCGATCGGCCTGCCCGGCGTATATGTGGGCACGACCACTTGCAACCCTCTGCCCGACCAGACCGAGGTATCGTCGTCAGATTCCTGGACCAGCAGCTTCCAGAATATCCAGTGCTATGACCAGTTGAAGGTCAACGCCATTCTGAACGAGATCAGCGGCAAAACGCACAACGGCTCCATGCCTGCTCCGGTGCCTGCCATACTCGGGATGAACTTCCAGGCCGTCAGCGTCGGCCAGAAGCTCATCGAGAAGTCGCTGAACCCGATCGTGACGGGCGGTTATGTTGACGGTCAAGGCACGCCGACCACCGCGTTGCTCGGTGAGATCGAGTTCGCCGACACGGCGATCGGACAGATGATTTCGGCCCTGAAAAAGAACGGCCTCTACGACTCTACGCTGATCGTCATCACGGCCAAGCACGGCCAGAGCCCCATCGATTCCTCCCGCTATCTGGGGATATCGAATTCGACGAATGATCCGATAACGACGTCTCCGGCGACAATCGCAGCCAACGCCGGCTGCTTGCCCTATTCTGAATCACCGCTCAACCCAACCGGCGTCGGGCCCACCGAAGACGACGTGTCGTTGGACTGGCTGAACAGCAGTTGCACCACGGCGGACGTGGTGAATATGCTTGAGACCCAATCGCCTTCGACCGACAACATTGCGGGGATCGGCGAGATCTTCTGGGGTGCGGGAATCACTCAACTCTTCAACCCGCCCGGGCTGGGGGCGGGTGACGACTCGCGCGCGCCGGACATCCTGGTTACGCCCAATATTGGCGTCACCTATTCCGGCAGCACCAAGAAGCTGGCGGAGCACGGCGGCTTCTCCCATGACGACACCAATGTGATCATGCTGCTTTCGAGCCCCAGCTTGCAGGCCACCACCGTCACCACGCCGGTAGAAACGATGCAGGTAGCCCCAACTATCCTCCAGGTCCTGGGGCTTAATCCTCAATCACTGCAGTCCGTGCAGCAGGAAGGAACTCAGGTCCTTCCAGATTTCTGACGCGGCGGCCACCTGCGATTAAGGGAGCGCGGCAGTTGATGCCGCGCTCTCCCTTTCCCGAACGCCAGCGAGGTGCCGGCGTGCGTGCGGCTCACTGGCCTTTTATCACTTCGCCGCCTTTCATGACGAACTCGACATGCTCGAGGACACTCACGTCTTGAAGCGGATCGCCCTCGACAGCGATCAGGTCGGCGAACTTGCCCGGTTCGATCGCACCCACGCGGTCCGTCCAGCCGATCAGGTCGGCGGCATTGACCGTGGAAGCTTGGATGGCCGCCAGCGGCGTCATGCCGAGCTTCACCATGACGGGGAACTCGTGGGCGTTCAGCCCGTGCGGATAGACGGCGGCGTCCGTGCCGAAGGCGATCTTCACCCCTTCGTGCATGGCGTGGCTGACGTTCTCGCGCGCGGCCGGCATCACCACGCGCGCCTTGGCGATCATGTTCTCCGTCAGACCCATCTTCTGGTAGTTCTCCATAAACCAGTCCATCAGATAAAGCGTGGGCACAAGGTACGTTCCGCGCTGCTTCATGAGCTGTATGTCTTCTTCGTTGATGAAGCTCCCGTGCTCGATTGAATCGACGCCCGCCACCACTGCGTCGTGAATGCCAACCGCACCGTGCGCGTGCGCGGCCACCTTGCGGCCAAGCCCGTGCGCCGTCGTCACGATCGCGCGCATCTCCTCGGGGCTGTACTGCGCGAGCGCGGGGTTATCGCCCTCCGACAGCACACCGCCGGTGGCCATGAACTTGATTACGTCGGCGCCGTACTTGATGTCTTCGCGGACTTTGGCAATCACGGCCGGAATGCCATCCGCGACGCCGTCCGCCGAATAGTGAAACTCGGGCGCCAGCAGATTCTCATCCGCGTGGCCGCCGGTAATGCTGAGCGGCGGTCCCGAGACCAGCATGCGCGGGCCGGGAACGTCGCCGGTGTTGATGGCGTCCCGCAGTGCGACATCCGCAAATCCGTCGGCACCGACGTTGCGCACCGTGGTGAAGCCTGCTTCAAGCGTCACGCGGGCGTTGCGGGCGCCGAGCAGCGCTTCGCGCGGAACCGAGATGCTCAGAGCATGATACGCACCGGTGAATGGCGAAAAGGTCAGGTGAGTGTGGCAGTCGATCAGTCCCGGAAGAACGATGCGATTTGAGAGGTCGACAACCTTGGCTCCCGAGGGAATTGTCACGTCAGACGCCGCTCCCACGGTCTTGACGCGGTCCCCCTCGATCAGAATGACCTGGTCCTGTCGATACTCGCCCGATCTGACGTCGAGCAGGTGTCCAGCCTTCACCACTACGACGGTTGCCGGCTGCGGCGCCTCTTGGGCCGAAGCCGCCGACATCAAAGTGGCCAGACAAACCAGCGCCAGCATCGATACTACGATTCGCTTCATCAGTCCCCCTGATTTTCCGACATGGCCGACGGTTCTCATCGGCCCTTGCGCTCAGCCGCGCGGATACCCGTAGCCTGCACGTAACCCAGCCGCTGACGCGCCAGCACCACCGCGCCGAGAGCTCCGGCATCGTCGCCGAGCCTGCCCGCGACGATACGGATTCGCTGCGCGTCTGCCTCCCGCAAAAAGTAATCGGCGGCCGCTTCGCGGATGGGCGCGACGAAGCGCTCTCCCAGCCGCGTGGCGATCCCGCCTCCAATCACCACGCACTCCGGGTCGAGCAGGTTCACCGCGTTGGCTGCCAGAATACCCAGATAATACTGGGCACGCTTCAGCACGTCGCGCATCACGCGATCGTTGCGCTTCAGCGCCGAGTTCATGACGCTGCTGGTCATGCGCGGCTTGCCTTTCTTCTTCATCAAGTCGAGCACGATGCTCTTGCGTCCGGCCTTGATGGCGGCCCGAACGTCGCGCTCCATCGCCCAGCGGCTGGACAGCGCCTCAGCGCAGCCGCGATGGCCGCAACTGCACAGCGGTCCGTCGGCCAGGATCACGGTGTGGCCGATTTCACCGGCGCCGCCCACGCTTCCCTCGTAAAGGTGGCCATTGACGATGATGCCGCCGCCGATTCCCGTCCCGACAAAGATCCCCACCATGTTGTCGGCGCCCGAGCCCGCGCCGAGCACATGCTCGCCCACAGTCCCGACGTTCACGTCATTGTCCACCAGTACCGGGACGCGCAACCGCCGTTCCAGTTGCGGTCCCAGCGGAAATTCGCTCCAGCCGAGGTTCGGCGCTTCGTGCACGACACCGCGATGGCGATCGATCGACCCCGGCGCGCCGATGCTGGCGGCGGCGAGGTCGCGGCGCTTCAGCCCGGCCACCGCCAGGGCTTCGTCAACCGTGTCGGCGATCTCGCCGAGGATTCCGGTCGGTTTCCCGGCGCGTCGCGTCGCGGCCCGCGCTTCACCCAGGATGGAATTCTTGGCATCTACGACCAGCAC
>JASHPE010000352.1 GCA_030038235.1 Terriglobia bacterium
CGATTCCGGGCTTTGCAGGAGTTGCTTATGAAAGACGCCTTTAGCGATCAACAAAGCCTGCCGATGATCGAGACGTTCCTGCGGGACGTCCGCTATGGCCTGCGGATGCTCGGGCGCAGACCAGCCTTCGCGCTGCTCGTGGTGGTGACACTCGGACTGGGAATCGGCGCCGCCACCGCTACGTTCAGCATTGTGGATGCGGTCCTGCTGAAGCCGCTGCCCTACAAAGATCCGAGCCGGCTGGTGGTGATCTGGCAGGCCAAGCCCGGGCACTTCGGATCGTCAGAGGCGTTCGACAGTTACCGCGACTTTGAAGACTGGCAGCGATCAAGCCGCAGCTTCGACCAATTGGAGGCGTTGACCTGGGCCGTGGCCAGCCAGACGCTGACGTGGCATGGCAAGCCTCAAACCGTGACGGCCATGCCGGCCACGCAGGGGATGTTCTCACTGCTCGGTGTTTCAGCGGCCAGGGGCCGAACGTTTGAGCCCGACGACCTAAGAGCGGACTGCACCGTGATTCTGAGTCACGACTTCTGGCAGAACCGTCTGGGCTCGCCGGCTGACGTGCCGGGCGCGAGGCTGACATTCGACGACAAGCCCTGCACGGCGATCGGCGTCATGCCCAACGGGTTTGATTTCTATCCGCGGCAGACCGAGCTTTGGACGCTCATTACGCCTGACAGCGATTACGTCACGCATCCGCTTGACTCGGCGGTCGCCGTGTTCGGGCGCCTGAAGCCGGGCGTGAGCCGGGCAAAGGCGCAGGCTGAGTTGACCGTGCTGCATCGCGCAACCGTGCAGCAAGCGCCCCCGGAAAGCTGGGTCGCCCAATTCGTGCCCGTGGTGTACGACCTGCAATCGGAGTTTACGTACCTCGCGGGGCGGAATCTGCGCGCCTCTCTTGTGGCCCTGTTTGCCGCCGTCACGCTTTTGCTGCTGATCGCATGCGTCAACGTGGCGAATTTGATGCTCGGCCGCGCCGGAGAAAGGGAAAGGGAACTGGCAATCCGGGCGGCGCTCGGGTCGGGACGCAGTCGCTTGATCCGGCAATTGCTGACCGAGAGCCTCTTGCTTTCGGCGCTCGGAGCCGGTCTTGGCGTTCTGCTGGCCCTGGCCGCCGTCGCGTATTTTCGGGCTGCTAACCCTCTTGAACTGCCGCCCGGCAACACTGTTGAAGTGAACTTGCGCGTACTCGTCTTCGCAGCCGGGCTTGCAGTCCTTACCGCGCTGCTGTTCGGATTGATTCCCGCGTGGAAAGCTTCGCGATCTGACGTGGACCGGGCGCTGAAGCAGACCGGACGCGGCGTGACCCGTGGCGCCCTGAGTCATCGCACGGGCAGATTGATGGTGATCGCGGAAGCGGCGCTATCACTGGTTCTGCTCACGGGAGCAGGCCTGCTGATCGAAAGCATTGCGCGCATCAGTTCGGTCTCCCTCGGCTTCAATCCGCATCACCTGCTGACAGGCAGGATGGAGTTGCCCAAATCGAGTTTCCCGGACGCTCATCGCCAGGCGGATTTCTACAACAAGCTGAGCGCAAGTCTCGGCGCGCTTCCGGGCATCCAGGACGCCGCGATATCGTCGTCGCTGCCTCCAGGCGGCACAGGCAATGATGCGCTTGCGATTGAAGGCAGACCCGCGCCAACCAGCGAGGTGGGCGATGTTGCAAGGGACGCCGTCAGCGGCGACTTTTTTCGTGTGATGGATATTCCACTCCTGAACGGCCGCGCGTTCGATCAGCGTGACACGGAGCAGTCGCCGCCCGTCGCCATCGTGAATCAGGCTCTGGTGAGGGAATATTTTCCCGGCCAGGATGCCATCGGGCGGCACATCAAGGCCGGAAGTTCGGCAGAAATTTCAGCGAAGGCGCCGTGGATCACGATTGTGGGTGTGGTGGGGGACACCAAGCGGACGATCGTCTACCAGGAGATGAACTACATTGTGCCGCCGGCCGTCTACCGGCCGGCAAGCCAGGCTCCCTCCGAGTCGATGGGAATCATCGTTCGCGCTGCGGGCGGCCCCATGATCTTGCGCCCGGCCGTCGAGCGCGCCGTTTCCGATCTCGACAGGGATGTGCCCGTCTGGGACTTCAGGACCGCAGACGATCGAATCTCCGAGTTCCTGGCGCAGCCGCGCTTTCGCGCCGTCCTGCTCAGCGTTTTTGCGGGCCTGGCTTTGCTGCTCGCCGCCATCGGAATTTACGGTGTGCTCTCGCAGGCAGTTTCCCAGCGCACTCATGAGATCGGAATTCGCATGGCGTTGGGCGCAGCGCGTGCTGATCTACTGCGACTGGTGGCCGGCCAGGGCCTCACGCTGACGCTTGCCGGAACCGCATTGGGAGTGGCCGGGGCGTGGGCGCTGACGCGCTTTCTCGCGAGCTTCCTTTATGGTGTGCGCCCGGCGGACCCGGTCACGTTCGTGTGGGTTTCACTCATCCTGATCGCTGTCGCCCTGCTCGCGAGTTACCTCCCCGCGCGCCGGGCGGCGAAAGTGGACCCGATCATCGCCCTCCGGCACGACTGATCGGTAGTCGCCAAGATACCAGGGCACGTCGATGATCACGATCCGCTGGTTGCCTTTCAGCAGCAGCAGTTCTTTCAGGAGGCGCGCGCGCTGGTTGTGAAGCAGGTAGTTGTACCAGTGATGCTCCGCCAGTTCCGGGATCAACACGGCGATCTGGCGATCGGGATTCTCGCGCTCGAGGTCGAGCACGTAGTCGAGGATCGGTTGCACCACGAAGCGATAAGGCGATTTCAGGTGCACCAACGGCGGCGGTGGCACGCCGGCCTTCTTTGCCGGTCCCTGGACGAGATGCTTCCAGTGTTTGTGAATCATGTTGTGCTCTTCTTCCCCGGAGTCGATGTGGAGCGCAAGCACGTCCGGGGAGACTCGCAGGGCGAAATCGAGCGCCTTCTTGCTGATCTTCCCCCAGCGCAGCATCGGAACGACAATCAGGGGGGGATGCAGGTCGGCGATCTGCAGAGGCGTGGAATCGTCGGTCTCCGCGAATACCAGGTCGTAGTGGCGGCGAATCGCGAGCATCAGAATGATGAGAGCCGGGATCAGGAGAACTGTGATCCAGGCCCCCTCAACGAATTTGGCGACCGCGACCACCAGCACGGTGATTCCGGTGGCGACCGCGCCCACGCCGTTGATCATCATGCTGCGACGCGCCTCCGCGCCGCCCGTGCGTCTCCAATGCACCACCATGCCGCCCTGCGACAGGGTGAATGCCAGAAAAGCGCCTATCGCATACAGTGGAATCAGGCGGTCGGTGACGCCGCCGAATATAATCAGCAATATTCCACACAGGACGCCGAGCACCACGATGCCCTGCGAGTACACCAGCCTGCGTCCGCGACTCGCGAACGAAAAAGGGAGGTAACAATCCTCAGCGAGGGCGCGGCACAGGCGCGGAAAATCCGCAAAAGCCGTGTTGGCGGAGAGTGCGAGCACAATCAGAATCGATCCGATGGCGACGTAGTAGAACACGTTCTTGCCCGCCACGGCGGCGATCAGTTGCGAAAGCACACTTTGGTATCCCGCTTGGCCGGGCGGAGTGGCGCCGATCGAATAGGCGCGCACCAGGTACGCGATTCCGGCCAGCATCAGAGCCAGTATTCCGATGATGACGGTCAGCGTGCGTTGCGCGGACTTGACCACCGGTTCACGGAACGCTTTGACGCCGTTGCTTACCGCCTCGACGCCGGTCATGGCCGTGCATCCGCTCGAGAAGGCTTGCAGCAGCAGCCAGAGGCTGATTTGCGCCGTCTGGTGCTGCAGCGGCGGCGGACTCACTACGGTCGCGGGATGCCCAGCGCCGAGCAGTGTCCTGATCAGACCAAGGCCGATGGCGCCGAGCAGACAACCAATGAACAAATAGGTGGGAATCATGAAAACAGCCCCGACTTCGCGCACGCCTCGCAGATTGATCACCATGAGCACGAGCAGAATGGCGAGGCAGATGCCAAGCGTATGCGACTGAAGTGTGGGCACCGCGGAAACCAAAGCGCCGACGCCGGCCGAGATTCCAACGGCGGCGGTCAGAACGTAATCGATCATCAGCGCCGCGCCTGCCAGCAGTCCGGCACGCGGACCCAAGTTCTGGCTCGCGACCGTGTACGATCCTCCGCCCGTCGGATAAGCGGCGATCGTCTGGCGATAGGAGACGTAAACGATGAAGAGCAGAACGATGATGCTGAAACTTATGGGAAGAATGTAAAGAGTCCCGGCCGCGCCCAGAGGGATCAGCAGCGTCAGCGCGGCTTCAGGACCATAGGCGGCGGAGCTGAGCGCGTCCAGGCCGAAAATCGGGATTCCCGCGCTCCAACCTACGCTCTCCCCGCGCTCCTCGCTGGTGGCGAGCGGTCTCCCGAACAAGACATCGGCAAGGGACATGCAGAGTCCTCGGCGTACTCAAGTGTGATGCCCCGAGTCTGTCGCGTGACGGCAGCGGGCGGCCAGGGTCAAGGGGTACAGATTAACATGGCGGGCCGGGGAAACGAGAGCCGCCAGAGCGCAGTTCTCACGATTGGCGACGCATGCGGGGTCAGCTCTTGCGCCGCCTCAACCAACGACGAGGCAAGCAATGTACCCGATGCCGCATCCAATGGCGCAGCCGGCCAGCACGTCGCTCAAGAAATGCATACCGAGCACGATGCGGGAAGCTGCGACGCTCAAGGCGCAAAAGAGGAGCCATGGCAGTAAGAAGGGAAAGAAGTGCGCTACCGCGACGGTGAAGGCGAAAGCTGTGATAGTGTGCCCGGACGGGAACGAGAACTCGTCGGGCGGAAGCAGGCGGGCCCAGTTGTGCCGTACCATGACCGAGGGACGCTGCCGCCCGGTGGCGCGCTTCAGCATCTGGAACACGGCAATACCGAGTCCGCAGGCGACGAGACCCGCTTCGGTCGCGGCCAGGCCCGAGGATCCGCCGGCCAGCAGAAACACGATGCCCTGCGCGTACCACAGGCATCCGTCGCCCGCGCGTGTGGCGCCGATCATCCACCAACGCACCCATCGCGGCGGACGCCAGCGCGAAACGCGGCGCATCAGCCGCAGGTCCTGGTTGGTCACGAAGCCCAGTACCGCAAGGGGAGCGCTCGTGATCGTCATGCCACACTCTCCTCGGACTGGGGCTCGCCGGTCGTGAATCCAGGGGAACGCCCTTCCAGAATGAGGCCGGCCCACTTTCGTGCAAATGATCGCTCCGCCAGGAAATTCCCCATGGTGAAGATCGGAACGGCCGCGAGCAGCGGCGCCAGCAAGCGCGTCCACGGCCTTTCGATCATCATGGCGAGCGAAATCCGCAGCACGTCGCCGGTGAGCTTCAAGTATGTGCCGGGATATCCTGCGGCGCGCGCGCGGCCGTGCCTGAGTCCGGCGAGGAATTCCTCGCGATTGCGGGCTCCGGGCACTTCCGTCCAGGCGGACCCTGCGGATTCAAGCGTGTGCGCGTCGCTGCCGCCGACGCCAATCTGGAAGTTGTGCTCGGCGAACTCTTCCGCGTGCCGGTTATGAGCCCAGCTCAGGTGCGCGTTCAGCACCTCGCATCCGCGAAACTGGCTGAAGACATCGAAATCCCCGGCGCAACGCCTGCCCGTCAAGGCGGAAAAGGGATGATTCACGGCGGCGAAAAGGCGCTGTTCAGCGACGTAGGCCGCCAGTCGCGGCAGATCATCGCGACGGCGCTGTAGTTCGACGTGATGCCGCTCCTCCATGCCATAGACCCCGATGTGCACCTCGGTTCCGGAGGGCGCCCGGCAAGTGACCTCTTCGCTCAGGAAAAAGTCGCGCCGCGAGCGAAAACACTCGGCACCGTCGATCGAATCGTGATCGCTGAAAGTAACCAGATCCATGCCGCGCCGGTGCAGCGTGTGATAGAGTTCCCGGGGAGGGGTGTAGGACTCGCGACAGAAACGCCTCAACACCGGCAAAGTACACATGCCGGAGTTGAGGCTGTGGACGTGCATATCGCATCGCACGTTATAGGCTAGAAGTCTTATGTTAATATATTGTTAACACCCAGTGAATTCTCTGTGAAACGTTTAGTGATCTAGCCTCGTCTGTGACACAATGATCCGCATGGACAACATCGAGCTCATTTACTTCGACGCGGGCGGCGGGCATCGCAGCGCGGCCACGGCTCTTGACGTGGTGCTGCAACGCGAGGGCGTGTGGAAGACAGAGCTAACTAGCCTCCAGCACATTCTCGATCCCATCGACCCGGTGCGCCGTCTCACGGGCAAGCGCGTCGAAGATGTTTACAACATGCTTCTGCGCCGCGGCTGGACGCGCGGCTCCGAGCATCTGCTGACGCCACTACACGCTGCTATTCGCCGTTATCATCCCGAGGCCGTACGGCTGCTCGAAGAGCATTGGCGAAAGTCGCGTCCCGACTTCGTGGTGTCGGTGGTGCCGCAGTTCAATCGGGCGATCTCGGAGAGCCTGCATCGCGTGAACGCGGAGACGCCGCTGGTGACGATCCTGACGGACTTCGCGGATTTTCCGCCACATTTTTGGATTGAGCCGCCCCAAGGCGAGGCCGAGTCCGGCCAGTTCTACATCTGCGGCACCTCGCGAGCCGCGGAGCAGGCCATGGCGCTCGGCGTCCCGCAGGAACGCGTTCTGCGCACCAGCGGCATGATCGTTCATCCGCGATTCTATGAGGCGGCGCCGGTCGACCGGGCGAGCGAGCGCCTGCGCCTGGGTCTGAACGCGAACCTGCCCACCGGTCTGGTGTTGTTTGGCGGACATGGCTCCACGGTGATGCGGGAAATTGCCGAGCGTCTGGATGAGTCCGGGATCGAGATGCAGCTCATCCTGATCTGCGGGCGCAACCGCGAGCTGGAAGATCACCTCCGCCGGACGCACGCGCGTTATCCACGGTATGTGGAAGGCTTCACCAAAGAGGTGCCCTATTACATGCAGCTTGCCGACTTCTTCATCGGCAAACCTGGCCCGGGAAGCGTGAGCGAAGCGCTGCTGATGAATTTACCGGTGATCGTGGAGCGCAACGCGCGCACCATGCCGCAGGAGCGATACAACGTCGAGTGGGTGTTGGAGAAAGGTGTGGGTATCGCTGTAAAGGACTTTGACGGCGAAATCGTGGGCGCGGTGACGCAACTGCTGCGCCCGGGCATGCTCGAGGCCTACCGTCAACGCGCAGCGGCTCTCGAAAATCGCGCCGTTTTCGAGATTCCGCCGCTGCTCGGTGAGATTCGAGAGCGGCACCCAGCAGCGGTAGCCTGAGAATTCAGGTGGCATGGGCGTCCCTGCCGCGTCTGTGCGCCGCTTGACGTTCTGGATTCCCGCCCTTACGCTAGGACGCATGGAAGTGCTGGACATTTCAATCACGGGCCGCAAGTGTACGGCGCGGGTCGGGTTGGAGTCAGCATGAATAAGGCCGGAACCTGCGCAGGTCCACAAGTTGAAAACTCCCGCGTCCGATATCTGAACATGGCGGCCGCGCTCGGCTGCCTTTCCGTAATCGGCTTGGCTCTGAGCCATGTTGCGAACGGCAGGGGGCTGGCCTCCCCGCCCTTTCCCGGCTCTGCGACTCGCGCCCGGCTGGTGCGGGTTTTAGGTCAGCTGCCCTTGAGCTTCGAACCCAATCGCGGCCAAGCGCCGCGCGACGTGCAGTTCCTGGCGCGCGCCAACGGCTACACGCTGTTCCTGACCTCGCGTGGGAGCGTGCTGGCGCTTAGTCGCGGAGACGTGCGATCCGGCGGCGCCACTCAAGAGGCCGCCCCGAGTTCGATGTCATCCGCCGCGGTGAGCATGGAACTGGCGGGAGGACGCGCGGCCCCGCGCATCTTCGGAGTCGATCGGCAGCCGAGTCAGAGCAATTACTTCTTCGGCAACGATCCTGCAACCTGGCGGACTCACATTCCGAACTATAGGAAGGTGGAATATCGGCAGGTCTATCCGGGCGTTGATCTGGTCTATTACGGCAGGCGCGGCCAACTGGAGTGCGACTTCGTGGTCGCGCCCGGGGCCGATCCAACGGCCATCAACTGGAAGATTTCCGGCGCGCGGTTGATTGCGATCGGTAAGCGCGGCGAGCTGCGGTTACGCCTCGATGGCGGAGATCTTCGCTTCCTGAGTCCGCGCGTCTACCAGCGCGACGGCCGGACCCTGCAGCAGGTGAAGGGCAAGTACGTTCTGAGGAACCGGACGGACGTGGGCTTCGAGTTGGCCGCTTATGATACCAGTCGGCCGTTAATCATCGATCCCGTGCTGGTTTACTCCACTTTCCTGGGTGGCGCGAGTAACAACAATCTCGCCGAGGGAGTGGCGGTGGACGCTTCCGGCAACGCCTACCTCGCGGGACAGACGCAGGCGATCGATTTCCCCACGGTGAATGCGATTCAAGGCTCCCTGAGCGGCTTCTCGGGCTCAAGCGCGTCCGACGCCTTTGTGGCCAAGCTCAACCCCCAGGGCACAGCCCTGGTTTATTCGACCTATCTCGGCGGAACAAACACCGACAACGCGGTGGGGATTGCGACCGACGCGATGGGCGACGCGCTGGTTACCGGCACCACTCTCTCCGTCGACTTTCCGTTGGCAAATCCCCTTCAAAAGCAGTGTAGTTGTGCGACGGCGGGTCAGACGGATTCGTTTGTAACGAAAATCAGCCCCGACGGCTCGATGCTGGTCTACTCGACCTATCTCGGCGGCCTGCTGGGCGATAGCACCGCCGCCGCAATCGCCTCGGATTCTTCGGGCGACGCTTTTGTTACGGGGACGACCACTTCCACGGACTTTCCCGTTGCCAGCCCGATCTCGCCTGCCCTCAAGGGCTCGAGCGATGCCTTTGTCACCGAGATCAATCCCAGCGGATCGCAGTTGGCCTATTCGACGTACCTGGGGGGCACACGCACAGATGGTGGAAGCGCCATTGCGGTGGACGCTTCGGGTAGTGCCTACGTGACTGGGACTACGACTTCCACTGATTTCCCGACTGTGAGCCCGTTTCAGGCAATGTGCCTCGCTTGTGCGACCGGCAGCAGCCCCTTCGTGACCAAGATCAATGCGGCCGGCTCTGCGCTGGTCTACTCGACCTACCTTGGCGGAAGCAGCGGACAGGATTTGAGCAAGGGCATCGCGGTGGATACGTCAGGCAACGCGTACGTGACGGGGCACGTGCAGTCGACGGATTTTCCGCTCATGAGCCCGCTCGAAGGGGTGCGACGCGGCAACTCCGATGCCTTCGTGACCAAGGTTGACTCCTCGGGCTCGAACCTCATCTACTCGACGTACCTCGGAGGCACCGCCGATGAAGACCTGGTCATGGGCAGCATCGCCGTCGACCAGTTCGGGAACGCGTACGTCACCGGAGATACCACTTCCAGGGATTTCCCGCAGGCCAGCGGACTGGGGCTATCCCAGGAGGGTCCAGATGACGCCTTTGTAGCCGTGCTGAACGCGCCAGGCTCCGCCTTGTTCTTCTCGACCTACCTGGGCGGAAGCAATTCGGACGCAGGCCGCAGCATCGCGGTGGACGCATTGGGTAACGCGTACGTGGCAGGCTCCACGAACTCGCCGGACTTTCCTACGGTGGCACCGCTCCAAAGCTGCGTTTCGTGTCCTACGTTTACCCAGGCTTTTTTGTCGAAGCTCAGCGTGCCGGAGTTTTCAATCGGGCCTGCTGCCGGCTCGTCGAGCGCCGCCACGGTGACCGCAGGGCAGAGTGCGACCTACGACCTCGACGTTGTGTCCTCGGGTGGCTTCAGCGGTACGGTGTCGCTCGCGTGCAGTAGCACGGTCCCCGCCGGCAACTGCTCTTTGTCGACGAGCTCGGTGACAATGAACGGCTCGGGATCGACCAGCTTTACAGTTACGGTCGCGACTGCCGCCGAGTCAGCGGCTGCCGCCTTGCCCCCACCGAGAACGTGGCTGCCGGCGGGCACCAATCGAGTGCTGTTGTTTATGGGTTGGCTGATTCTGGCGCTGGCCGCCTGGCACCTCGTCGCGCCGCTGCGAACTTGGACGCCGCCAGCTCGAGTGCCGCTGGCCTTGATGGTTCTTCTTGCCGCTTTGTTCGCGAGCTGCGGAAGCGGATCGACCACGTCGCAACCTCCGTCCACGCCGGGAACGCCAGCGGGCAGCTACACCCTCGCAGTGACGGCGACTTCGGGATCTCTGAGCAACTCAGTCGATCTCTCGCTGACCGTCCAGTGAACCGCCGGCGTGAGTGCCCAAGAATCCAAAGGGGGATCAATTCAAAGCTGCGAGTCATTTTGAGCAGTGACGGAGGACGATGTTGAGAAGACTGGCATGGATTCTGGGTGCGGCCGGTGTGATTGCCCTCGCGTTTGCGAGCGGGCGTCCGGGCTTCGTTCGATCGTACGCGGATCAAGGGCAGATTAAGCAATCTGCCCAATCATCGACGGCAGCGCGTGCGCGGCGGAATCTTCCCACCAGCAAGTCGCTGCTGCTGCCCGAGCCCGGCGACCCTCAACGAACGAACAGCCTGCCGTTGACCGCGGCTTTGAGCCCGGACGACCGCTACGTCGCGCTGCTGAACAACGGTTTCGGCACGGCGGAGTCGAACGAGACTGAATCAATCGCAATTCTCGATCTGAACACCGGCGCTCTCACCGACTTCCCCGATGCGCGCCTCGCCCGCAGGGCCCATCAGACATATTTCCTGGGACTCGCATTCAGCGCCGACGGTCACGAACTGTACGCCTCGATGGCCTCGCTCACCGACGTCGAAGGTACGCGGCCGGGCGACGCCGGAAACGGCATCGCGGTTTACAAATTCGATGGGACTCATCTCACACCCGACCGCTTTTTCAAGATTCCGCTGCAGGATATGAAGCCGGGTCAGACAACCAAGGCGGCGGTGGGTTTGCCCGCCGGCAAGGCAGTCCCCTATCCTGCCGGCCTGGCGGTCGTTCAGCAAGGAGACCATGAGCGCTTGCTGGTGGCGGACAATCTGTCCGACGACGCCCTGCTGATCGACGCGGCGACCGGCGAAATCCTGCATCGCTTTGACCTGAGCACGAACAACGAGGTGGTGCCATCCTCGTATCCCTACACGGTTGTTGCTACACGTGACGGTAAGCGCGGATGGGTGAGCCTCTGGAACTCTTCGGAAGTGGATGAACTCGACCTGGAAGACGGTGCTGTGCGCCGCAAGCTGCCGCTGTATCAGCCGCGCGTGCTTACGGGGCCAGGCTCGCATCCGACGGCATTACTGCTGAGCAAAGACGAGTCGCGGCTCTATGTGGCGCTGGCGAACGCGGACCGCGTGGCGGTGGCCGACACCACATCGGGACAGGTCGTGGCATGGCTCAGTACCGAGCTGCCCGGTGAGAGATACGGCGGCACGTTCCCGAACGCGCTGGCTCTCAATGCTGCCGGTAACAGACTCTACGTGGCAGACGCCTCTGCGAACGCGGTAGCCGTATTCGAGGTGGCTCACCTCACCGCCGCAGCCGTCAATACTCCGGTACGCGCGCTCGGGTTCATTCCCACGGAGTGGTATCCCACCGCGTTGGCCGTTGCAGGCGATCATCTGCTGGTAGCGACAGGTAAGGGTGAGGGCACAGGTCCGAACGGGACGCTGTCGCCGCCCTATCCAGGCCAGACGCGGCCGAACTTCCCTTACATCCCGACGCTGATTCACGGCTCGGTCGCCAGCATCAATCTCCGCAAGGCTGAAAGCGAACTCGCTGCACTCACGCGTGAAGTCACGGAGAGTAACGGGATGCTGGCGCGAGCGCGCTCGATGCGCTTCGCCGGCGGGCGCAATCCCATTCATCACGTGATCTACATCATCAAAGAAAATCGCAGCTACGATCAGGTGTTCGGCGACATCCAGGAAGCGAACGGCGACGCGTCGCTGGTGATGTACGGCGAAGACATCACGCCGAATCAGCACAAGCTGGCGCGGCAATTCGGCATCCTCGACAACTTCTATGTCAGCGGCGAAGTATCGGGCAACGGCCACGTGTGGTCCACGGCAGCCATCACCAGCGATTATACGGAAAAAACCTGGGAGATCAGCTATCGCAGCGGCGAGCGGCTCTACGATTACGAGGGCGAAGTATCCAAGGGCTTGCCGCTGGAGCAGGGGATCCCCGACGTCGACGAGCCGGCCACGGGATACCTGTGGGGCGACGTGGCCCGCGCCGGGCTCACTTATCGCCATTATGGCGAGTTCGTGGCCACGGAATGGTGCAACGACTTCGCCGTCCAGCAATCGCCCGCCGCCGGGACGCCGCCGGCGCCGGGCCAGCCATGCCCGCGCACCTTCATTCATCAGGGTGAGCTGCTGCCCGATAATGTCGGCCAGCCGCATGGCTCGCCCAGTCCGTGGCCCTGGCCGGTTCCCATCATCGCGCGCGACGTTCCCACCAAGCCCGAGCTCGTCGGCCACTTCGATCCGCGCGCCGCGGATTTCGAGCTGTCTTATCCCGATCAATTCCGCGTGGACGAATTCCTTAACGAGTTTCAGGGATTCGTGGCAGCGCGGCAGCAGGGCCGCAAGACGGACGAGTTGCCGCAGTACGTGCTGCTGCGTCTTCCCAATAATCACACGGCAGGAACCCGCCCCGGAATGCCGAAGCCCGAAGCGTCGGTGGCCGACAACGATCTTGCGGTAGGCCGCGTGGCCGA
Organism: Terriglobia bacterium; assembly: GCA_030038235.1. Classification (GTDB taxonomy): domain Bacteria; phylum Acidobacteriota; class Terriglobia; order UBA7540; family UBA7540; genus Gp13-AA77. Next base: position 12,625 of record JASHPE010000352.1, read on the forward strand.
GGCTATATCACACAGCCCCTACTGGGACGACACCGCGATCTTCATTCTGGAAGACGACGCCCAGGACGGCCCCGACCACGTGGACGCGCATCGCAGCCCGGCACTGGTGATCAGCAAGTACGCGCCGCGCCCGGCGAACGGTCCTTTTGCCGATCACGAGTTCTACACCACGGTGAACATGATCCGCACCATGGAAGTCCTCCTGGGTTTGCCGCCCATGAACAACAACGACGCTTGGGCAGCGCCCATGAGCGAATTGTTCTCGGGACCCGGAGTGCAGCCGCCGTTCAGCGCAGACGATAGTAATTTGAAGAACGGGCTGCTTTACCAGATGAACCCGCCGAATGGTCCCGGCGCCAAGGCCTCCGCGCGGATGGATTTTTCCCACGCCGACGCCGCAGACAACGTCGCGTTGAACCGGATTCTGTGGCGCGAACGCAAAGGCAACATCCCCATGCCGGCGCCCAGGCACACCGTTTTTCCGAGCGACGGCGACTGAGGCCCGGTTTGTGAAATCGAGTGCAAATTTTGCATCGCATCCGGTAAACGTGTTAGCTTCTCTTTCCTGCGAGCGTTCGATCCTCGCTTCGGGCCAGACGAGGTGTGGCGGGCGCAGGCTGTGATGATGGACTGCGCTTCTCGCCGGGGCTCGATTGCAGTTGCGATCCTGCCGGAGGCGATTGGCAATGGGGCGGGTCGAGATGGATCAACCCGAGGAGCTGCGGAAGCGATTTGCAGCGGAGCACGGCCGCCGCCCGCGCATCTTCCGCGCGCCCGGCCGGGTGAATTTGATCGGCGAGCACACGGATTACAACGACGGCTTCGTGCTGCCGGCCGCGATCAACTTTTACACCTGGGTGGCCGTGAGCGCGCGCCCCGACCGCACACTCGCGCTGCGCTCCGAGAATTTTCCCGGCCTTGCCGAATACGCGCTCGATTCCCCCAACAATCACCGGCGCCACGAGTGGAGCGACTATGTGTACGGCGTCGCCCTGACTCTGGAACGTGCGGGCAAACGGCTGGGCGGAGCGGACGTGCTGGTGGCCGGTGAGATTCCCATCGGGGCGGGGCTCAGTTCGTCGGCCGCCATTGAGGTCGCGACCGGCTATGCGCTGCTGGAGAATTCGGGACAACCGGTCGAACGCGCGGAGCTGGCAAAGCTCTGCCAGCTCGCCGAAAACGAGTTCGTCGGTGTGCGCTCCGGCATCATGGACCAGTTTATCTCCTGCTTTGGCCGCGCCGGGCGCGCGCTGCTACTGGACTGCCGCTCGCTCGATCACCGATGGGTGCCGCTGCCCGAAGGCCTCAGTCTTGTAGCCTGCAACACGATGGTGAAGCATGAGCTGGCCAGCGGCGAGTACAACCGGCGCCGCGAGGAGTGCGAGACGGGAGTGCATCTGCTCGCCGAACACTTGCCGCAGGTGCGCGCTTTGCGCGACCTGACGCTGGCAGACCTCGAGAAGTACGGCGCGAGCCTGCCGCCTGTCGTCTACCGGCGCTGCCGCCACGTGATCAGCGAGAATAGCCGCGTGCTCGAGTGCGTACAGGCGCTCGCCGATGACAACCTTGACGCCGTCGGCGCGCTGATGGCGGATTCGCACCGCAGTCTCCGCGACGACTATGAAGTGAGTTGCGCAGAGCTCGACCTGATGGTCGAACTTGCGACCGGGATCCCGGGCACCGTGGGCGCGCGCATGACCGGCGGCGGGTTCGGTGGTTGCACCATCAATCTCGTGCGTCGCGACTACGTGGACGCTTTCAGGAGTATCGTGGCTGAGAAGTACCGGCAGCGGACCGGCCGCGCACCTGAGATTTACGTATCCGGCGCGGCGGACGGTGTTGGAGAGATCGATCCGCGCCAGTGAGAACCTCAGCGCTATTTGAGGCTCGCAGAATATAGTGCGGGTTGCCCGCGCTACGATACTTCGGCATGGTCCCATTCGACCTGAAGCAGCATCCGCACCGGCGTTTCAATCCGCTCAACGGCGAGTGGGTGTTGGTTTCGCCGCATCGCACCCAGCGTCCCTGGCAGGGTCGTGTGGAGAAGACGGTCTCCGCGGCGCAGCCGCCTTACGATCCAACATGCTACATGTGCCCCGGCAATCTCCGCGCGACGGGGGCGCGAAATCCGGCGTACACATCCACGTTCGTGTTTGACAATGATTATCCGGCTCTGGTTCCGGATGTCCCCGAGGGCGGGGTTCAGGAGCCCGCGCCGGCAGGGGACCTGCTGGTGGCGAGCAGCGAGCGCGGAATCTGCCGCGTGGTCTGCTTCTCGCCGCGTCATGACCTGACCGTGGCCGGGATGGATCCGGCTGATCTCGGGCGCGTGGTCGAAACCTGGGTTGCCGAGTATCAGTCGCTCGGCGCGCTGCCCTTCATTAATCACGTTCAGATTTTTGAGAATCGCGGCGTCCTCATGGGTGCGAGCAACCCTCATCCGCACTGCCAGATCTGGGCGAACGCTCACCTGCCCAATGAGCCCGCCAAGGAGCAGAGCCGGCAGAGCGCCTACCGTGACGCGCACCGTTCGTGTCTGCTCTGTGACTACTGGGCGATCGAACTCGAACGCGGCGAGCGATTGGTCACCGGCAATGCGCATTTTGCGGCCCTGGTTCCGTTCTGGGCGATCTGGCCCTTCGAGACGATTCTCATCGCGAAGCGTCATCTCACGGCGCTCGATGAGTTGAGCGCCGAAGAGCGCGACGGCCTGGCCGACATCCTGAAGCGGTTGGCCACGCGGTACGATCATCTGTTCGGAATCTCGTTCCCCTATTCGATGGGCTTCCATCAGCGTCCCACCGATGGCGCGCCCCACTCCGAGTGGCACCTGCACGCGCATTTCTATCCGCCACTGCTGCGGTCGGCGACCGTGCGGAAGTACATGGTTGGGTATGAAATGCTAGGCACGCCGCAGCGCGACATCACGCCGGAAACGGCTGCGGCGCGGCTGCGGGAGATGAGGGACGCCAACTGATTTGCGCGCATATCCGCGATAGTCGTTGCTCTTGTCTTGTGAGGCTAATATCGCATTCACTGATTCAAGGCTGAACCGCTTGGGACTACCCTGAGCCCTGACCCCTGATCCCTTCCGATTCAGCGCTGGACCGCTTCGGCCTGGGGCGTCTGACTTGCGGATTCCAGGCTCACCGGCTCTCTCCCGAAGAACAAACTCAGATTGCTTCGCATCACGATCGCGGGATCGAGGAGAATCTGCGGTGGCGGGCGCAATCCTTCGGTGAGAAATCGCACGATGGCGCGGACGGCGGTCAAACCCTGCTCGCGCGGCCGCTGGTAAATGGTGGCTGCCATCTTGCCCGCTTCGATCACGGGAACCATGGCAGGGAACAGGTCGGTGCCGATCACTTTGATCTTGCCCGACAGGCCTAGTTCGTCAAGCGCGCGGATAACCGGCATGGAGTTTGCGGTAGCGACGTAGATTCCCCTGGCGGACGGGTACTGTGCCAACACTCTGCGGCACTTCTGATAAGCCTCTTCCGCCTCGTCGTGGGCTTCAACCACGCCCAGGATCCGCCCGCGCGGGCAGAATTGCTTGAAGCTGCTTTCGAATCCGCGCAGCTTCTGCTCGTGATCCACGACCGCGTGCATGCCGATGAAGATGATCACGCCGCCCTCGCCGCCGATCAAGTGCCCCATCAGTTCGCCGGCCAAAGCTCCGTGAGCGAATCGGTCGACGGAAACCGAGGTGAGCCGCTCGGTCCCTGGAGCGTCCGTCACCACGCAGACCACGGGAATACCGCGGCGCGTGGCCTTGTCGATGTCCGCGCGCATGCGCTCGTGATAACCGGGCGCCACCACAATCGCGCTGACTTTCTCCTCGAGGATGTCCCGCAGAGCTTCGACTTCGTGCTGACCGAACCGCTTGTAGGGCCGGTAAAGGATCTTTACGCCCAGAGGTTCGAAGGCGCTGGCAGCCTCCACGATACCCTCGCGGACGTCGTCGAAAAAGTATGCCACCTCGAGCGGCAGGCTGACGCCGATCATGATGTGCTTCCGCGAGGATAGGTAACGCGCGGCGAGGTTCGGCCGGTATCCCAGCCGGCGGGCCGCCGCCAGCACGCGTCGCTTGGTTGCCGGGCTTACTCCCGCGCGGTCGTGCAGAGCGCGGTCAACCGTACCGCAGGAGATCCCCAGGGCGTCCGCGATGTCCTGGACGCCCACGGCCCCACCTTGACCATCCCTGGCGATCAGTGTCATTGCCCCCCTATCATAATCCCCTTTTGGCCGCCTGGTAGCCCATCGGCAAACCTTGAGAGCCTAGTAGAATCCAATTATGCCCACTAAAAGATTTTTCTTGACATGCATATTACGTGAGGAGTATCTTAGGCGCCGTGTACGTACACGAAAACGTGTACGCGCACGAATAAACCGCATTCATAGCGGCCAAGATCGAGTTTAGCGGCAAGAACGTCGGATAAGGGTCATTCGGAAGCGGCACCTTAGGAGGTGGACGATGTCCGTGATTCTGGAGCGTTCTCAGCTTCAAAAACTGGCCGGGGTGTTGCCCTTGGTCCTGGTTCTTCTGGTCGCCATTCCCGCATGGTCCCAGGTCGACACCGGCACGATCGTGGGCACGATCACCGACCAGACGGGCGCCGTCATTCCCGGCGCCAAGATCAGCTTGACGAATGAGGGTACAAACCTCACGGTTTCGATCACGACGGGCGGTGACGGCGGTTACACGTTCTCGCCTGTCAAGATCGGCACTTACACGATCACGGTTGAAGCGACTGGCTTTTCCAAGTCCATCCAATCTCACGTCACGGTGAGCATCAACCAGGACGTCAAGGCTGATATCACGCTCAAGCCAGGCACAGTCACGCAGACCATCGAGGTCACGGGCGCGCCCCCGCCGTTGCAGACCGAGAACGCCTCCGTTGGACAGGTCGTCGACCAGCAGAGCATTAACAACCTGCCGCTGAACGGGAGGAATTTCACCTTCCTCGCCCAAACCGTGGCGGGCGCCAACACCCCGCAGCCTGACACGCGCGGCAATGCCGCCAACGGGGCCTTCTCGGCCAACGGCTTGCGTCCGGCGCAAAACAATTATCTCCTCGACGGCATCGACAACAATTCGGATAACGTCGACTTTCTGAACGGCACGAATTACGTGGTGCTGCCTCCTCCCGATGCGCTTTCAGAATTCAAGGTCCAGACGTCGGACTATAGCGCCCAGTACGGCCGCGCCGGCGGCGCGATCTTGAATGCCACCATCAAGTCCGGGACCAATCAACTTCACGGCGATCTTTGGGAATTCTTCCGCAACGACAAGCTCGACGCCGCCGACTTCTTTGAGGACGCGGGAAACCTGACGAAAGGCGAGTACCGGCTGAATCAGTTTGGCGGCACCATCGGCGGGCCGGTGGTGATCCCCCACGTTTATAACGGCAAGGATAAGCTGTTCTTCTTCGGCGATGCCGAGATCACGCGCCGCCGCCAAGGGAGCGTCTTCACCAGCAGCGTTCCGACGCCTCTCGAAAGGAGTAGCGGGTATACGGATCTGGCGGATTGGATTGTCGGCCAGACAAACCCCGGCTGCCTGGCCAACGCCACCTGCACCACGACGGACGATCTGGGCCGAGTGCTGCCCGTCGGCACTGCCGTGGATCCCGCCACCACGAGGACGGTGACGTGCGGCGTGGTCGACCCGGTGTTTGGTAGCGCTCCGCTGACCGGCGCCGGCGACGCCTGCCACGGTGTTGCGCCCGGCACCGTGGTTGGCTACGTTGCCGACCCGTTCTATACGGGCGGAAGCCTGAAGGGAGTCACGAACTTTGCGAATGCCTGCCCGAGCGAATCGAATTGCATGCTCAACCAGATTCCCATGGGCCGGATCGATCCGAATGCGGTAAAGCTGCTGAATCTTTTTCCTGCTGCCCAGATACCGGGCACCACATCAATTTACAACAATCAGTCATCGAACCCGGTGCTGTCGGAGAACCGCGAGGCCGTTGACACCCGGATGGACTTTAACAAGAGTGAGAAAGACCAGATCTTCGGAACCTTCAGTTGGGTGAACGACCCGCAATTCATTCCCGGCCCGTTTACAGGTATTGCCGATGGCGGCGCCTTCCAACAGGGCCTCCAGAGCGCCGCCTCGGTCCTCGGGGCTGTGAGCTATACCCACACCTTCAACCCAACCACCGTGAATGAGCTGCGCCTGGGAGAAGACCGCCTCGGCACCAGCCGGTATGGACCGGTGGCGACGCAACTGGGGATCCCCTCGCAGTACGGCATCCAAGGCATTGCCCAAGTGTCGGAGAATGGCGGTCTGCCGGGGATTTCGGTCAGCGGCCTGAACACTCTCGGGTCGAATTCCTTCCTGCCCTCGAATGAAGTCACTCAGACGACGCAAGTGACCGAGAACTTGACCAAGATTTACGGCAGCCACACGTTTAAGATGGGCATGGAATTCCAGCACATCAAGTTCTCCACGCTGCAGCCTGCCTTTTCGCATGGCCAGTTGAGTTTCGACGGGAACTACGCCGGCATCGGAATGGCCCAGATGCTCCTGACTCCCCAGACGAATTCCCTCGGCCTGCAAGAGTGCGCTTCACCTTCCGCCTCGGGCTGCGCCGTCAATTTCGCCGGTGGGGCCGACACCGTGTATGTCTCGAACTTCTCGCCGAGCGACGATGGCCACAACTACTGGGGGGGATATTTCCAGGATGACTGGAAGGTGACGCCGAAGCTGACCCTGAATCTCGGTCTCCGTTGGGAACACTTCGGCGCGATTGAGGAGTTTTGGGGCCGCCAGGGGAACTTCGTTCCAGGAACCGTATCAAGTGCCGGTGTTGGTACGGGCGCGGAGATGCTTTATCCCAATAACGGGAAGAACCAGGCCTTGGTGGCGTCGGCTCCCCAGTGGGTTGACATTCTCGCCAAAGATGGCATCGCGCTCAAGTTCATCAACAATTATGGGCTGGCAAACCCGCAGGACGATAATTTTGGCCCGCGAGTCGGCTTGGCGTACCAGGTGACACCCAAACTGGTTATGCGGACAGGCTTCGGCATGTTTTACAACTCTTTTGAAAATGCCGGGTATGGGCCGAACATCGGAGAAAACTTCCCGTTCCAATTCACCGTATCGCCCATCAAGCAGTTTGGTAACGGCGCATATCCGATCCCTCTCACGTCTTCTAGTGGCTCGAGCTGCAGCCCTGCCGCGACCCTTGAGATGACGTTCTCCTGCATAGCGCTTGCTCCCTCTCAGGTTGATGTGGAAGGATTAGGCCCTCAAGGATTGCAGAACAACTGGCAGACGCCCTACACACTGGGTTGGAATTTCACGCTCGAATATGAGCTGACGCCGAGCCTGACGGCTACCGTAGCTTACGTCGGCGACGGTTCTCGTCACATGATTACGGGCGGCGCGTCGAATCCGAGTGACTACACCATCAACACGAGCCCCACCGCGACCATTTGCGGTCCCGGCGGTATTACCCCCTACCCCGATATCGGTTGCAACGACAGCATTCAAGACACCCAGGGGAACAGCTACTACAACAGCCTTCAGACAAGCCTCGAAAAGCGATTCTCGAATGGCCTCAACTTTCTCGCCACGTATACGTGGCAGCACTGCCGGGGTGATGCCGGGGACGAACTTAATGGAGGCGTGGGCGAAGGCTCCCGCGCCGCGGCCCTTCCCGGCTTCGGAATCCAGGGAGATTACCAGAACTGCGACTACAACATCTTCAATGTCTTCCACTTCAGCGGTGGCTACCAGTTACCGTTTGGGCACGGGCAGAAGTTCTTGACCAACGCCAGCGGCCCGGTGAATGCGATCCTGGGCGGGTGGCAAACCATATGGAACTACGTCGGCGAAGGAGGCCAGCCTCTGACGATTGGTTGCCCCTACGGTACGACCGCCAATCTGGGATGCACTGCGATGGAGGTCCCAGGAAAGAGCCTGTACGGTTCGGGGGCGCCGGACAACTATCTTAATGCTGCCGCCTTTACGCAGCCCTGTCCGGCTCCGGGCTTCACACGGCCGACATCATGCGTCAACGTCGGAACCGGCATCGGGCTTTTGGGCGGCGGAGATACTCAGGTCTCCGGACCCGGAATCGAAAGGGTCGACTTCTCTTTGTTCAAGCAATTCCGGCTCAGCGAACGCTACAACCTGGAGTTCCGAAGCGAATTCTTCAACATCCTGAACCATCCCACGTTTAACCCTCCGAACTTCGGCGGTAACGGCGTTACCGCAATTTCGGGGTCAGGGAACTATCTGAGCACCGAGTTCGGAGCCATTGGCTCGACGCGCTTCCCCTTCCAGGATCCGCGCCAGATCCAGTTAGCGCTGAAGCTCTACTTCTAGGTCCGCCATTGAGGCGTAGCGCGGCCGTCCCGGCCGCTGTAGCTGAGGCGTCTCGCCTCCGTCCTGGCACGGACGAGACGTCCGCGCCACTGCGGGCAGGATGCCCGCGCTCCCCAGGCGTCGATAATAAGGCGTTACTGGATTAGTTAATGATATCAGTTGACGGTATAACCATAATGTTGACCTAAAGTGCGGAAATTACGAAACGAAA
>JASHPE010000353.1 GCA_030038235.1 Terriglobia bacterium
CGCCTTCGCTCCCCGATCTCACCCGCCGAATGTTCCAGATCGGATACAAACCGCGCAGCGCCGCCCGGCGGGCGGAGTTCGACCGGCTGGGCGACCTGACGGACGAGCTTCTAACGGAATGGCGGCGCTGGGAACCGGTCATGGAGTCGGGAGACCTCGGGAAACTGCTTTCCCCGGAAAAGGCCAACCCGGGGCGAGGGGTTCGGGAGCTGGTCTCGCAGTTGGCCGGTTTGCAAGCAGGACGCCAGTGAGCCAGTGCGGTCCGTGGTCCGTTGCTCTTTGTTCGTGGATCGTAGATGGTATTAACGACGAGCTACGAGCCAGGAGCTACGATCGACGAAGGAACAACTGACCACTGACAACGGACGACTGACAATGGACAATGGACGAACTGACCCACCGATCGAACAACTCGGACGCCGCCGCTGCATCTGAAATCATGTGCGGCGGTTTCGGTTGGCGAGGTCAATCGGCAATCGCAAATCGGCAATCGGCACTTGTCATGCTATACTTGGCGATAGACGAAGGAGTTCTATGAAACCAACTCGAAGATTAACCTGGCTGGTCACTCTGGCAGTCGCAAGCGGAACCGTGGCCGGAGGGCTCTACGGCGCGAGACTGCAGGCGACCACTGCCACGACGGACGGTCAGGACAGCGACGTTCAGAGCAGCCTGCAGGACTTCACCCGCATTTACGACATCGTGCAGCGCGAATACGCCGACCGGGTCGATCCCGACAAGGCGATCTACGGGCCGGAGAACGCCGCCGCCGTGGGCGCCATCCCGGGCATGCTCCGGACGCTCGACCCGCACTCGAACTTCTTCGATCCTCACACGTTCGCGCAACTGCGCGAGGAGCAGGAAGGCAAGTACTACGGCGTCGGCATGACCATCTCGCCGCAGATCGACAAATCGGGCAAGCTGGCCACGTTTGTGCAAGCGCCGATTCCCGGATCGCCGGCGTTCAAGGCCGGGCTGCGTCCGGGTGACGTGATCTGGAAGATCGACGGCAAGCCCGCCGAGGGCCTGACCACCACCCAGGTGGCCGACATGCTGAAGGGCCCCAAGGGAACCGTGGTGCACGTCGAGGTGCAGCGCGAAGGGTACGACCAGCCGGTGGATTTCACGATCACGCGCGACCAGATCCAGCGGCCGACGGTGGACAGCGCTTTCGAGATCAAGCCGGGCGTCGCCTTCATCCATGTGAACGGGTTCGATGAGACCACGAACGACGAACTCACCGACGCCTTGCACAAGCTGGACACGTCGAAAGGACTCATCCTCGATCTGCGCGGGAATCCGGGCGGGCTGCTCGAGGAGGCCGTGGACGTCTCCGACCACTTCCTCGCCAAAGACCAGTTGATCGTTTACCACTATGGGCGGGCTTCGAACGAAAAGCGCTACCTCGCCCACAACGGCAATCACGGCGAAGAGTACCCGATGGTGGTCCTGATCGACCGCTATACGGCCAGCGCCGCCGAGATCGTGAGCGGCGCTCTGCAGGATCACGATCGGGCGCTGATCATGGGTGAGCCCAGCTTCGGCAAGGGCCTGGTGCAGACGGTCTATCCGCTGAGCGATCATGCCGGACTGGCGCTCACCACGGCGCACTACTACACGCCGAGCGGGCGGTTGATCCAGCGCGATTACGCCGACGTTTCACTCTACGACTACTACAATCGCGACGAAAGCACGCCCACCCCGAAGAGCCAGGTGCGGCTGACCGACGGCGGGCGCGAGGTCTACGGCGGCGGCGGAATCACGCCTGACGTCGACGTTCCGGCGCCGAAACTGAACGACGTCCAGCAGAAGCTGATGGACCACAACGCCATCTATGAGTTCGCGCAATACTACCTGGGCGTCCACAAAACGATTTCCAAAGACTTCGAGTCCACTCCCGACGTGCTGGACGATTTCGCCAAGTTCCTGGGCGACGAGCATCTGAACGTCAGCTCGGGTGACCTCAGCGACAACGCCGATTGGCTGAAGCAGCGCATCCGCTACCAGTTGGTGGAGATGATCTATGGCGACGACGAGGCCCTGAGGATCGAGCGCGAGAACGATCCGCTGGTGGCCAAGGCCATCGAGAGCCTGCCGCAGGCCGCAGCGCTGCTGCAACGTTCCAAGCAGTACGTGGCCAGCCGCGGGTCGCAACTGGGGCAGCCGTAAGAGTACGTCTGTGGGTCAGTTTGTCAGTGCGTCAGCAGCTCAGTAATCAGAATTCGAACTCGTGTACTGACAAACTGAAGTGCTGACCTACTGACGCACTGAAGCCGGCGCAGCAAGGAATCCTAGCGAAGAAAAGGATTAAATCGGCGCTCGTCACCGATCGTGGTGGCGGGTCCGTGGCCTGGAAACACAGGAGTTAAGTCGTCCAGCCTCAACAGCTTGGAATCGATTGACCGCAGGATTTCCTGGTACGAACCGCCCCACAGATCGGTGCGTCCGATGCTCGCTTGAAACAGCGTATCGCCGCTGAAAACCCGGTGCTCATCTCCGGGCATGTAGAGCGACAGGCTTCCGGGCGAATGTCCCGGCGTATGAAGCACTTCGAGCGCTCGGGCGCCCCACCGGAGGCTATCGCCCTCGCGCAGGAATTGGTCGATTTCGATGGTTCCGGGCGGACGCACGCCGAGCCAGGCCGCCTGGGCCGCAAGGTTTTGATACAGCGGGAGATCGGCCTGGTGCATGAGCACCGCGGCGCCGCTTGCGCGGGCCAGCTTTTCGAGTCCGCCGACGTGGTCGATGTGAGCATGCGTCGCTACCAGGTACTTCGGCGTAAGTCCATGCCGATCAAGCACCTGCTGGACACGCTCGATGTCGTCGCCGGGATCGATCACCACCGCCTCGCGCGTGGCTTCGTCGCCAAGCACGTAACAGTTGCACTGCAGCATCCCCACCGGGATCACTTCCTGAATCATGACTGGATTCTATCGCAAAAGCGTTGCCTTTTTCCGCCAATCGCACCTATATTGAGCCTTGACCCTCGCTTCGATGGAGAATCCGGTCGTGTCGAAGTCAGCCGCTCCCCGCATCTTCGTGACGCTCGCCGCGCCTACGCTCGCGGACATGGAGGAACAGGCGATGAGCGTGGCCGGAGCGCACTCGGGATACGAGTTGCGGCTCGATTATTTGCAGGATTGGAGCCACTTTCCGGCGGAGCTTCACCAGATGCTAATGCGTCTGCGCGCTCCCGTGGCCATTGCCACCTGCCGTCGCGCCGAGGCGGGCGGATTATTCCCCGGCTCAGTGGACGACCAGATGGATCGCCTGGAGGCCGCGATCCGGGCCGGATGCCATCGCGCGGATGTCGAGGTCCAGTCGATCAACCGCGCTGGGGCCGCGATCCTCAGTCGCCTGCGGCCGGCCAAGGTGATCGTTTCGCATCACGACTATCGCCGCACGCCGCCGCTCGGCCCCATCTATCGAAGGCTGGCGCGGCTGCCCGCGGCGTTCGTCAAGATCGCCACGCACGCGCGCACGCTTGCCGACAATCTGCGCTATGCGGATTTGTTGCGGGCCCATCGCGCGGGCAGCAAGTTGGTAGCACACGCACTCGGTCCTTCCGGACTGCCCTCGCGGCTGATGGCTCTCAAGTGGGGCTCGGCGTTCGCTTACGGATCGGCAGGCCATCATCTGGCAGTGGCGTCAGGCCAATTGCCCGCCGCGGTGCTGCGCTCCATCTACCGCGTCGACCGTCTCGACGCCCGGACCGAGATCTACGGCGTGGTCGGGTCGCGCGCCTCGATCTCGCTGTCGCCGGCAATGCAGAATTCGGCGCTGCACGCTAAACACGTCAATGCTGTGTATCTGCCTTGCGAGACGGGCAAACTGGAGGACTTTCTCACGTTGGCGCGCCGGCTCAACTTCTCCGGGTTCAGCATCACCATGCCGTTCAAGACAGCCATCATCCGCCACCTCGATTGGGTGGAACCGCTGGCGGCGGAGATTCAAGCGTGCAATACCGTAGCCGTGCAGCGCGGGAAGTGGACGGGCTGGAACACCGACGCCGCGGCGGTGGTCGACGTGCTGGCGAAGCGCCTGCGCCTCGCAGGAAGCCACGTCCTCGTGCTCGGCGCGGGCGGGGCGGCGCGGGCAGCAGCTTACGCGCTGCGGGCCGAAGGCGCCGAAGTCCTGATCTCCGCCCGGCGCGAACCCGTGGCGCGCCGCCTCGCGCGCGGCATCTCCGCCCGTGTAATTCCGTGGGGCGAGACCGATGGTCTCGACGTCGATGTCGTGATCAATGCCACGCCGGTAGGGATGTCGCCGCACGTGGAGGCTCTGCCGACGGACCTCGCACGTCTGCGCACGCGGGTGGTGTTCGACATGGTTTATCACCCGTACGAGACGCGTCTGCTGGCCGACGCGCGCCGTCGCGGGCTGACGGCGATTTCGGGACTCGAGATGCTGGTGGCTCAGGGCGCGCGCCAGTTCGAGATCTGGACCGGGCAGTCCGCGCCGCGGGCGCTGATGGAACAGGCGGTACTGCAGGCGCTTGGACATCCGGCGGAGCGGGACTAGGAGTCAGGGGTTGGGGTCAGGGGGTTCGGAGTCGGGAGTCGGGAGTCGGGAATAGCGAATAGGCTGTTGGGAGTCCGGCGCGAAGCACGCCGCCTCGGTCCTGGATTCCGCGGGTCGGCAATTGGCTCGGCAGGCAGGCATCCGGAATCTGGAATCTTGAATCTGGAATCTTGGATCTGGAGTAAGAGTGAGTACAACCCAGGTTTTTCCCACCTTCGGTGAATTCCGGAAGCTCGCGCGGCGCGGCAACGTCATCCCGGTTGCGACCTCGGTGCTGGCCGATCTGGTGAGCCCGGTCGCAGCTTACCTGAAGCTCGCGCGCCCTTACCAGGAACGCTCGCATCCTTACAGTTTCCTCCTCGAAAGCGTCGAAGGCGGCGAGCATGTGGGACGTTACACGTATTTCGGCGCCGATCCTTTCCAGATTGCGTCCTGCCGCGGAGACCGCATCGTCATTGAGCGCGAAGGGCGCCGCAGCGAAGAATCGGGCGGCATCTTCGATTACTTGCGTGAGACCGGACGGCAGTTCCGCGCCAGCGTCGCGCCAGGCATCCCGCCGTTCTCGGCGGGAGCGGTCGGGTACATCGCTTATGAAGCCGTGCGCCAACTCGAGAATCTGCCGCCTCGCGTCGAGCCGGACGTGGAACTCGACGACGCCTCCTTCATGTACTACCGCAACCTGGTTGCATTCGATCATGTCGGACGCAGAATGCTGCTTATTTCAAATGTGTTTACCGACGGGGGCGCGGGGACGCTCGAAAGCAAATATCGCGCGGCCACTCGCGAGTTGGAACGAATGCGCCGCGCGCTCGACGCACCACTTCACGGGTTGATTCCGAGCCGGAGACGGCGCCCGCAATCCCGCTTGCCGCTGAAGGCGAATATGCCGCGCCGCCGCTACGAGCAGATCGTGGAGCGCGCCAAGGAGTATATTCGCGCGGGCGACATATTCCAGGTCGTCCTCTCGCAGCGCCTCACAGTACCCCTGCGCGCGACGGCGTTCGACGTTTATCGCGCGCTGCGGATCGTGAATCCTTCGCCGTATCTTTACTTCCTGCGCCTCGGGCCCGTGACGGTGGTGGGATCGTCGCCGGAGATGCTGGTGAAGGCCAGCGGACGCGCGCTCCAATATCGTCCCATCGCCGGAACGCATCCTCGCGGCCGCACGGAGGAGGAAGACGCGGCGCTGGAGCAGAGGCTCATTGCCGATGAGAAGGAGCGCGCGGAGCACCTGATGCTCGTCGATCTGGGGCGCAACGATCTCGGGCGCGTCGCCGAGACGGGCAGCGTTCGTCCGCGCGAGCTGATGTTCGTGGAGCGCTACTCGCACGTGATGCACCTGGTGTCGCGGCTCGAAGCGCGATTGCGCCCGGACGCCGACAGCTACGCCGCGCTCGCCGCCTGTTTCCCGGCTGGAACGCTTTCCGGCGCGCCCAAAATCCGTGCTATGGAGATCATCGACGAGCTCGAGCCCACGCGCCGAGGTCTCTATGGCGGCGCCGTGCTCTATGCCGACTTTTCGGGCAATTTGAACGCATGTATCGCCATTCGCACCATCGTCGCGCGTGGCGGCATGGCTTATCTGCAAGCCGGCGCGGGGATCGTTGCAGATTCCGTGCCGGCGCGCGAATATGACGAGAGTATGAACAAGGCATGCGCGTTGCTGCGGGCCATCGACATTGCGGAAAAGGGCTGACTGCTTGCGACCGCCAGGTTCCGTGCCGGCCGCGGTCAGGATTCGGGGCTCGGAGGAATCGGGGGCGTTCCGAAACTCTCACGCACCAGTCCGAGAGCTTCGTCGCGCGTAACGATACGCCCTTCGAGCTGCGCGTCACGGACCGTGTCGAGCATTCGCTTGAAAAGTGGTCCGGGCTCGTAGCCGAGCGCGATCAGATCGTGACCGCTCACGAGGGGTTGCGGCCGGATGACCTCGGCCGGCGTCTCATCGCGCATCCGCCGGGCAGCTTCGTAGATCGTAAGATCGCCTTGGCTGGCGAGGCAATCCAGCCGGTGGAGTTCCAGATGCTCGTCAAAGCCATCGAGAGCGAGGAATTTCAAACGCGTCGCGCGCCGCATATTGAGAAAATCCTTGAACCGCATGTGCTGGGCAACCAGCTCCAGGACGCGCCCGGTGTCGTGCGACGACAGCTTGAGGCGCCGGCAGATGTCTTCCGCGATTTTGACGCCGACTTCCACATGGCCATCGAACCGGATGCGCTCGCGCACGGCGAAGGTCGCGGGCTTGCCGATATCGTGCAAGAGCACACCCAGAGCGAGCGTCGGCCTGACGGGCGCCGCTCCGGAGCCGAGGCCGTCAAGCATCATCAAGGTGTGAATCCAAACGTCGCCTTCGGGATGGAACTCGGGTGGCTGCGCCACGCCTTGAAGCTTCTTGACCTCGGGCAAAACCTCAACGAGCAGCGATGTCTGATCAAGGAGTTCGAATCCCCGCCGCGCGCCGCCCTCGGTCAGGATCTTCAGGATCTCGTCGCGAATGCGCTCGGCGCTCACCTCGTGAATGGCGGGCGCAAGCTCCTGGATGGCTTCGAAAGTGACAGGCTCGATGGCGAAGTCGAACCGGGCCGCGAAACGCACGGCGCGCAGCATCCGCAATCGGTCCTCCCTGAAACGCGCCCGAGGATCGCCGATCGTGCGCAGCCGGCGCGCGCGTATGTCTGCCTGCCCGCCGACAAAATCGAGCACATGATCAGCGACCGGATCGTAAAGCAATCCATTGATGGTGAAATCGCGCCGCTGGACGTCCTCCTGGGGCGTGCGGGCATAACGAACCTCGACCGGATGACGTCCGTCGGCATAGAGCCCGTCGGAACGGAAGGTCGCGACTTCGGTTATGAATCCGTCGCCGGGCACCGCGACCACGCCAAACTGGGCGCCGACCAGCAAGCCCTTGGGAAAAAGCCTCGCGACCTCGGCCGGAGTAGCGTCGGTAGCCACGTCATAGTCCTTGGCATCGCGGCCCATGACCAGGTCGCGCACGCAACCGCCCGCCCACAGCGCCTGAAATCCGGCGGCGCGCAAACGATCGACGATGGCTCGCGCCGCGAGTCGCTTTGCGTCCATGAGAGTATTACAGCAGGTTTTAATTCTCAGGTGTTAGGCGGGCCGGACCTTTCTGCTAGAATGTTGCTTGGCCGCGCCTCGCTGCAGGGAATCGGATTCCTGAATGGCTGAAAACCTTGTCATCTATCCCGGCTCCTTCGATCCCATCACGAACGGCCATCTGGACGTGATCGAGCGCGGCGCGCGCATGTTCGACCATCTGGTGGTCGCGATTCTGACCAATATCGAAAAGCGGCCGTTCTTCACGGTGCACGAGCGGGTGGATATCCTGCGCGAAGTGACGAAGGGAATGTCCAACGTCTCGGTGGACACCTTCAGCGGCCTGCTGGTGGAATACGCCAAGCGCAAGAAGGCCCGGGCGATTCTGCGCGGCATTCGCGCCTTCTCGGACTACGAGTACGAATTCCAAATGGCCCTGATGAATCGCAAGCTCGAGCCCACGCTGGAGACGGTCTTCATGATGCCGGCCGAAGCTTATACCTACGTCAGTTCGCGATTGGTGAAGGAAGTCCTGATGCACGGCGGGAACCCCAAAAACCTGGTGCCGCCCTTTGTGGAGCGGCGCATGAAGGAGAAACTCGCGGCGCGGCGCGCCGCCAACGGATAAAGCATGCATTTTTCAGAAAGCATCTCCCGGATCACGGTATCTTCAACGGCGGCAGTTGTGGCGCGGGCGGATCAGCTCAAGGCGTCAGGCGCGAATCTCGTGGACTTCGGCGCCGGCGAGCCGGATTTTCCCACGCCGGAGCACATCAAGCGGGCCGCGGCCCAGGCGCTTGAGCATAACTTCACGCGCTACACGCCGACGGGCGGTATCAGCGACCTGAAAAAGGCCATCGTCGAACGGCACCATCGCGACCTGGGGTCCAATTACAAGCCCGAGGAGTGCGTGGTGACAGTGGGCGGCAAGCAGGCGATTTTCGAGGCCGTGGCCGCGTGTGTGAATCCGGGCGACGAGGTGATTCTGCCGGTTCCCTACTGGACGTCCTATCTCGACATCATCCGTTATCCGGACGGGCAGCCGGTGCTGGTTCACACGCACGAGCGCGAAGGGTTCACGCTGTGGGCGGCGGATGTGGAACGCTTGATCACGCCTAAAACTCGCATGATCATTGTCAACTCGCCCAGCAATCCTACCGGCGCGGTGGTTTCGAATGACGAGATGGAGAAGCTGCTGGCGCTTGCCGAGCGCCACAACATCTGGCTGTTGACCGACGAATGCTATTGCCGGTTCCTGTATGACGGGCGCGCGCCGTTCTCGCTGGCGGCTTCGAAGAATCGCGACAATCTGATCGTGACGGGCTCGCTCTCGAAGACTTACGCCATGACGGGCTGGCGTGTGGGATTCGCGCTCGGCGCCAGGGAGTTGGTCTCGAACATGGTCAAGCTTCAGAGCCACTCCACGTCGAACGTGACCTCGTTCGTGCAGCGCGGCGCCATCGAAGCGCTCTCCGGTCCGCAGGATTCGGTGGAGGCGATGCGCGCGGAATACGAGCGGCGCCGCAATCGCATCGTGGCGGGACTCAAGGCTCTGCCTGGAGTGCAGTGCGCCCTGCCCGGCGGCGCGTTCTACGTCTATCCCAATGTGAAGGCGTACCTCAGCCCCGAGTTAAGCGTAAACGCTCTGGCATCGCGGCTGCTTGACGAGGCCCTGGTGGCGGTGGTGCCGGGTCCGGCGTTCGGGACCGACGATCACGTTCGATTCTCGTACGCCGCGTCGCTTGAACACATCGAGGAGGGACTGGCGCGCTTCGGCGCCTTCCTCTCCAAGCTTCGTTCCACCCATGCCCTCAGCTATGCCCGAGCTTGATCAACCGCTGCTGCTCGCGCCGGACTTCAAAGACAAGATCTGGGGACGCGAACAGCTCGATCCTCTCTACATCGGCGCCGAAGGGCAAAAGGCGCCGGGCAAATCCAAGGGCTCCACGAGGCGCGCAACCCGGCCGGCTGCGCGGCGCATCGGCGAGGCCTGGCTCACCGGCGAGGGTGCGACCTTCATGACGGGTCGGGTCTCGGGACTCACACTTCGCGACGTTTTCGCGCGTTCGCGCGGCGAGCTGTGCGGGTCAGGATGGAACGCTGATTACTTCCCATTTCTCGCCAAGTTTCTCTTCACGTGTGATTGGCTCTCGATGCAGGTCCACCCTGATGACGATTACGCGCTGCTCCATGAGAATAGCCGTGGTAAGACGGAGGCTTGGTACATCATCGAAGGTGATGAGGACGCAAGCATCTGCTTGGGAGCCGCCGCTGGTACCACGCGCGACGCACTCGAATCGGCATGCCGGCAAGGACGCTCGCGCGAGATCGCGCAGAACTTCCGGCCCGGGCTCGCCGAGGCTGTTTTCGTGCCCTCGCGAACTCTCCATGCGCTCGGGCCCGGTCTCGTCATCTTTGAGCTGTCGGAAACCAGCGACGTAACCTACCGGCTGGACGATTATGGGCGGCTCGACAATCGCGGCCGGCCCCGCGATCTGCATCTGGAACGAGGCTTGGAAACCGTCCGTCTTGAGGCGCCCGCGTACCGCGATTTGCCGCGTTTGGAGTTCGAAGAGGCATTCGGCAGCCGTCGATACGTGGTGGCGTGCCGGTACTTCGCCATCGAAGTGCTGTTGATCGAGAGCCGCTATACGTTTCCGGCGCCGCCGGACCGGGTCGAGGTGTTGGCGGTAATCGGGGGCGAAGGCCGCGTGGAAACATCGCGTGGATGGCTGGCCTACGCCACCGGCCAGACATGGCTGATTCCGCCGTGCTCCCAGCCTTATCGGCTGGTTCCGGAGGAGACCTCGCGGTTCATTCGCTTTTACGTGCCCGATTTCGAGCGAGATTTCCGACGGCCGCTAGCAAAGCATGGCGTGGCGCCCGAGATGATCGGCAGAGTGGTGTTCGAGAACTGATGCCTTGCGATTCGATCTTCAACCATGCCTATGCGGTGATCTTGGCCGGCGGGAGCGGCACGCGCTTCTGGCCGGCCAGCCGGCGTCGTCGTCCGAAGCACCTGCTTGAAGGCATTTTTGGCGCCGGAACGCTCTTGCACCGGACTGTCGAGCGCATCCGGCCGCTAATCCCCGCGGATCGGACTTACGTATTCACCAACACTCTTCTGAAGAAACCGATCGCGAAGCTTCTTCGCGGGATCCCGTCGCGGCAGATTGTTGCCGAACCGGCCGCCCGCAATACTGCGCCCAGCCTGGGACTGGCGGCGCACGAGATCCTGCAGCGCGATCCTCAAGGCATCATGGTCGTGCTGCCATCGGATCATCTCATCGCCAAGCCCGGCGTCTTCCGGAGTGTCATTCGCGCCGCTGTGCAAGCCGCCTCGGTCGACGGCCGATCCGTGCTGGTCGGGCTCAAGCCTTCGTCGGCTCATTCGGGATTCGGATACATCCGGCTGGGCGCCGAGATCCCGGAGGCCGGTGGACATCACATCTTTCGCGTCCAGAGCTTCATCGAGAAGCCATCCGCGGAAGTGGCCGGGCAGTACGCCGCTTCCGGCGAGTACCTGTGGAACGGGGGCATGTTTGTGTGGCGCGCCTCGACGCTCCTCGCCAATCTCGCGCAGTTCAAGCCGAAAATCGCGCGGGCGCTCGAGCGCATCGCTGCGGGCGGGGGCGCGAGTTCCACGTCCACCATGGCGCGGATCTACCCCAAAACCGAAAAGATCTCGATCGACTATGCCGTAGCGGAACACGCCGATGAAGTCTACGTCATTCCGGCCGACATGGGCTGGAGCGACGTAGGGAGTTGGTCGGAAGTCTACGCTCTGCGGCGCAAGGACTCTGATCGCAACGTGCGTCCGCGGCGGAGTCTCTGCTACGAGTCACAGGGAAATCTCATCATGGCTGACAAATTCGTAGCGGCGGTCGATGTTCAGGACCTCGTGATCATCGAAACGGCAGACGCGATTCTCCTGGCGAATCGAAATCGCGCCCAGGATGTGGGGAAGGCCGTCGCAGAAATGGAAAAGAAGGGGTGGAAGGACCTTCTGTAGCTTCGAGAGCGCTCATGACGAGGAAGAGCACCGTCAATCGTGCGATTCAATTCGGAACCGATGGCTGGCGTGCGCAAATCGGCGAGGATTTTGCTTTTGAGAACGTGCGCCGCGTCGCCTGCGCGATCGCAAACTACGTCCGCGAGGAGGGCGAGCCCGAGCGTGGCCTGCTGGTGGGGTACGACATGCGCTTTCTTTCGCCGGAAGCTGCCGAAGTCGCAGCGGATGCGATCTCCAGCCGCGGCGTACCCGTGACGCTTGCCGACCGGCCCACACCCACGCCGGCCGTAAGCCATGCAGTCGTTGAACGGAAATCAGCGGGCGGGCTGGTTATCACGGCCAGTCATAATCCAAGCCGGTGGAACGGAATCAAATTTAAGGCGCCCTATGGCGGTTCGGCGCTGCCTTCCATCATGGAGCGGATCGAGTTTCACCTCGATCGGCGGGACAATGCCGGTGCGAG
Source organism: Terriglobia bacterium (assembly GCA_030038235.1). Taxonomy (GTDB): domain Bacteria; phylum Acidobacteriota; class Terriglobia; order UBA7540; family UBA7540; genus Gp13-AA77. The sequence continues at coordinate 12,057 of JASHPE010000353.1, forward strand.
GTCGTCCGAGACTCGCGCCCGTCGCGAAACCGCGGATTTGGTCGCGCCGTACCTCGCTCGACTGAAGTCAATTGTGGATTTCCCGGCAATTCGCGCGTCGGGACGCCGGTTCGTTATCGATCCCATGTTCGGCGCGGCGCGCGGCGTGATCGCGGGACTCTTTAGTGAGTCCGGAATTTCCTGCACCGAAATCCATAGCGAGCACAATCCGCTCTTTCCCGGACTCAACCCGGAGCCGATCGAGCCGCACGTAGCGGACTTGCAGCGTGCGGTTGAGGACGCCGGTTGTGACGCCGGATTTGCGACCGACGGTGATGCCGACCGCGTGGGTGCGGTGGACCGCGACGGATCGTTCATCGACTCGCACAAGATCTTCTCGATCCTTCTTCTGCATCTCGCCGAGGACTGCAAGCTCTCGGGCGAGATCGTCAAGACATTTTCCACCACGCAAATGATCGATCGGCTTGCGGCCAAGTATCATATGCCGCTAACGGTCACACCTATCGGGTTCAAATACATCTGCGAACTCATGCTGAAGCGCGACGTGCTGATCGGCGGCGAAGAGAGCGGCGGCATTGCCACTAAAGGCAATCCGCCAGAGCGCGACGGCATTCTGAATTCGCTGCTGCTGGCGGAGGTCATGGCGCGGCGCGATCGCACATTGGGCGAGCTGGTCGCGGAGCTTTCCAGCGAATTCGGAACGCATGTCTACAGCCGGGTCGATCTCGAAGTCAGCCGCCCGGCGATGATGCGCCTGCTGGCCCATTTGCGGCATCATAGGTTCCGGAAGATTGCCGGACGCCGCATCGCGTCCACCGAATCACTCGATGGCTTCAAGATGCTGTTCGAACCTTCAGGATGGCTGCTGGTGCG
>JASHPE010000354.1 GCA_030038235.1 Terriglobia bacterium
CGCCTTCGCTCCCCGATCTCACCCGCCGAATGTTCCAGATCGGATACAAACCGCGCAGCGCCGCCCGGCGGGCGGAGTTCGACCGGCTGGGCGACCTGACGGACGAGCTTCTAACGGAATGGCGGCGCTGGGAACCGGTCATGGAGTCGGGAGACCTCGGGAAACTGCTTTCCCCGGAAAAGGCCAACCCGGGGCGAAAGGTTCGGGAGCTGGTCTCGCAGTTGGCCGGCTTGCAAGCAGGACGTCAGTGAGGCAGCGCGTCAGTATTTCAGTTGGTCAGTATGTCAGTCGGTCAGTTTCGCGAACCCCGACTGACACACTGACGAACTGACATGCTGACAAACTGACGCACTGACGAACTGAAGTACTGCCAAACTTCCAGACTGAGGTACTGATGTTACTTAATCTGAAGAATAAACACATCCGCGCGGCAATCATAAGGCGATGTGGTGCCTGTTTCGCCGCCCGACGTGGAGCCCAGTTGGCAGTTCCAATCGGATGCGAATCCAAAGAACTTTCCATCAGCGCTCACCGAGCCGATGCCCTGGCTGGCTGCAAAGGTGGCCGATGGATTCGCGGTGATATAGTTGCGGCCGAAGCGGTAGACTACGCCCGAGCCGTTCGCGCTGAATCCGTCGATTTCGTTGTTCCAGGCCTGGGTAGGTATTTCGAGTCCGGTCGTGAAAGAGCTGCTGAGTATCACGTTGGTGTCGGCGTAGTTGGCGTTTTGCCAACTGAAGTGTGTATCCCAGGGTGTGTACTCGGACGGTCCGGTGGTCCACAATTCCGCTGCACTTCCCGGCGTGCTCATTGGAGCCAGCTCCACGCTCTGCTCGGTGGGATAAGTAGAATCGTTGACGGCGTGACTGTAGCCGAGGGCCAAATGACCGGAGTTCTGGACCGTGGAAGCTGTGATATTCGCCGTGCCGATTTGCCAAAAATAAACGGTGTACAGGCAGGAGCCGCCTGCGCCGAAACCGTTGATGCAGCTCTCGCGGTCGACCCGGATCCACTGCCCATCGCGGCTGAGCCGGGCATTGTGAACTTTGAAGGTCTCCGTCACGCCGGTAACGGCGCCCGAACTTCCCCATTGACCGCCGACTTGCCCGGTTGCGGTATCCCACCAGACGCAGCCGCGGGTGCGGTTGTACGCCACCACGTACTCCGCATTGTTTTGTCCCGTGACGGTGGAAATCGATGTCCCGAAGGTCTGATCGTTGGCGCTTACCGTGGGCGGATCGCCCCATTGGGTCTGCCCCTCGAAGATCACCCCCGGAGGCGCGCACTCCGGGCTGCTGCCGAAATCAAACACGGCCGAGCGAACCGGGGGACTCGGCTGGGTAAAGTCATAATAAAAGATCTCGGGGTTGTGGTTGTTCGAAGCGCCGAATTCCATGTCGTACATTCGCCCCGGAACTGTGTAGCTGAACTCCCCACCGGTACTGGCAGTGCAGATACGCATTCCGTTAGTGCTTGGATAGTCCGAGATATACATGCGCGTAGCTTGCATGGTCTGCGAGTTCCAGGTAAATGGCTCCAGGCAGGAACCCAGGTCGGAAGTGTAGAAATAGCTGTCGGACTTGTCCATAAAATTGACCTCGGCGCTGCCTCCCGGATCAATCTGGTAGCTTGGCTGGACCGGATCGGTTCCCAAGGTGTGATAGTCCGTGACTCTGACGACCTTTGCCCCGCTGAATGGGTCCGCGACCAGAGTGTTCGCTCCGAGCAGCCCTCCGACGTCCGGCGGATCGAAGGGCGGGTTGGTCAGGGTGTTGACGGATGAAACCGAGTCGAAACCGGATGGCACCACGGAACTGCTGCTGCCGGCCGTCACTTGTTGCGATGCGCATGCTATGAGCCAAATAAGCGGTAGGAAAAGAATCAGCTTTGCAACTCGTCTGAGGTTTCGCGGACCGGCTTTGTGGTCCTGGCGGCTTGTTTGGTCTTTCATCCCCCCTGGGCTCCTGTCCATTCTGCTGCGTCAGGCCACGCGGCAGAGGTCTTCCAGTGGAGTCGCATCGAGAGCGCCCAGGATCTGTACTTCTCCACGGGAGGTGACCGTGAACAATCCTGCTGACTGTTCAGGTTTGGTATCCAATCCGCACTATCGGCGGTTTTACAAAAGCCATGACAATGCAGTAGTGTTACCAAAGTCTTATCTGAAAGGCGACTGGCTGATTTGGCTGGAATTTCGAGGGCTTGATCCCGAGGGGCTTGTCAATAGCGGCGCTTCAGACACTCAGATGCAGTCGCAGATGTCACCAGAACCGAACAGGAAATACGGGAGGTGCTACTCAAAGGGCACACCGGGCCGCTGGAGAAGGCGTCTCGGGGCGGATTCTGCTTCGCCTCAGCGTTCTGACGCCAGCGTGCGTTCGACCGACGCCCGGGTGTCGCGAGCATCGGCCCACTTATCCCAGGCGTCCTTCTGGATGCCGCGACGGGCGTTGGCGGCCTCGGTGGTCCCAAGGCCGAATTCCATCACCGTGTCTTTGCCCACGCGGACCGACCCTGAGGAACAGGACACGTCAATGGCGCCATCGAATACCTCCACGCGCAGCCGGCCCCGATCGAAATCCGTGCGGAATTCGCTTTTGCCTTTGGGAGCGAGCGTGGCGCCATCAGTGTTCACGGCATAGGCGTCACGATGCTCGGGCGTCACGTGGAAGGTTGCGTATCCATATTCGAATAAAATACGGTTCAGCTTGTTGCCTTCGGAATCCATGGCCAATTCGCTGAAGCTGATTTTGGAAAGTTCCCCGATGCGGGCCGTCGAGCCGTTCTCAAACTCCACTTCCGCAAAACTGCGCGCGGACGTTTGCAGTGTGAACCCTTCCTCGATCGGGATGTTAACCATGGCCTGGTCCCATTCCGCCGATCCGGGCCGCTCCACGGCCACGGTTCCGCTCACGTAGCTGAGCCGCACCACGCGTACGTGTGAGAGAGTCCCTTGGGCGCAAAGAACAGAGGGAAGGAACAATGCCGCCACGGAAAACCGGAGGTGATAATTCAGGAGATTGCGCCTCATCTTGGGCCTCCTCACTGGAGAGCAAGCGAAAGCAATCGCACTTCCACTTCATATGCCCAATAAATTATGGCCGCAGGCGCTTTTTCCCTTTATACGGATGAATCGGTATTCCGTCATGAATGTTCCGGTAGACGGATGGCGTCTGGAGCACAAGCACGTGAACAATCGGCCTGTTCCGCTTTCCGGCAGAGCGCTGTCGGGTTTAGGCTGTAAGGAGTTGCAGCGGAGAGTTGAATGACGAGCGAGGAGATCGGGCAAACGAATTCCACCGCTGGAGGCGCGGCGGGGGAAGTGACGAGCCGCCCAGAGGAGCGTACGTCTGACCGGCTGTCGTTGAGCGCGCGATTCACTCTGGCACTCGGCTTCGGAGGCCTCCTGGCGATCATGGCCCTGGCCGGCATGGACGGGATTCGCGTGCTGCGCCGGATCGCTCAGAGTGACAATCAGATTCGCCGGCAGTTCCTTGCCGAAAGCCGCGCCCTCAACGATATCCGCTCGCAACTCTACCTTTCGAGTTCCTACGTGCGCGATTATCTGCTCGATCCCGATCCCGAACACGCCGCAACCTATCGTGCCAGCCTGGAGAAGCTACGGGGTGACATGAACGCGGCCATGGAAACCTACCGCCTTCAGCCTGGGACCGCCCGAGACCCGCACACGGGTGAACTTGCCGGTGAACTCTCGCGGTACTGGAGCACGCTCAACCCGATTCTCCAATGGGACGCCGCCCAGCGTCGCGCGCAAGGCTACCCTTTTCGCATCCTGCGCGATCAGCTTTTCGCGCGGCGGACGGCCACACTCGATCTCGCGAACCGGATCGAAGGCCTGAATGAACAACAACTCGACGAAGGCAATCACCGGGTTGACCGGCTGCTTGCGGATTTTCAACGGCGGCTGGTGGTGACGCTTCTGGCAGTGCTGGTGCTCGGCCTGGGAACGGCGGTTCTCAGCACGCAGAAAGTGTTGCGCCTCGCCGCACAGGCCCAGCTTCGATACGAGGAGGTCGTGCAGGCGCGAACACAACTGAAAGATCTCTCCACCCGCCTGGTCCAGGCGCAGGAATCGGAGCGGCGCGCGCTTTCTCGTGAGTTGCACGACGAAGTGGGACAGGCACTCGCGGCTGCACTGGTGGAGTTGCGGAATCTGTCCTCGGAACTGGGCACGCCTTCAACCGAGCAAGCAAGCCGCCACCTCACGGCCATGAAGAGCCTGCTGGAAGATTCGGTGGGCGTGGTGCGGAACATGGCGCTGCTTCTGCGTCCCTCGATGCTGGACGATCTTGGCTTGATTCCGGCGCTGCGCTGGCAGGCCCGCGAAGTATCGAAGCGCACCGCCATGGATGTAAGCGTGGCCACGGAGCTTGGACCCGATGAGCTTCCCGACGCCTACAAAACCTGCATCTACCGTGTAGTTCAAGAGGCCCTCAATAATTGCGCCCGCCACTCCCACGCCCGCACAGTCCGCATCCGTATCCGGCAGGAACCCGGACGCGTGGCGCTGTCCATCCAGGACGACGGCCAAGGGTTCGACGTGTCGCAGACGAAAGGGCTCGGCCTGCTCGGAATCCAGGAGCGCGTGGCAAATTTGGGTGGCGAGTGCCGGATACACTCCGAGCCCGGAGAGGGAACGATTCTGGCCGTCGAACTGCCCTGGGAACACGACGCGCAGGAATCAGGGAGGCGCACATGAGACCCGTTCGAATCCTGCTTGCCGACGATCACACCATCATGCGGGGAGGCCTGCGGCTGATGCTGGAAAAACAGCCGGGCTTCACCGTCGTCGGCGAGGCCTCGGACGGACGCGAGGCGGTGGAGAAGGCGGAGGTCACAAAGCCCGACGTGGTTGTGTTGGACATCGCCATGCCCAACCTGAGCGGAATCGAAGCGGCCGGACGGATCAGTGAAATGCTGCCCCAAACCGCGATTGTGATCCTGAGCATGCACGCCGACGAAGGCTACGTGTTGCGCGCGCTCAAGGCGGGAGCCAAAGGGTACCTCCTGAAGGACTCGGCGGAGAGCGATCTCGTTCAGGCCATCAAGGCGGCAAGCGATGGCAAAGCCTTCTTCAGCCCCGAAATCAGCAGGATCCTGGTGGAAGATTACGTCCGCGAAATGGGCAAGCGGGGAACCGAAGACAGTTACCAATTACTAACTCCCCGCGAGCGCGAGATTTTACAATTACTCGCCGAAGGCAAATCCAACAAAGACATCGCCACTGCGCTCAATCTCAGCCTCTACACCGTCGAGACTCATCGCCGGAATGTGCAGGAGAAACTCAATCTGCATAGCCTCGCCGAATTGATTCTCTATGCCGTCCGCAAAGGCATCATCTCGTGAAGAGCAGTTGCGCGTGCCGAAGTCTGGTGCTCATTGAAGCCTCCCCTTTGTCACGCAAGTCGCACGGCGCAAGCGTCTCCGGCAAGCGGAGCATGATAGGCACGGCGCGCGTTTTCCTGTCCACAGAACGATCATGGTTCTCGGCCAAGTCCTCAGACGGGCCCTTCAAATCGCCCGCCCGGCCTGTCTGTGTGGGGGCAACTCTACACCGTTGCCGTCATCGGACTACTGTGGCTGGCCCGTGGGCAAACTGACGGGCACGTCGGTCGAGACACCCCAAACGGTGCTCGTCGTCTTCCCGTTGCTTGATTGCAGGATGTACCACGTGCCATTCGACGGACGGAACACGGCGATGTCAGTCTTCTCGTCGCCGTCGTAATCCTTGGCCACCGGAATGTCCCCGTACAGGCCGAGGACGGTCGTGATGGTTTTGCCGTTGCTCGATTGCAGGGTGTACCACGTCCCGGTCGACGGACGGAACACCGTGTAGTCAGTCTTGGTGTCGCCGTCGTAATCCCCTGGCACGGGAATGTCGCCGCTCGCTCCCCATTGCTGAGTAACCGCCTTGCCCGTACTGCTGAAGATCACGTACCAGGTGGCATTCGATGGACGGAAGACCGCATAATCGGTCTTGCCATCGCCGTCGTAGTCGGCGGGCACCGGAATGTCGCCGCTCGCGCCCCACGGCTGGCTGATCTGCTGACCGGTGCTGCTGAGGGTGAGGTACCAAGTGCCAGTTGAGGGCCGGAAGACAGCGTAGTCGGTCTTGCCGTCGCCGTCGTAGTCCCCCGGCACGGGGATGTCGCCACTCGCGCCCCACTGTTGGCTGACGGTCTTCCCGGTGCTGCTGAGGACCACCCACCAGGTCTGGGTCGAAGGACGCCAGACGGCATAATCCGTTTTGCCGTCGCCATCGTAATCGCCGGGCACGATGATGTCGCCAGTTTCGCCGAAGGCCTGGGTGACGCTCTTGCCCGTGCTGCTGTCGATCACGTACCACGTGCCATCCGACGGCCGGAACACGCCGATGTCAGCCTTGCGGTCACCATCGAAGTTGGCAATATGCTTGTCGCGACGATAGATTGACGGCAGGTGACTCACGGGAATATCGCTGGTCTCGCCCCACTGCTGGCTCAGCGTCCCGCCGCTCGAGTACTCGATGTACCAGGTCGCATCTGAAGGCCGGAAGACCCCGTAATCATTCTTGCC
>JASHPE010000355.1 GCA_030038235.1 Terriglobia bacterium
GTGGCTTGCCACTTGTCACATGTCACTCGTCACTTCCTCAATTGTAGCCTACAACAAGGGCCTCGAAAAAACACTTGACGAAACCGCCGGAATGTGCCATCCTCAAGTCTTCCCGAGTGAATCGAGAGGTGTGCATGGTTCTGCGCCACTCTTCACGGCCGCTTGCCGGTCTGCCGATCGCACGCGGGATGCCTGCACAAGTGACGGCTAATCGTCAGCGCGCGGCCTCGCTCTGTAATAATTGCCCAAAGCCAGCAAACCCATTGAGCCTAACCCCTTGGTTGTCAGAGAGATATCCCGGAAATGACTCGCGCCAAACCCATTCTACTTATCCCGCTTGTTTTCAAAGAGTTAGAGTCAAAAATAGGCCATTTTTTCGGAAATATGGGCCGCACAGCGTGTTGGTCGCGTCCAGACTCAATCTTTCATGGGCCCTGGCGACACTGGCATTGTGCAGCCCTGGGGCTAAACGCGGTTGCGAATGAAACATGGACCCAAAGGAAGCTGGAATATGACTTTGAATCAGCAGTTTACCTGTCAATTTCTTTCGACCTCCGGGATTGTGGCTGTTTTCAGCCACCGGCGCGGACTGTCGAGAGGGCTGCTGGGCATGGGGCACCGCGCGGCTCCGCCCCTACGAGCCCGGCCGTGCCGCCCCCGAGTTGGGGTATAATCAGTGCTGGTTTTCAACCCCCGTCAGCGAAGCGAGTCAGGCTTCTCGAGTTCGCAGAACCAGCAGGCGGCGCCCGTAGTCAGGAGCCCCGAGGAGGGACGGATGGCCCGGCCCGGCAGCATGGACATGTGGGCGCGGGCGATCTCGTACCTGGGCCTGAGCTTCATCGTGCCGGCGAGCGCCCTCGGCGGATACGGGCTGGGCTGGTTTCTCGACAAGCATCTGCACACCAGGCCGGTGCTGGCGGTGATCGGGGTGCTTGCGGGGTCGGCGGCCGGCGTGGTTGAGATGATTCAGGTGATTTTGCGGAGAGAAAAAGGTGCCGGAGACCGGTAAATCGCCGCAGCAGGGGCCGCTTTCAGACGCGAAGCCCGAGGCTTCCGGTTGGACGATCGACTCGATGCTTGCCCGTCTGCCCCGCTCGATTGCGGGCGTGAGCGCCGCGACCGTGCTCGCGAGCCTGCTTGCCGGGCAAATGCGATTCGCAGCCGGCCTGGCGCTCGGTTGCGGAGTAGCACTGTTGGGCTATTGGTGGCTGCAGCGCGGCATTCAGGCGGCTTTCGATTCCGCACGCGGCCGAGCGCCGATCGGCCTGTTGGTCAGGCTGGTGCTGCGGTATCCGGTGGCGATCGGCGCCGTGCTGCTGTTCGATCGCACGGGATGGCTGCCGGCGCGCGCGGTGATGGCGGGATTGTTTGCGCCGCTGGCCGGCGTGCTGATCGCGTGCGTGATGCTGGCGGCGCACGGTTTGCGCGGAAAGGGCGTCACCACAGAGGCCACAGAGGCGCGCTGAGGTTTGATTCCTGGTGCGGCCGGTGTTTTGTCGTGGTGCTTTGTCGTGGTCTTTGAGCTGTTTTCCCGGCGAACTCTGTGCCCCTATGTTGAGTTTTTGTGGTTGGAATTCACTCTTAGGAAATTGCGATGACTCCGGAACATCCGGTTTGGTTCACGGTTCTGCTCAATAAGCTGATCGGTCCGCTGGTAGCGCCCCTGCTCGTGAAGATGGGCTTTCACCCGGACCCGGCCGCGCCCATCCCCAATTACATCGCCATGCAGGTGCTGGTGTTCCTGCTGATCGTGGCCGGCGCGCTCATCCTGCGCGCGCGATTGTCAGTGGAGAAGCCGGGAAGGTTTCAGCACCTGATGGAAGTGTTCCTGCAATTCACGGAGAGCATGTGCGACGACGTCATCGGCCACGGTGGCCGCCGCTACCTGGCTCTGATCGGCACGCTGGGACTTTTCGTCCTGCTCTGCAATCTGCTCGGAATGATTCCGAGCTTGGCCACGGCGACGGGCACCATTTACGTCCCGCTGGGGTGCGCGGTAGTGACCTTTCTCTATTACAACTATCACGGCATCCGCCAGCACGGCGTTTTCGGATATCTGAAGCATCTTTCCGGCCCTTTGTGGTGGCTGGCCTTCCTGATCTTACCGGTCGAGGTCCTCAGCAACACGCTGCGGCTGCTGTCACTGAGCGTCCGTCTCTGGGCGAACATGGTGGTGGGCGACTTGATCGAGCGCGTGTTTACGACGCTCGTCCCCATACTGCTGCCGGCGGTATTCGTTGGATTACATTTCTTTGTCTCTTTCCTCCAGGCTTACATTTTTATGATTCTTCCTGCCGTGTATCTCAGCCTGGCGGTCTCGGAGGAGCACTAAGTCTTTTCTGTTGGATTCCCGCTTGCGCGGGAATGACCAGGGGCGGGAAGGAGCGCCGGAATCCACAATATGAAATCCGTTTCTGATTTCGTCATTCCCGCGCAAGCGGGAATCCAGCAAAGAAAAATAGCTTATTGGCATTATGGGGTTTCAGCGTGAGGCCGTCCGCCCCCCGGCGGGCAGGTCACCACCTCCTGGCCCACATTACTTAAGGAGAAACAATGAAACAAAAGCTGATATTAGGAATGACGGCGCTGGTTTCACTGCTGGTGGCGGCGCCGCTGTTCGCGCAAGGCGCGCAGCCTTCCGGAGGAGCGACCACCAACTGGGCGATTGTGGGCGGAGTGCTGGCGCTGGGTATCGCCGCGGGACTGTGCGGCATCGGCCAGGGCAAAGCCATCTCCGGCGCGTGCGAGGGCGTGGCCCGCAACCCGGGAGCGCGTCCGCATCTCTTTCTGTTCCTCGTTCTCGGCCTCGTGTTTATCGAGACCCTGACGCTTTACACGCTGGCGATCGTTATCTTCAAGACGTAACTCTGCACTTGACGGGCATTGCTGTAAGCGACGGTCGTACGGGCGGCCCTTGTGGCCGCCCAACCGAAGGCGCGAAGGGTGGACGCACTGCAATCGGGCGGCCACAAGGGCCGCCCGTACGATTGCAGCTACAGCAATAGCCTAGATTCGCTACTCGCCCGGCATGGTCACGGCGCGGCCGGTGCGCATCGACTCCTTGGCCGCGTCCAGAATCTCCACGACTCCCACGTTCAGCTTGGCGGAAACCGGATCTTCGATGGGCTTGCCGTTGCGGATGCAATAGACGAAATAGGCGATCGGGTTCGAGGTTTCGTGCGGCACAGGCTGGAGCTCAACCGGCGCGCCGTCGGGCATCGTCGGGTCATCATGACCGGCGGCCTGATAGAACAAATCCTTCTCGTTGGCGAGCAAGCTGCCCTTCGGTCCATACACCTGCACCTGACCTCTGCTCATCGGCCAATCCCAGGACGCCTGAATCACCGCAGTGCCGTCCGGATACTCGAGGAGGATCGTGGCGTCGTCATCGACCGCGTTGTGTTGCGCGGTCTTGAGCTTCAACGTGTAGGCGCAAACCTTCTCGGGGCGCCCTTTCAGCCACATTGCCCATTCGGCGCCGTAGCTGCCGAAGTCCATAATGGCTCCGCCGCCGTTCTTGACGGGATCATAGAGCCACTCGCCAAACTCCTTCGAAACACCAATCTCGCGCGGTCCCTGGTGCCCCTGCTCGACCATGATCTTCTGTATGGGGCCAAGATCGCCCGAGTGCACGCGATGGTAGAGATCGTGAGTCGGTGCCACCCAGGCGTTCCAATAGTTAACCATGAGCTTGATGTTCGCTTCACGCGCCAGCCGCTCCATCTCGCGAGCGTCCGCGCCTGTGGTCGCCATGGGTTTTTCGGTCGAAAAGCTGATTTGGCGCCTGGCGCATTCGCGCAGGATGGCAAGATGGCGGTCATTCTCGGTGGTCACGATTACGCCATCGGGCTTGGCCGCGTCCAGCATCTTCACGTAATCGTCATAGAAGACGACGCTCGAGGGTACGCGCGCCTTGGCCTTGGCAACGAGCTCCGGATGAGGGTCGGCGATGGCCACAAGCTCGGCGTCGGGCTCGCTGAGAATGTCGTGCAGCATGCCCCAGACGTGGTCGTGATCCAGGCCGACAATCGCCAGACGCGTTTTCGGGGCTGAACTCGGGGCTTGCGACTGGGGCTGAGTGGCAGCGACAAAGGCCAAAGTAACAGTCAGCATGAGAAGAAGGTCTCTAGGCATGAGTATCCTCCTGAACAGGCGATCGGTCCACGGTCATGGGCCTGCCGATCACCTGGGAATCTTAGGATAGCGCGGAGCGGCCCTCAGGATGGAGTCGAATGAGGATGGTGGTGCGGCACGGAACCGTCAGCAGGCGCTGCCTGGAGTCGTCAACAATGGTGAGGGCGGCTCGCGTAGCCTTGGCGAACCGCCCTTAAGGTCCGGCGGCGCCCCGTTCGGTCGGGAAGTGGCTGGCTGCGTCCTAAGGGCGCAGCCGGCGAGTTCGCGATCGAGGGCAACGGCCCGGTCGAGCCGGGGGAGCGCTTCACGCTCCGGCAGGAAGCTGGGTCCAGCTTCCGCAGCCGTTTCAGTCAGGGCGGCGCCGGACGAACCCTGTGCGTGCTGAGGCTCAAGGCTCAGCGTCGGGCGCAGATCAATTAGTGGAACGATACCTGGTTGCCCGTTTCCCAGATCCGGTAAGCCCAGATCGCCAGCAGAGTCAGACCGTAGACAGCCATAATGATCGTGAGGCTCTGACCCCAGACTTCCACCTTGTGGATTCGCGCCGCCAGATGCGTCTGCTCGGGAATCAGGCCGGCCTCCGGTCCAACCAGGTGAACCGTCACATCCTCCCGATGTCCGAGTGCCAGCCGGTAAGTGGCCAGAACTGCAACAACGACCGCAAGCAGGGCCCAACTGATTACGTAAAAACTCACTTGCATCATGCACCTCCTTCAGGAGCAGCGAACTTCGCCCCTGCAGCTTCTTTATCGGGCAGGTGCAACCCGGGCACAGTGATGCAAATCACTCGCCCGCGTGACGGCTGCACAAAAGGACCAGGAGGCAGAGCTAAACTCTTATAGCCAAGGGACATGCAAGGAATTCAGGTCACGCAGAAGGCCGGACGGAAAGAGGCCGAGGAAGAAGATGCCAAGCAGGCTTACCGCGATCGCGAAGCCGAGAGCGCGGGGCACAGACGATTCGCTTACTTGCGTCTTGCCTTCGCCCATATACATAGCAACCACGAGCGCAAGGTAGTAGTAAACCGACACAACACTGTTCAGCAGCGCGATGATCGTCAAGCCCGTAAGATGCGCATGCATCGCGGAGCGGAAGACGTAAAACTTGGCGAAGAAGCCAACCGTGGACGGAAAGCCGGCGAGCGACAACATAAAGACCGTAAGGCAGGCGGCCATCCCGGGGCGATCCGCCGCCAGCCCCGTGAAGTCCTGGACGTTCGTGTAACGCTCGTCGCTGCCCGCCAGATGCGCGATCAGAATGAAAGCCCCCACGTTCATCAAAGCGTATCCGGCAAGGTAAAAGAGTACTGCGGATGTGCCCTCCGCTCCTCCCGCCGTGATCCCCACCAACATATATCCGGCGTGCGCAATGGAAGAATACGCCAGTAGCCGCTTCACATTCGATTGCCAGAGGGCGGCGAGATTCCCCAGGCACATTGTGAGCACTGCCGAAATCCAAAGCAGCCAGAACACCACGGGACCGGCTGATGCCACGTGATCGAAGCTGCCTACGAAAACACGCACCAGGACCGCAAAAGCGGCGGCCTTCGGCGCGGTCGACAGAAAGGCAGTAACAGGTGCAGGCGCGCCTTGGTAAACGTCTGGTGTCCAAATCTGGAAGGGCACGGTCGACACCTTAAAAGCCAAGCCCACAAACATCAGGATGACCGCCAGCCACAGCAACTGCGGACTCGCAGATTGCGGCGAGTTCACGAGGGTTTCACGCACGACATCCAGATTCGTGGTGCCGGTCAGCCCGTAAACAAACGCGATTCCATAAAGGAAAAACGCGGTGGCGAACGAGCCCAGCAGAAAATACTTGACCGATGATTCGTTCGATTGCATTTCGCCGCGCTTGTACCCGGCCAGAATGTAAGTGGAGATGGAGGAAATCTCGAGACCGATGAACACCATGATGAGCTCGGTGGAAGCGACCATGAAAGCGGCGCCCACGGTGGCCATCAGAATCAGGGCGTAGAACTCGCCGTGATCGATCGCGTCGCGTTCGAGGTACGCCATCGAGCCCAGCAGTACAAGCCCGGCGATGAGCAGCAGCAGCTCAATCAGGTAGTTGCTGAAGCCGTCATTTGAAATGCTGGCGGAGAAAGCCGAGCCCGGGAAATACGCGATGGCAAATGACGCGAGCCCGGCCAGAATGACACCGGCAATTGCGACCCAGCCCAAGACCGTCTTCTTTCCCAGCGGGGTCACCGGTTCCAGCATCATCACCAGAAGGGCGAACACCGAGAGAATCAGTTCGGGCAGAATGCGGATGAAGTCGGCGGAGCCCACGCTCGTCATCGGGATGCCCCTCCAGTGGTGGCGCGGTTCCGAGGACGAGGCGGCGGCGCCATCTGAGCCTGTGCCGGTGCGGCCGGCAGCTTGCTGTTGTGCGCCGCAACAGGTTCGGGGTTTACACGAGTCAGCACGCGGGCAACGCTCACGTCCATCTGCCGCAGGAACGGCTGCGGGTAAATTCCCATAAAGATGATGACGGCAACTGTGGCCGTGAGCAGCCACTTCTCACGGCGGTTGCAGTCGGGAATCTCACGATTTTTCTCGTCGGTGACCTCGCCCAGAAAGACTCGTTGGTACATCCACAGCAGATAGACGGCCGCCAGAATCACGCCCACCGCCGCCAGAGTTCCCCACAACACACGAGCGTGAAACGCTCCGATGATAATGAGGAATTCGCCCACGAACCCGTTGAGCATGGGCAGGCCGAGCGAGGAAAGCGTGACGATCATGAAGAAGGTGCTGAACACCGGAATGGTTGTCCCCAATCCGCCAAAGTCCTTGATCAAGCGAGTGTGACGGCGATCGTAAAGCATTCCAACCATCATGAACAGAGCGCCGGTCGAGACGCCGTGGTTCACCATCTGGTAGATTGCGCCCTCCATGCCTTGAACGTTGAAGGCGAAAATCCCCAGCACTACGAAGCCGAGGTGCGCCACCGAAGAATACGCTACCAGTCGCTTCAGGTCCGGCTGCACCATGGACACTAGCGCACCGTAAATGATTCCGATTACCGCCAGCACGCTCAATAAGCCCGCAAATTCGCGGGACGCATTCGGGAACAAGGGCAAACAGAATCGCAGCATGCCATAGGTACCCATCTTCAGCAGGACGCCTGCCAGAATCACCGAACCGGCTGTCGGAGCCTCGGTATGCGCATCTGGAAGCCATGTATGCAAGGGAAAGAGCGGCACCTTGATGGCAAACGCGATGAGAAACGCCCAGAAGAGCAGGCTCTCGGTGGTGTGCGTGAGCGGCAGCGATCCGTCCGAAAGCTGAGCTAGAATCTGCGGATAATCGAAACTGCCGCTGCGCTCGTAGAGGAAGATGATACCCACCAGCATGAGCGCGGAGCCCACCATGGTATAGAGGATGAACTTCACCGCCGCGTACACCTTCCGGCCATGCCCCCAGATGCCGATCAGGAAATACATGGGAATCAGCATTACTTCCCAGAAGACAAAGAACAGGAAGAGATCGAGCGAGACGAACACGCCGATCACGCCCGTCTCCAGCGCGAGGAGAAAGATGTGAAATTCCTTGGTCCGCTCGGTGATCCCGGTCCAGGAGACCAGCACGCAGAGGGGCGTCAGAAATCCGGTCAGCACGATGAGAATCAGGCTCAGCCCGTCAATGCCCATGTGGTAGTGGATGGGCGGCGAAGTAATCCAGGCGTAGTTCTCCTCGAACTGAAATCCGCCTGCGGTGCGGCTAAAACCAAAGATCAACGCTAGAGTGACGAGAAACGTCAGCAGGGAGAAGATCAGGGCCACCATCCTGACGCGTCCGCTATTTTCGCGCGGCAGGAAGGCAATGATCGCGGCCCCCACCAGCGGCAGGAAAGTGGCGACCGTCAGGATGTGACTGCTCAACGGCATAATGGAACCGGCGACCTACGGCAAAAAACTGGCGATTTCGAGCAATTCGGACGAGAAGACGAGCACGTTGACCTGAATTCAGCTCTGTGTTTGATCACAAGCACGCGCTCACCTGCGAACATTCCCACGCATCCAGGTGCGCACCAATTTCAGCCAGCCTGTCCTGCTAAGCTCTTTGCCGCGTGCCAGCAACTCGGACAATGAGCTTGCCGCTAGGACCGTTGACATTGCCAGCACCTCGAGAAAGACAGCCTGATCCAAGTATCGAAAGAAAAACTTTATCGGAGCAACAAGTACCCCAGCCAGCCGACCGCCCCGAGCAGTACCCACGCGGCGTAGCTGCGAATGTTACCGGATTGAATCCGCCGTAACACCTGCCCCACATCGGCAGTCGCTTCCGCAGAGCCGTTGACGGCGCCATCGACCACACCCACGTCCACAAACTGCCAGAGAAACTTGCGTGAACCCACGACCAACGGATGAACGATGAGCCAATTATAGAACTCATCCACGTAGTACTTGTTCACGAGCGTACGATAAGCGCCGCTGAACGCGGTCGCCAGACCTTCGGGGATTTCAGGCGATCGCAAGTAGAACCAATAGGCTATCAGGATGCCGAGGCCCGCGGCGGTCAGAGAGCCGATCATCAACACGAGGTCGCTCGCCGGATGCTGGGCCACCACGCCGTTCGCGGCAAGCAGGCCCTGTGATCCGCCGAATACGGGCTCCAGAAAGCGGTCAAAGGCCTCGCTGCCGCCAAGCACTTTGGGGATGCCCACGTACCCGGCGACAACGGAGAACACGGCCAGAATCATCAGCGGCACTGTCATCTTGGAGCTGCTCTCGTGAACGTGATGCTCAAGGTCGTGGGGCACGCGCGATTTGCCGCAGAACGTCATGAAGAGTCCGCGGAACATGTAGAACGCGGTCAGTCCGGCGGTCACGGTCAGCAGCCAATAGAGCCAAGGGGCGCCCAGGGGACCGTTGTAAGCTGCGGCCAGGATGTCGTCCTTGCTGAAAAAGCCCGCGAGTCCGGGGACGCCGCTGATAGCGAGCGTTGCCACCAGAAATGTCCAGAATGTGATGGGCAGCTTGCGCCTCAGCCCGCCCATGATCCGCATGTCCAGTTCACCGCTCATGGCATGCATTACACTGCCGGCGGCGAGGAAGAGCAGCGCCTTGAAGCAGGCATGCGTCATCAGGTGGAAGATGCCGCTTGAAAATACCGCTACGCCGCAGCCCGCGAACATGTATCCGAGTTGGCTGATGGTGGAATACGCCAGCATGCGCTTCAGGTCGTTTTGGCAAAGCGCGATGGTGGCGGCGAAGAAGGCGGTGATGCATCCGACCGCGCTCACGGTCTTCAGCGCCTCGGGGGCGTGGACGAAGAGCACGTTCGAACGCGCCACCATGTACACGCCCGCGGTCACCATGGTGGCGGCATGGATCAGGGCGCTGACCGGCGTCGGACCTTCCATAGCGTCCGGCAGCCAGACGTAGAGAGGGAGCTGCGCGCTCTTGCCGACCGCGCCCAGAAAGAGCAACAGGCAGGCGGCAGTCAGCGCCCGCTGCTGATCGCCCAGACCGAGCGCGGCGACTCTTGGAAACAGCTCGGGAAAGTTCACGCTGCCGAATGTCCAAAAGAGCAGCGCCGCGCCCACGGTGAATCCGGCGTCGCCTATGCGCGTGACAATGAACGCCTTCTTGCCGGCGTCGGAGGCCGATTTCTTCGGAAAGTAGAAACCGATCAGCACGTAGGAGCACAGGCCCACGCCTTCCCATCCCACGAACATCACCGGGTAGCTCGCGGCCGTGACCAGCACGAGCATCATGAAGAGAAACAGGTTCAAATAGCAGAAGAACCGGTAGTACCCGCCCTCGTGCTCCATGTAGCCGCGCGAGTACATATGAATCAGGAAGCCGATCACCGTGACGACGAGCGTCATGATCAGCGTCAGGCGATCGTAATAAAGCGCAAAATCGGCGCGGAAGCTGCCGGCCTCGATCCAGGTAAAGTAGCTGTGAACGAACGGTGGCGAGTCCGGACCGAGGTGCGACGTGAGAGCTGCGAGGATCGCAAAAACTGCCGCCAGGCCCGCCGACCCGCAGCCGATCGCTGAGACGAGTCCCTGCGAGAACCGGCGGCCGAAGATTCCATTCAGGGCCGCTCCGGCCAGCGGGGGCAGGAGCATGAGCAGGAGCAAGGTCTCCATAATGTTCAAAACAGTCGAAAAGGCGAAAGTTCAAGGTCAAACGTGGACTTTCGACTTTCAACTCTCGACTTTCAACTTCTTCTCACAGCTTCATTGAGTCCACGTCGTCAATCGCCAGCGAATTGCGATTGCGGTAAAGGGCCACAATAATCGCCAGGCCAACCGCGGCCTCCGCAGCCGCCACCACGATTACGAAAAACACAAAGAGCTGCCCGTCCAGGCCCGGCAGGCGGCGCGCGAAGGCGATGAACGCCAGATTCACGGCATTCAGCATCAACTCGATGCACATGAACACCGTGATGACGTTCCGCCGGATGATGAATCCGGCCGCACCCAGGGTGAACAGGATCACGCTGAGCAGCAGGATGTGAGAAAGCGGAATCATATCCTTTGAGAAGTCAGAATCCAGAATTCAGAAGTCAGAATGGACCAACCTCCAGCGTTTCACTAAAAGCTACTTCTGGCCTCCGCCTTACAACTGCTTCTTCGCCAGCACTACCGCTCCGAGCACCGCTACCAGGATCAGAATCGAGGTGACCTCGAAGGGCAGAATATAACTCTTGAACAACAGACGCCCGATGGCCGCCGGACTGGCGTCCAATGCCGGGGCGCTGGCCGCGCCTGTCAGTCCATATTGCTTCCAGACGATGACGCCAAACTCCACCAGAAACGCCAGCAGGAGCGGCGGACCCACCCAGCGCGCAAACTTGGCCCGATGCGCGCTCGGCCCCTCGTGCCCTGCGTTTAAGAGCATGATAACCAGGACGAACAACACCATGATCGCACCGGCGTAAACAATCACCTGCACCATGGCGATGAACGGCGCTCCGAGCAACAGATAGATAACCGCGAGCGCCGCCAGCACCACGATCAGCGAAAGGGCGCTGTACACAGGGGTGCGTTGGAATACCACGCTGAGCGCAGCCACGATCGCCACCACGCCGAATATGTAGAACAGAATCTCCATGTCCTAATTCACTTCGCGAATTACGAATGCAACCAAGCCATAACAAAGCTGGTCACCAGGATATTCAGCAATCCGAGCGGCAGCAGGAACTTCCAACCGAAAGCCATCAACTGGTCGTACCGGAAGCGCGGCAAGGTGCCGCGCACCCAGATGTAGAAGAAGAGGAAGCAGAACAGTTTAAGGCAAAACCACAGCACCGGCAGAATCACGCGCAGCCAGTAAGGTCCAAACGACGGGCCAAGCCACCCGCCGAAGAACAGTAGCGTTGCAATCGCCGAAACCGTCACCATGTTGGCGTATTCCGACATGAAAAAGATGGCAAACTTGAAGCTGCTGTATTCCGTATGGAAGCCCGCCACGAGTTCCGTCTCGCCTTCGGGCAGATCGAAGGGTATGCGATTGGTTTCGGCGATGGCGGCGGTGAAGTATATCAGGAACCCCAGCGGCTGCAGGAATAGATTCCAGCGAGGCAGGACGGAAAAGAGGCCCGCGTGCGCCCACAGTCCCGCCTGCTGATTCACGATCTCGCGCAGGCTGAGCGTGCCCGCGATCATCAGTACGCCGATCACGCCCAGGCTGAGGGAAACCTCATAGCTGATCATCTGCGCCGACGAGCGCAGTCCGCCGAGCAACGGATATTTGCTGTTCGACGACCATCCGGCGAGCGCCACGCTGTAAACGCCGAGCGACGTCACGGCAAAAACAAACAGCAGACCCACGTTCAAGTCCGTAATCTGCAACTGAATCACGTGCCCGGCCAGGGTGAAGCTTTCGCCGAAAGGAATCACGGCGATGGACAGGAACGCCATGAGAAAGGCCAGGAACGGCGCCAGCCAGTAAACCACGGGGTCCGCTTCGAGCGGCGCGATGTCTTCCTTAAACATGAATTTCAGGCCGTCGGCGAGCGGCTGGAGCAATCCGTGCGGGCCCACCAGGTAAGGACCCCAGCGCGACTGGATGTGCGCAATCACCTTCCGCTCAAGCCAGGTCAAATAGGCGATCGCCGTCAGCAGAATGAACATGATGAGGGCGATCTTGATGACCGTCTCGATCAGGAAGAATTCAGTGTCAGAAAATGTGGCCATGAGGTCGTTTGGCTTCGTTCACCGAATTGAGCGCCCAACTGAAACGGCTCACCGTGCCGGATGTGAAAAGCGTGTCGTGCGACGAGATCACCAGATCGTTGCGTTCGAGCGCGGGCGGCGCACCATTGGGCCGCGTAGGCACAGCGCGGCCCACCAGCAAACTCGGCAATGCGACATTGTAGCCAGGCACGTGGGTTATGATTTCGCGCAGAACATCTTCCGCGGTGCGATAGGCCAAGGGACTGCCAAGCTCTCGCGCCAGACCCAGGATAATTTCGAGATCGCTGCGCGTTCCCGCCTTGCGCATGGTTTTCTTGATGGCCTGAACCTGCCCGCAGGTGTTGGTCACACTGCCGGACTTTTCGGCAAAGCTCGCCGCCGGCAGTACGACGTCAGCGAACTCTGTGGTCTCGGTATTGAACAACTCCGACACCATCAGAAGGTCGAGCCTGGCCAGGTGTTCCCTGAGCAGCTCAAACGTCTTCACCGGATTGGATCCGAACACCAGCAAGGCGTGAATGTCGCCGGCCTCGATGCCTTCGAGAATCTGCCGCAAGTTGCGGCCCGGCTCGGAAGCGATTGGCGCGCCCCAAACTGCGGCGTAACGAGAGCGCTCCGCCTCGGAGGATAGCGGCTGATATCCGGGCAAGGTGCCGGGCAGCAACCCCATGTCGGCGGCGCCGCGCGAATTGGCGTAGTCGCCGAGCGCGATGAAGCGCGTGTTCCCCGGCAAGCTCAGGCCCCAGCCCACCAATTCGCGGATCGAGTCGCCCTGAACCTCATCGCCGAAGATGATGATGGTGTCCGACTCGCCGCCGAGCTTCTCGCGCAGGGAGCCGATGGCTTCGGGCCCGTCGCCCGAAGCAAGATCGCGGACAGCCATCGCCTCTTCGCCCGCGCCCAGCTTCACAAATGTCGCGGCCTGGCGCAGCGCCAGCTTGATATCGGCGCTGTTCACAATGTAAAGTCGCGCCTTGTGATCACGCACCGCCTGACGAATCTTAAACGCGAGCAGCGGGTGCTGATGCGTGGGATCGCTGCCGATCAATAGAATGCTGCGCGCCTCGCCCAAGTCCTGCATGGTGGCGTACCGGTCCGTAGCCTTGGATTCGCTGAGCGCGGCCACCAGGGTGGAGAAGTCAGCCGTCCGATGATGATCGACGTGATTTGTCCTCAACACCGTGCGCGCGAAGCGCTGCAACAGATAGTTCTCTTCGTTGCTGGTGCGGTTCGATCCGATGACCGCCACGGCTCCGGGTCCGTGCTTCTCCATCACTCCCTGAAGCCGCCGGACAGTCAAGTCGAGTGCGTCTTCCCACGATGACGCCGCCTGTGAGCCGTTGTGACGAACGAGCGGCGCGGTTAGTCGCTTCTCACTGTTCACGAAATCCCAGCCGAACCGGCCCTTGGCGCACAGGAACTCGCCGTTGAATCCAGAGTGATCTCGATTATTGGCTCGGATGATGGCGTTGTTGCGCACCGAAAGCGTGGTCTTGCAGCCGTCACCGCAGTGATTGCAGATCGTCCCGGTGTATTCCATCTCCCAGGGCCGCGTCTTGTAACGATAGGTACCGCTCGTAAGCGCGCCCACCGGGCAGATGTCAATGCACATCCCGCACTCTTCGCATTCGAGTTCTTCACCGCGATTGGGAATAATCTCGCTGTGCGAGCCGCGGAAGCCGATGCCATAGGCGTTCACGTCCATACCTTCATCGCAAACGCGGATGCAGCGGTAGCAAAGGATGCAGCGAGGCCGGTCGTAGTAGACCAAATTCGAGAACTTAAGCTCGTCCTGATGATGCTTTGTCTCGACGAACCGGGTCTCGGCCGCGCCGTAACGGAAGACCGCGTCCTGTAGCTCGCATTCGCCCCCCTTGTCGCAAACCGGGCAATCGAGGGGGTGATTGGTGAGCAGAAACTCGAGCATCGCCTTGCGGCCGTTCACCACTTCGGCGTTCTGCGTGTTGACCACCATGCCGTTGGCCACCACGGTGGTGCAAGCGGTCTGCAGCTTCGACATCTTCTCAATCGAGACCATGCACATCCGGCATGCGCCCTGGAGCGTGTAGCCGGGATAGTAGCAAAACGAAGGCACTTCGATGCTGGCCTGCTTCGCGGCCTCGATCAGCAGCGTGCCGGCAGGGACGGTAACGGGCTGGCCATCAATCGTGAGAGTTACGGTTTGTTGTGAGTCAGCCATTTCGTTCGGGTCTCGGGTTCCGGGACTCGGGGCTCGTGCGCCTCACTTCGAGCGGCTGCGCAAGACCTGAATCAACCGGTTCAGCATTTGCCCAATGCTCTGAATAATCGTTTGAAACCTCGCGCTGTCCTCAGGATTCAGATATCCAAGTCACGCGCGATCAAGAGGTGTGTTTCAAGCTCCAACAGCGAACCTTGGGCAACCAAGAGAAACTGGATGTAATTCCTTTGTCGATCCCCCCGCCCCATCCTTCCGCGATGTTTGCTGCTATTGAAGTCGCCGATCTCCTGATCTGCGATGTTAGACCAAACAGCTCGGAGCGGGGAAAATGTTCTGTGGCCCTGTAAAGCTCGACTGCAAGGCCCCGGTCTTTTGCCAAACTTCCAGCTCCTTGTAATCCTTCACGCAGCGCCCCAGCCCCGAGCCCCGAACCCCGAGCCCCGACCGGCATAGGGGCAGGCCCCGAGTCGCACATGCTCGTCGAACTCGCTGCGGAATTTGTTCACAATGCTAATGGTCGGCATGGCGGCCGCGTCCCCGAGTGGACAAAGTGATTTGCCCAAGATGTTGTAGGATGCGTCGAGCGCCGTGTCAGGGTCGTCCGCCAAACCCCCGCCGCCGTGCAGGCGATCGAGCAGGGCTTTCAACCATGCCGTCCCCTCGCGGCAGGGAATGCACCAGCCGCAGGACTCATGCGCGTAGAATTTCATAATCCGCTGCGCGACCTTGACCATGCAGGTGTCTTCGTCAATCATGACCACGCCGCCGGAGCCCAGCATGGATCCGATCTTGGCCAGCGAGTCGAAATCCATAGGCACGTCGATCTCGTCCGCGCTAAGGAGCGGGCAGGAAGAGCCGCCGGGAATCACGGACTTCAGCTTCTTGCCGCGCGGAATCCCGCCGCCCACTTCCTCGATCATCTTCCGCAGGGGGAATCCCATCGGCAGCTCGTACACGCCCGGACGGCTGATATGTCCGCTCAGGCAGAACAGTCTGGTACCGCCATTCTTCGGAGTACCGAGGCCGGCAAACCATTCCGCACCCTTCAGGACGATGTGCGGCACATTACAGAGTGTCTCCACGTTGTTGATGATGGTCGGGCAGCCGTAGACGCCGACCACGGCCGGAAAGGGCGGCTTCACCCGCGGATAGCCGCGCAGACCTTCGAGCGAGTTTAGGAGCGCCGTCTCCTCGCCGCATTCATAAGCGCCTGCGCCGGTGTGAGTGCAGAGCTCGAAATCGAATCCTGAGCCCTGGATGTTCTTGCCCAGATAGCCGCGCGCGTAAGCCTCGGCGATGGCGCGGTCGAGAATGTCCATCAGGTAGCGATACTCGCCACGAATATAGATGTAACCCTGGTGCGCGCCGATCGCGTAGCCTGCGATCACAATGCCTTCGATCAACTGGTGAGGATCGTACTCCATCAACGGCCGATCCTTGCAGGTGGCGGGCTCGCTCTCATCCGCATTGCAGACCACGTATTTCGGCTTGTCGGTCTGCTTGGGTACGAAGCTCCACTTAAGACCGGTGTTGAACCCGGCGCCGCCGCGGCCGCGCAGCTGCGAGTTTTTCATCTCATTGATCACGCCTTCCGGTCCCATCTGGAAGGCCTTCGCTAACCCCTTATAGCCGTCGTGAGCGACGAAAGTGTCAATCGAAGTCGAATTGGGCAGGCCGAAGCGTGCGCTGATCACCTTGACTTCGAGAGGCGAGCCTTTCATGTAGGACTGATAGTCGCTCATAGTTTCAACGCGCCCTGCCGTTCGCTTTCAATTCCTCAATGAGTCGATCCACGCGTTCCGGGGTGAGATTCTCGTAAAAGTCGTAATTCACCTGCATTGCCGGTGCGCCGCAGCAAGCGCCCAGGCACTCCACTTCTTCGAGGGAAAACTGGCCATCGCTCGTGGTCTGCTTGTGGCCGATTCCAAGGCGCTTCGAACAATGCGCCAGGATCTCCTCCCCGCCCAGCAACTGGCAGGACACATTGGTGCAGACCTGAAAGTTATACTTCCCGATCGGGTGGCGATGAAGCATCGAGTAGTAGCCGATATCCTCGACCACTTCGATGGGCGGCACCTCGACACGCCGTGCGATCTCCTCAATGGCCTCGTCGCTGATGTAGCCGAGCTCGTCCTGCGCGAACAGCAGCAGGGGGACGATCGCCGACCGCTTTAGCGGATAACGGGCGATAACCCGGTCGAACATCGATTTGAGATCGTCGGATAGCATCCGTCAGTTGTCCGTTGTGCCTCTCAGTCGCATAGTCGTTCTGCTATCCGAGGCAGCGGACCACGGACAACTGACGACGGAACTTCTCTCAGCGGTCAATCTCCCCCAACACCACGTCAATGCTGCCGATGCACGCCACCACGTCTGCGATCAGTCGTCCCTCGATGAGCTTCGGCAGCGCCTGGAGGTTGGCAAACGAGGGCGCGCGTACGTGGCAGCGGAACGGCCGGGGCGAACCATCACTCACCATGTAAATACCGAATTCGCCCCGCGGTGACTCAATCGATTGATAAACCTCGCCAGTCGGCGGATGGAACCCCTCGGTGACGATCTTGAAATGATAAATCAGCGCCTCGATCGACGTCTTCATGCTCTCGCGTTCGGGTAGCACGATGTGCGGCGCATTGGCTTTGATCGGCCCCTCGGGCAATCCGTCCAACGCCTGACGCACGATTTTGACCGACTCTCGCATCTCGCCCAGCCGCACCAGATAGCGCGCGTAGACGTCCCCTTCCGGTCGAGTCGGGACGTCGAAATTGAACTTATCGTAACTGGAGTAAGGTTCGGCCTTGCGCACATCCCACTTCACGCCGGACCCACGCAAGGACGGCCCGGAGACGCCGTAGGCCACGGCATCCGCTGCGGAGATTGCACCGATGCCCTGCGTGCGTACCATCCAGATCGGGTTGCGCGTGAGCAGGCCCTCATATTCGTCGATCTTCGCCGGAAATCTCTTGATGAACCTCTCCACGCGCTCGGTCCAACCGAGCGGAGGCTCCAGCGCCAGGCCGCCGATACGAAAGTAGCTCGTCATCATGCGCTGGCCCGACATCATTTCAAAGATGCGGAGGATGTCCTCGCGCTCGCGGAAGCAGTACAGAAACACTGACATGGCGCCGATATCGATGGCATGCGTGCCCAGCCAGACCAGGTGGCTCTGGATGCGCGTCAATTCGGTCAGGAGCACCCGGATGTACTGCGCCTTGGGCGGAATCTCGAGGTCCAGCAGTTTTTCCGTCGCCAGACAGAAAGCAAGATTATTGGATAGGGGAGCCAGATAATCCATGCGATCCGTCAGCGTGATGTCCTGGGAGTACGTCAGACGTTCGAAAGACTTCTCGAAGCCCGTGTGCAGGTAACCGATGTCGTAAATCGCCCGGACTACGGTCTCGCCTTCCAACTCCAGCACGAGGCGGAGCACCCCATGCGTGGAGGGATGCTGCGGGCCCATACTCAGAATGACCCGCTCCTCCTGACCCGGTACTCTCTCAAGCGTGAGCGGCATTACCGGTATCCCTCAGTCGGATAATCTTTGCGCAACGGATGACCTTCCCAGTCGTCCGGCAACAGGATGCGCACAAGGTAAGGGTGCCCCGCGAACTGGATCCCAAACAAATCGAATATCTCGCGCTCAAAGGCAATAGCACCGGGCCAGACAGGGACCATGGAGTCAACGCCCGGATTGTCGCCTGACAACCGCACCTTGAGGCGTAAGCGTCGATTATGTTCGATTGAATAAAGGTGATAGACCGTTTCAAATCTCGGCTCGAGCGGAAAATGATCGAGCGCGGTGAGATCCGAGAGGTACTTGAAGCTCAATTCCGGGTCGTCACGCAGCACTTCAGCCACGCCGCGCAAACGGCCGGCAGGAATCCAGAGCGTCAGTTCTCCCCGAAACACCTGCCCTTCCTCGACCGCTCCGGGAATGAGCGTCTCGAGGCGCTGAATCACGGGATGGTTTTGAGCTTCAGCGTTC
Source organism: Terriglobia bacterium (assembly GCA_030038235.1). Classification (GTDB taxonomy): domain Bacteria; phylum Acidobacteriota; class Terriglobia; order UBA7540; family UBA7540; genus Gp13-AA77. The sequence continues at coordinate 18,477 of JASHPE010000355.1, forward strand.
ATAGGCCAAACGTATGAGGCCTCGACAGGAGCCTGCTATCTTGGATTCTTTCGGCACCGGACGAGGAGCCGGATTAAAGCGGCAGCAGGAAGGACAGGACTCTTGTCCCCAGGCAGGTCAAGATCTCAGCGGGTCCAGTCCAATGCGCCTTTTTTCCAGATGTACAGAAATCCCGCCAGCAGCACCACGATATAGACGAACATCTCGATGAAGCCGAGCCACTTCAATTCTTTGTAGACGACGGCCCAGGGATAAAGGAAAACGGCTTCAACGTCGAAGAGAATAAACAGCATTCCCACAAGGTAAAAGCTGATGGAAAAGCGGCCCCGCGTGTCGCCCACAGGGAGGCTGCCGCACTCATAGGGCGAGAGTTTCGCCCGCGTACGCGGCTTTCGGCCCACGTAGGCCGAGGCGCCGATGATGATGCCGCCCAAGCCCGCCACGATCACGAACTGGATTAGAATTGGTACGTAAGGCTGAAGCATACGCGTGTGATCGTCAGTGAAAATGCTCTCTAAGTTCCCAGTATCGGAGCCCCGAAATCAGCGTGTCAAGTTTTTTCTCCCCTGACGCGCGACCGTTGCCCAAACCATCGGCAATGCTTCAGATTAGGCGGCGTTCGACTCAGTTGCGGCCATCGGAGAACCATCTTGATCACCATTTCGCTGAACGGTGAAGCGCGGCAAGTGCCCGCCGGCATGACTCTGCAAGCCCTGCTGGAATGGCTCAAGCTACCCCTCGACCGGATTGCGGTGGAGGTGAACCTAGAAATCGTGCGCCGGACGCGCTGGGCGGAGACTCCGGTCGGTCAGGGCGATCGCCTGGAAGTAGTCCATTTCGTCGGCGGTGGGCACGCGCTATAGGGAACTCTGAATTTCGGTGTTGATTGGCGTTCAGTTCAGATACGCATCTCTGCTAAACACTTGCCCTCCACTCCCTCCAATCGTTGAGGATGGCCTTTACCATCCGCCCGCTTGCCTCGTGGAGCCATCCTGACTTGCGAGCCGTCAGGTCAGGCAAAATGCGCCGAGCTGCCCGCCTACTGCCCAGATGCACGTTCGCAGTCTCGTGCCCCATCTCGAAGAGCAACCGCGACTCATCCCGCTCCTGGGGAAGTGCTGAAAGCTCCACACGGCAGCAGTCGGGCGCTAGGCGGCGAACGATCCAGCGTCCCCGCCGATGCACAAATGGATCGGGCGAGCGGACCGATTTTCGCAGAACAGTCTCATACTGGATCTTCTCGGTCGGCCCGCCGTCCCAGGCCAGAGTGTAAGCCGAGGGCACGAGGGCTTTGGCCTCGCGCGCGACCCTGGCGCCGCGCCAGTCCGCCAGCGCCACAAACCGCTGGCGCCCCAAACTTCCCAAGCCAGCGATACGATGCGCCACCCTGAAGTCCAAGTCTTTCTCAGGCAGCAGTTTCAGCAGGGCCCTCACGGCGCTCTTGGGGACTTTGCCTCGATAAGTAGGCAATGCGTCCATCTTCTGCCAATAAGCCACCGGGTCACGCAGCTCGCTCGTGGCTAGCTGGCGGAGCCAATGATGGTGCTCGCCGAGCACGATGGGCGCGCCGCCTTGATCGAGGCCTTCGTGGTAGCCGGACAAGATGGAATCACAAGCGTCCTTTGGCCCGATGATAAGGTGATCCGTCTTGATCGCTAGATGGGCGCTGGCCGCCAGGCGAATCAGATCGATGGTGTAGGGCATGGGGCAGACTTCGTCGAAATCGTTGATGCCCCACACCAGTCGCCCTTCGATGTCTCGCCAGGTCCCGAAATTTTCCACATGCAAGTCGCCCACGGCCAACACCACGGGAGCTCGGGCTTCCTCGGGGCAGACCTCCCGCCACACTTGGGCCCAGCGGTAGAAGGTCGCGCGCAAAAACCGGAAGAGATCGTCAGCCATGGCGCGATGCTTCAGTTCCAGGTCTCGCTTTACCAGGGGGGTACACCGGCCCAGCCAATTCTCGTACCTCCGAGTAGCTTCTTTGATTCTCATGGTGCTGCGAACCAGCAGGGCTGCGGTGGTACTTTATAATTCTCTAATCAATAGTCGTGCCGTCTCTTGTTTCAGTTTTGTTACCGTGCTAATTTGGGTCGAATATGAAACCTTTGGTTTGCACATTCTGTGGCTCTTCCAAGAGCACTCGGTCTCCGAGCGGTGAACACTTCGTGTGCCTCAGTTGCCAACATGTCATCGTTGCCAAGCCCCCGAGGAAAGCGTCTGTCAAGCGCCCGATCGGCAACAGGCGCGGGCGCTCCAAGTCAGTAGTGGCCCCTCAAGGGGTCAGCTGAGTTCGCGCTCCGGATCGATTAACTTCACAAAACTGTGACGCGGTCGACCCGAGCGTCGCGACGCGGACGTGTGCCGATTGGTGTAGCGGCATCACGCTCGCCCTGCAGCTTCGGCCGCTTCGCGGGCTGTTCTAAGGCTTGCCACCTCGTCGCCAATCGGCAGAAATTCCATCGCCACGTACCGATCGTAGTGGAGCTCCGCCAGCTTCTTGTAAATGTTCGTGTAATTGATCTCGCCGGTGCCCGGCTGGTGCCGTCCCGGCACGTCGGCGATGTGAACGAGATCGACAAGCGCCACATTCTTCTCGAGCTTCTCGATCAGATTCCCTTCCGAGATCTGGTCGTGAAAGAAGTCGTAGAGAAAGCGCACGTGCGGATGATCCACTTCGCGGATGACGTCGAATCCTTCGGCCACTGACGTGAGGAAGTATTTCGGATTCTCCTCCGGGTCAATGTTCTCGAGCAGTATCTTGTATCCCTTGGGCTCGACAATATCCGCCGCTCGCTTCAAACCCTCGACACAGCTCGCATGCTGCGCGTCATGACTCATTCCCGGAACCTTATTGCCGGTCAGTATGATCAGCGCCGGACATTCGAGCTTGTCCATGGCAGGCAGAATGCCTTTGACTTCGGCCAGGAAGGCATCGCGCTGGGCGGGATCCGTAAGGCTGCGATTCAGTCCGCCGGTGGCGTCAAATTGGATGCCCAGCTCCTGACGCTTCCGGTTTGCGTTTGCGTATTCGGTGTCCGACCACTTCTCGAACTCGCCCACCAGCTCGACGTTGTGAAATCCCGCGCTCGCTGCCTTCTCCAGGCGCTGTTCGAAAGGCAGGTTGTGAAACACGGTCCAGAGCATCAGCGAGATCTTGAAAGAACCGCCGCCAGTTTCCGATTGTGGACTGGCCTTCCCAGGTGAACCCGCACTCGCGCTTTGTGTCTTGAGCGCTCCGCTGCCCAGCGCCGCCAAAGCAAGGTTCCGACTAAAGTCGCGCCGATTCATCCGAGCCCTCCTGTTCTGGCCTCCTTGGCCAGGTGATCGCATCCATGCGCGACGAGCGCGAGCATCGTCAGCGTGGGATTCTGGTTACCGACTGACACAAACGCGCTGCCGTCCATCACGAATAAGTTCTTCACGTCGTGCGACTGGCAATACTTGTTCAGCACCGATTTCTTCGGGTCGTCGCCCATGCGCGCCACACCGCATTCGTGAATTGCGTGGCCGAAAGGGCTGATGTTGGCGTCGAGGCTGATGTTCCTGGCTCCGGACGCTTCCAGCATTTCCGCGGCGTCGGCTGCGGCCTGCAGTCCCATCTTCTTCTCGTTGTCGCCGTAAGCCGCGTTGAAATGAAGCGCGGGAACACCCCAGGCGTCCACCACGGTTTTGCTGAGCTCGCAGTGATTCTCAAAGTGCGCGAGGCACTCGCAAAAGGCTCCGAGCGAAATCCAGTACTCCCCCCGCCTTGCCGCGGACTTGAAGCCTTTGCCGTAGCCCTCGGCGTTGAGGCTGTAACCGGCTCCGGCGCCGCCCTGGTAGCCGTAGCCCCGAATGAAATCCGGATGGCGATCCGTAACATTGCGGAAGCGAATGAGGTAGACCCCATTCGGACGCTGCGGCGGACCCGCCGTGGGACGTTCATCGATTCCGGGCAAAATGCCCGACGCGCCGAATCCGGTCGCGTGGTCCATGAGGTAGTGTCCGAGCACACCGCTCGAATTCGCGAGGCCGTTCGGGAACTGGCGATTCGCTGAGTTCAGCAGAATGCGGCAGGATTCCAGCGACTGCGCGCACAGCACCACGCTCCTGGCACGCAGCTCGCGGATCTGCCGCGTCAGCCGGTGCACGTACCGGACACCATCGGCACGCATCGCGTCTGAGTCCATGGTGACATGGCTCACAACCGCGTCGGTGAAAAGCGCGAGCTTTCCAGTGGCTTGGGCAGTGGCGATAGCCGTCGTGGGACTGTTGTAATAGGAATGCGTCACACATCCGCGCTCGCACGGACCGCAATAGTGGCAAGGCGGACGCCCGTTGAGTGGCGCGGTAAGATTGGCCGTCCGGCCGATGGTGAGCGTACGGCCGAACTTCTCCTTCACGGTTTTGCGCAGCAGGACCTCGCCGCAGGTCATGGGCATCGGCGGCTGGAACTTGCCATCCGGAAGCTGCGGCACGCCCTCGGCAGCGCCGCTGACGCCGATGAATTCCTCCGCTTTGTCGTACCATGGCGCAAGCTCGGCATAACTCAAGGGCCAGTCCTCGCCGAAGCCGTCGTGACTGGCGGCCTTGAAATCGAGATCGCTCAAGCGGTAGCTCTGACGGCTCCAAACCAGCGAGCGCCCGCCCAGAATACGGGCCCGGAACCAGTTGAACGGTTTTCCGGGCTCCGTGGTGTAAGGACTCTCGTAATCGTTGACGAACCAGTCGTAGTTGTACTCCATGCAGGCGTAGCAGCGCGTCTGGATCGGGCGCGTGCGCGTGATTTCGGGCGAAAAGCCGCGATACTTGATTTGATAGGGGATCAGATGCTCGGTGAAATCCTTCTCGGGAACCAGCATGCGTCCCGCTTCCACCAGTGCCACACGGAGTCCCGCTTCCGTCAGCTCTTTGGCGGCGAAGCCTCCGGTCGCACCTGACCCGACCACGATCACGTCAAAGAGTTCTGTCGAACCCTGCAGCGAATCGCCGAGCATCAATATCCCCCAAGGTTGAGATCATACTCCCGTAGCGTGTCAGATGGCACGCTGCTTCTTTCGTCCGCCCCGTCGATCCAAACCGCGTGCTAGAATGGCGCGTGAGAAGTCGCGAGTCGACGCGCGGGAGATGAATCTATGGCGAAGCAAGAGCAGTCAGGCGGATTCGATCGTCGCGAGGCATTGCGCCGTCTGATTACCAGCGCTGGAGCGGCCGCAGCCGCTTTGCCGGCGACGCGGCACAGCGAAGCAAAGACTGCGCTCGAAGCCGCACCGCAGCAGGCCGCGTCCGCTCCTGGCACGTCGCTGGGCGCCGCAGAGCCGCCGGACCCGAGCCTCATCGCAGTGGATTGGAAGCCGACATTCCTCGACGATCATCAAGACCAGACGGTCCTCGCCGTCGCGGACCTCTTGATCCCCGACACGGACACGCCGGGGGCGCGCGGCGCGCAGGTGGACCGCTTCATCGACCTGCTGCTGGCCACCGATGCGCCGGGAACGGACGAGGATACCAGCGGAACGGACTTTGCCGATCTGCTGTTGCGCAAGGGATCGCTCGAGGGACAGAAGCGATACATCGCCGCGTTGAACTGGCTCGACGGCCACTGCCTGGCGCAGTATTCGAAGCCCTTTATAGCTCTTGACCGATCCAACCAGGATACAGTTCTCGACATGCTGACCCATGCCAACGACAACCCCGAAGTCGCCGCCGGTCACGATTCGTTTGCATTAATCAAGAACTCGATCGTCACCGCCTACTACAGTTCCGAGATCGGCTCGCTGCAGGAGCTGAAATACCAGACCAATCCTTATCAGAGCGGAGTTCCGGGTTGCGACCATCCTGAGCACCGAAGCGACTGAGCCTGTCGCGCGCAGGGTCTTTTTTTGGACCGTCGAAGGGTTAAAATGGAGCGGGGTAGCGATGGCAGCAGGTAGCAGGCCCGGGCCAATGTGCCGTACGCAAGACGGCTTTGATACCCAGACGACGCCGCGCGCTCAAATGTCGATACAAGGGCGCGTTTGTTCATCTCGTCGCGAGGATATGATCGCCGAGGCGATCGCCGCGGGCATGCACACGGCGCCCAGGGGGAAGTCGGCGAAGCATCGCCGTCACCACAAGCATCATCCCCATGTTCTACCGAAGCCCGATGTGAAGGTCATGGCGGCAGTGAATGCGGAACTCGGAACTAAAGTCGATTTCGACAAGCTGGCTGACTTCGAGGGCGGACAACAGTTGCGTGGGTATATTCCTGGGGAGCACAACCACAACCTCTATGGCAACCCGGTGGAAGACAAGGGCAAGAAAGTTTCAGGGGGGAGCGGCGTCACCATCGCCACCGGCTTCGACATTGGGCAGCGGAGCGCGCCTGAGCTGAAGAAGCTCGGTCTTTCAGTGGAATTGCAGAAAAAGTACTCGCCTTTTTGCGGGACCGGGAGGCACGTTCAAGCCGCAATCGATGCGCTTGAAAAGTCTTCCGGCCTCACAATCGAAAAGTGGCAGGCTGACGAGACGGACATGAGAGTGCAAGGTTGGTTTTTGAGATCGGCGAAGGCTACCTGGAACAACTCCCTGCCGAAGGGTGGCGTGAAATTTGAAGAACTGACCGCGGCGCAGCAGACGGTCATTTTGTCACGAACCTATCACCAAGGAACTGACATGCCACACAAAGCCAACGCCAAGAATTTCTATTCAGCCGCCCAGAAAGGTGACTGGGACGCTGCGGAAAAAGCACTGAGGAACTACGCCCCAGAGAACCCCAAGAAGGTGAAAAAACTTCCTAACTGGTACCACCTCCGTGTCAAGGCGGAGGCGGATTATCTTGCGCAGGATCTTAAGAAGCAGAAACAGGCTGCGCCAAACGCCGCCCCGAAGGTGCCGGATCGATGACGCCCGCCGGCAAGTCGGAAATTCGCTGGGCCGCCGCCTGGCCGCCTTGCCTGCTCCTTGTTGTTTTCGCTTCGCGGCCGGCCAACAGCCAGAGCTTCGATTGCCAAAAGGCGGCTACAGCGATCGAGCGGACCATTTGCACTGATGGAACCCTGAAGCAGTTGGACTCAGAGCTCGCCAGGAATTACCGCGCGGCCGTAAGACGAATTGTGCCGGAAGGCTCAAAGGCTCTGGTGGCCACGCAACGAGCTTGGGTTTCAGATCGCGATCGGCAATGCGCGAGCGGCGCCAGCGAGTGTCTCGCCGAGAAGTACCGAGAGCGCAACGACCTCCTTCTCGCGTTGCTGGCCTGCACATCGGAGGAGAATCCCCTGATCGACGCCGCCGATCCTGCCGTTCTCCTGGGCACGTGGGTCGTTGCCCCCGAAAGCGGTGGCCCGGCGTCTTCGGATAATTTGACTCCGATTGTGGAACATCTTCCGCCACCCGGGGCGCGGCTGGTCGCGAAGGTAGGGGAATTCTGCGTTGTTGAGCCGCCGGAGGCGAAGATTTGCAGTCAATTTGGCCTTGCGGTCGAGCAACACCCCGCCCTCGCCGCGACGGCGCATTCCGAAGAACGCCTCCCCGAGGGTTCGACAGTTCTCCTCGCATACTTCGACGGACGCGCGGCCTTCGACTTGATTGTCGGTCCGAACGAGAAAGTGGCTGCGGAATTTCTTGAGTGCGATGCGGCCGGGAACAATTGCCGCCGGGTCAGCCAACCTTGGCTTCCGGCCTCGCCGGATGCCACCGTTAAGATCTATCACCTCTTCGACTGACTCGCATGGGTTTCGGTGCGCTCGAAAGAGAGTGCGGAACCCACTGCCATCGCGTGACCCACTCACCTGGCTGGCGTTTACATCCTGTAGAATCGAGCCATGCGGCCCTCGCGTGTCATCGTCCAGGTCTCCCTCGACTTCACCAATCTCGCTGAAGCCCTCGATATGGCGCACCGCGCCGTGCGTGCGGGCGTGGATTGGCTGGAAGCGGGTACGCCGCTGATTCTGGCCGAGGGATTGAACGCGGTGCGAGGATTGCGACACGAGTTCGCTCACCCGATCGTCGCCGATCTCAAGACCATGGACGGCGGATACCTCGAAGCTGAGATGATGGCCAAGGCCGGAGCCACGCACGTGGTGGTGATGGGGCAGGCGCACCCGGCGACGATCAAAGCGGTGGTGCAGGCGGGCCGCGATTACGGCGTGAAGGTGATGGGCGACGACCTGGCCAGTGCCGACAAGCCTGCCGCCGCGCGGCGTATGCAGGATCTCGGGATCGACTACATCGTGCATCACGTCGGCTACGACGAGCGCCGCGACCCTGAAGTGATCCAGGCGCACGGCGGCCGGACTCCCAGTCCGCTTGATGAGCTGGGGGCGGTGGTCCGGGCCGTCTCGATCCCCGTGCAGGCCGTGGGTGGCCTCACGGTTGCGCAAACCCGCGAACTGCCCAAGTACGGCGTCCACCATCTGGTGCTCGGGGCACCGCTGGCCGTCGACGCCGATGCTTTCAAAACGCCGGCGCACGACGTCGAGGCGCTGCTTCGCGAGATTATCGGCAGGCTCAGGAGCGGCGCGGATTGAAGAACCTGCCGCAGTCATGTTGATGATGCCAGCTACCGACTTGCGTTCTCTCTTGAATTCGATATACTCACCCACTTACTTCCCGGAACGTCAAACCGAAGCAGTCGCGAACTGCTGAAGGAGGCTTATGAACGGGACAGACTCGAAAGTCAGCATCGGCAGCCTGATTCTGGTTCCAGCGATCATCACGCTGGCCGTCACGATTTTGCGGCTAATCGGCGAAGTGCAGGGCTGGTCGCCGCTTTTCTTTAACAAGGCGGCCGGCGGCGGCGGAGCCATCGTCGGCATTTCCTGGCTCCCGATCATCTTTGGACCGTATTTTGGCTGGAAGCTCGCCGCGGCTGGCGATGGGCCATCGAGCTGGGGTAAGGCGATCGGAGCCAGCGGCGCAGCTCTGGTCGTCTTCGTTCTGGGCACAATCGTTTTCTTCGTCGGTGTCACCAAGCACATGAACACCGTGGTTCTTGTCGGATCCGTGCTCAATCTGGTCTCGGCGTTCATGCCGCGCATCGGATGGAAGGCGTTCGGGAATGCGCTGGTAGCATATGCGTTCGCGGCGCGCATCCCGGTCCTCATTGTGATGTACATCGCCATGAGCGCCAACGGCGGCCAGGGCTGGGGCACACATTACGATGTCGCGGAGCCGGGGTTCACGGTCACCTCGCTCACCCAGAAGTTCGTGGACTTGTCCGTGATTCCGCAGTTGGGTTTCTGGATTGCATGGACGGCGGTTGTGGCCGGGGTGCTGGGCTCCATCTTCGCCGCGATTTTCGCGCGCAGGCGCGCCCCAGCCGTGGCGGCATGACGCAGGAGGCCTATGAACGGGACAGATTCGAGAGTCAGCATCGGTAGCCTGATTCTGGTTCCAGCGATCATCACGCTGGCCATCACGATTCTGCGGCTGATCGGCGAACTGCAGGGCTGGTCGCCGCTTTTCTTCAACAAGTCGGCTGGCGGAGGCCAAGCCATCGTCGGCATCTCGTGGCTTCCCTTCATCTTCGGACCTTATTTCGCCCGGAAGCTGGCAGCGGCCGGCGAAGGTCCATCGAGTTGGGGCAAGGCCATCGGAGCAAGCGTGGCAGCTCTGGTCGTGTTTGTTCTCGGCATAATCGTTTTCTTCACCGGTTTCATCAAGCACATGAACTCCGTGGCTCTTGTCGGGTTCGTGCTGTTGCTAGCCTCCGCGTTCATGCCGCGTATCGGATGGAAGGCGTTCGGGAATGCGCTGCTGGCATATGCTTTCGCTGCCCGCATTCCCGTGCTCATTGTGATGTTCATTGCCATGAGCGCCAACGGCGGCCACGGTTGGGGAACCCATTACGATGTCGCAACGCCGGGGTTCACCGTCACCTCGTTCGCCCAGAAGTTCGTGGACCTGGCTGTCCTCCCGCAGATGGGTGGTTGGATCGGATGGACGGCGGTCGCCGGCGGCCTGCTCGGGAGCATCTTCGTGGCGATTTTCGGCCGCCGGCACACGGCAGCGGTCGCATCGTAATGGGAGGCTCATGAACGGCAGCGGTTCGAACCCCTCTCCGAAGATCGCGTCACTTGTGGCCTTCCCGGCGATTCTTACGCTGCTGGTCACGATTCTGCGTCTCGTGGGCGAGCTTCAGCACTGGGGCTCGCCCTGGGTGGTGAATTCTCACGGGGGCAGCGACGGCGCCATTCTCGGCATAACCTGGCTGCCGATAATCTTTGGGCCCTATTTCGCCTGGATGCTGATCAAGTCCGGCTTCGGACCCGGCAGCGTGGGCGGCGCGGTGGGCGCGGCCATAGGATCGGTGGTGAGCTTTCTCATCGGATCGATCGTGGCCGGCTACACCGAGACCCATCCTGGCATCCTGACGCTGGTCGGATTCCTCATTACCCTGGCAGCGGCTTTCATACCGGGAAAAGGCTGGCGCGCTTTCGGTGTGACGCTGCTGGTCTATGCTTTCGCCGCCCGGATTCCTGTGGCGATTGTGATGCTCATCGCCATGAGCGCCCACAGCGGCCAGGGTCTGGGCACGCATTACGACGTGGTCGGCGATCAGTTCGCCGCTCTCGCCTCGCCGTGGTGGAAGAAGTTCGTGCTCTTCGGCCTGATTCCACAAATGACCCTTTGGATCGGCTGGACCCTTGCCATCGGCAGCCTTACCGGCACGCTGGTCACGGCGATCTTCGGTTTCGGCAAACGGCCGGCCACGGCCGCTGGCGCGTAGCCAAGATATGTGATTCTCCGAGACGCGACCCGCACGCCGATTGCCGAGATCCATGCGCACGGATTTATGTCGATCCGCGCCCAGCGACCGGGCAGCCTGACTTGAATACACCGACGATTACGGGCCCGCTGATTGTGGTCCCGTTGGTGTCTCACCGACACACTCCCCTGCCCCTCGGAATCGATTCCTGACATGTCAGAAATCGCGCGCCCGATTAAAGAACCTTCGCTTTCAGCCGAATGTTCTTGTCTGGATGGAAGGTTCGGAATCGTGCAACACGAACACTCGACTTTGACGCTGGAGCCCTCGGCCAAACCTTGGGCGCTCATCAATTTACCGCCTTTTCCTACCGTGGCCGCCAGAGTCATGCAGCTGCTTTCGCAGGATACAACGGGCCTTAAAGAACTTGCCGACGTGATACGCGGCGACGTTGCTTTCGCCTCGGAAATCCTGACACTGGCGAATTGTGCTCTGTTTGCGACACGCGCCGAAATAACCACCATTCTGCAGGCAGTGGCACTGCTGGGCCTGAATCGTGTGAAAGGCATCGCCATGACCGTCGGTCTGAAATCTTACCTGACCGACTCCTTGAAGATGCCCGCGCTCGTTGCCTGCTGGCGGCACAGCCTCGCCTGCGCCATCGTCTGTGAGGACCTCGCGTTCGCCTGCCGCATGGAACACGACGCGGCCTACCTCGCGGGTCTGCTGCACGACATCGGCAGACTGGCCCTCAGCGTTGTAGAGCCGGTCACGTACGCTGAACTGATACGCGAGGCCGACGAAGGCCCCGTGGACGTGCGGTCGCGTGAACGGGAGTTGTTCGGCCTGGATCATTGCGAAGCGGGCAAATGGCTGGCGCAACAGTGGAAAATCCCGGCTCGCTTTGCCGAAGTCGCCGAGCGGCACCACGAACCGGTCCGGCCAGGGAAGATCGACGCTCTGGCGGTCGTACAGTTGGGCTGCCTGCTTGCGGACGCAGTCGGGTTCTCTGCCGTGCGGAACGCTACTCCGGCCAATTTCGGGGAGATTCTCGCCCAGCTTCCGCAAGCGGCCTTGCACCGCCTCGATACAAACCGAGACCGGCTGACTTTGAAAATCGCGACCAAGATCAACTCGATCGATATCGGCCTGCCGGAGCGGCCTCAATAAGGCTCTGAATCGTAATCCCCGATAACTTGACCTCAAAGGAAGCACCCTCGTCACGGCAATCTTCCGTTTCGGGAAACGGCCAGCCACGGCATAATGGTGATTGAGGCTGGCCGTTCACAGCCAAGAGTGGCTGTGCCACCGATGAACTCATCCATTCGCAACATCGCCATAATCGCTCACGTCGATCACGGCAAGACCACGCTGGTGGACGCCATGCTGCGCCAGAGCGGCATTTTCCGCGCCGGTGAAGCGGTGGTCGAGCGCGTAATGGACTCGAACGAGCTCGAGCGCGAGCGCGGCATCACCATTCTCGCCAAGAACACCGCCATCACCTACCACGGCACGCGGATCAATATCGTCGATACACCCGGCCACAGCGACTTCGGCGGCGAAGTGGAGCGCGCGCTGAAGCTCGTGGACGGCGTTCTGCTGCTGGTGGACGCAAGCGAAGGTCCGCTGCCGCAGACCCGCTACGTGCTGCGCAAGGCTCTCGAAGCGAAGCTGCCGCCGATCGTGGTCATCAACAAGATCGACCGCAGCGACGCGCGGCCGCAGGAAGTGGTCAACGAGGTCTATGACCTCTTCATCGATCTCGATGCCCACGAGGACCAGCTCGATTTTCCCATCCTCTATACCATCGCCAGGCGCGGAATCGCGCGTCAGAAGCTGGACGATTCTTCGGACAATCTGCAGCCGCTCTTCGAGACGATCCTGAAGACGATTCCGCCGCCCGCCGGCGATCCCGATGCGCCGCTGCAATTGCTCGTCGCCAATCTTGACTACAGCGAGTATCACGGGCGCCTGGCGCTGGGGCGCATCTTCTCCGGCACCTTGCATCGCGGCGACGAAGTGGCGATCGCCAAGCTCGATGGCAGTACCCAGACCACGCGCATCACCAAGCTCTACGGATTCGAAGGCCTCGAGCGCACCGATCTGGAAACGGCCGAGGTCGGCGACATCGTGGCCATCGCCGGCGTCGAAGGCATCACCATCGGCGAAACCGTCACCAGCGCCGAGCAGCCCGTGCCGCTGCCGCACATTCCCATCGACGAGCCCACCATCTCCATGGTGTTCACCGTGAACACGTCGCCGTTTTCGGGACGCGAGGGCCAGTACGTGACCTCGCGCCATCTGCGCGATCGGCTCGACAAGGAGCTGCTGACCAACGTCTCGATTCGCGTGGAGGAAATGGAGAGCACAGACTCGTTCCAGGTAATGGGACGCGGCGAACTGCAGCTCGCGATCCTCGTGGAGATGATGCGCCGCGAGGGATACGAGCTTGCGGTCGGCAAGCCGGAGATCATCACCCGGCAGCGCAATGGCAAGGTCCAGGAGCCGCAGGAGCAGCTCCTCATCGATGTGCCGCAGGAGTTCGTGGGCGTGCTGATGCAGGAAATCGGCGTGCGAAAGGGCGTAAACACCAAAATGGTGAGCCACGGCGTCGGTCTCGGATCGAGCGGACGTGTGCGCCTGGAATTTCTGATTCCCTCGCGCGGACTCATCGGACTGCGCGGCGTGATCCTCAAGGCGACGCGCGGCACGGCCGTCATGAATACCCTCTTCGAAGGCTACACTGATTGGCAAGGCGACATTCCCTCGCGCCTCACCGGATCGCTGATCGCCGATCGCCCAGGCCGTACCACGGCTTACGCGCTGTGGAATCTGCAGGAGCGCGGCGAGCTGTTCGTCGGTCCCGGCGTCGAGGTTTACGAAGGCAGCGTGATCGGCCAGAATTCGCGCTGGGACGACATGGACGTGAACGCCGTCAAGGAAAAGAAGCTCACCAACATGCGTGCTTCGGTGGCCGACGAGGCTATCCGGCTGATCCCATTTCGCCCCTTGACGCTCGAAGAAGCCATCGAGTTCATCGCCGAAGACGAGTACGTGGAAGTGACCCCGAAGTCGATTCGCCTGCGCAAGAAAATCCTCGCTTACAATCAGCGGCCCAAGAAACACAAGCACAAGCTCGAAGACAGCGACAGGTGACAAGCCACAAGGATGCCCGCGCTCCGAGGGCAATCTGCATTCGGAGCGATATTTCTGTAAGTGCCCTATTTTCTGTAGTATTACGGCTTCGTTCGTATTTCCGGCCTGTCCGCACCCGGTTTCGCGTGGAAGCCAGCGGCAGCAGAGGGTCTTGCGGGTCGCCGTGTGGGCAAATTCCGCGCGGTCCCCTGAACCCTGATCCCCAACCCCTGACCCCTGTCCGAGCGGCGCAATCGGCAGCCGGAGAGCCGAGGGTGCCGCAACGGATCCGCGCGAACAGAAATAGACAGCCTCGTCCCTTGTCTCTCGTCCCCCGTCTCTGGCTTCTTCGGGTCATATTGCTGATTTTAAAAGACATTCCAGCTTGGTTCCGACCACTTCTTGCGCCTCTCAAGCTCGAATTACAGAGCGGCAACTCAGCGAATCGGATGCCTGACACATACGCGACTCCCAAAAACCGGCCTTTTTCGCGATTAACCTTCTGCAAACAAGCGAGATAACCTCGTCGGGTTCGTTTTTCGCAATTTTTGGCTATCTCGTTCTCTTTAATGGATTTGAACCTGTCGGGTTCGCTTGGCTTCGTTCTCACTGAGTGCCCGTTTCCATTGACGCCGGACCCCCAGCGCCTGAACCCGTGCACGGAGGCACACGGAAGGGAAAGCCGGCTCGGTGACGATTAGTCGTCACCCGAGGACTGGCAAACGGCGGTAGAGGGCGGCGCAGAAACATGGCACGCTCCTCGATTTCTCAAGGGACAGTAAAAACATGGCACATCTCTGCGCGTTTGTCAAGCTATTTCTTGAGCCCTGACTTGTAGGCTACATGGCAAGAGAAACCCCGGCTGCGAGCCGATATACTGGGCCCGCTCAAAATACGGTGATGCCGAACCACCGTAGCGCGGGCATCCTGCCCGCTGTGGCGCCAGCCCGCCCTATATTCCGCAGCCTCAATAAGAACGAATGTGGCGCCCTCGAAAAATGGGGTTTCGTCCGGCGCAGGGCCCGGACAAGAAAGGTCGCTCCAGCCGGCCTGATGGCGAAGTTTAATCCGTGCTCAAAACCCACGGAAGTGCCCTGGTCCCTCCAGAGCTTCTGGCGGATCTCCCCCGAGTCACCAGGCTCCCCTGGCCGTTCCAACAACAGGGCGAGCACACTGAAGGGCTGGTTGCAACTTCACCGTCCGGCCGCTCCGGCGCAATTCGCCAGTGGCCAAGTCGGCCTCAAATGCCCCGAATGCAGCGACGAGCCGTTATCACCAATGGTCAAGCGAGTGGGTTACTACCCCGGAAGATTATACTTTCGCTGTCAAAATAAGTCACAACTTATGTAAGAGCAATGGGTTGGCTGCTCATTTGTTGCTCACCCAAAACTAACCTGCAACTTGTTTGACAGTCCGGCCGCGCCGCCGTAGCCTCGTCGCGAAATCGGGAAGTAGGGTTCCAAGAACTTGGGAAAACAGACGGCGGGAGCGCTCGAAGAAGAGGCTTAGACTGCCCAGTGACGTTAGCCTCATCAGGAGGGATTCCCTCAAACTGCGCCATGATCGGTCGCGGGCTACGTCTTTTACGTTTCCGCGATCCCGTGAGATGCATCGACTAATGGACTTCGACGCGCTCGCCGCTACTCGACTTTACAAACCACACCATAGCACGGAGGAAGCGATGATACCGGACTCCTTTAAGACTCCGCTCAAACGAATAGTAGTGTCTCTGATCGTGACGACAGGTGCCTGCTGCCTTTGCGTTTCTTCCGCATCAGGTCAGACCAACTCCAGGCGAAGAGTTGCTACGGACGCGTGGAATGTGCCTGCCGTTGATTATCGGCTGGCATTTGTTTCCGTGCTACCCGCTGGCGCCTTTGCAGATCGATGGGATACCAACTACCGCGGACCTCTGACTGCCGGTGATACTCAGGTCTTACCTCTTGGGCTGTTGACGCTCGATCAGGGCGCTGTCAATGCGATGCCGGAGATTTCGGTGGTTACGGGTTACAGCTCTGCCTGGAATCAGGAACAGACCGTGCAAACGCCCCGGGGCGCTCGGTCGGGCGCCCCAACCACGACCAACGACTATTGGAAGGGTGGGACGGGATACTGGACCACCGCGTCCGGCTGGAGCAACGGAGTGCCGAGCACCAGCAGTGAAGTCTCCATAGATTCCGGGGGCACTGACCTGGTCACCCTAAACACCAACGCCACAATTGCCTCGCTCGGAATCGGCGGCAGCACGGGCAGTTCGACACTCGAGAACCTTTCGGGTGCAGCCGAGACGCTGGATGTCACCGGAGGCGGCGCGACTATAATCTACAGAACAGGAACTCTCGACTTCGGGAATGGCAGCACGCTGACGCTCAGTGGTGGCCTGGCGGTAGGCGGAGCGTTCAATCTCACCGGCGCCGCGACCACCGTGACCGGTAACGCCACGTTTTTCACGGGAAGCTCCACGATCATCGCCGGCGGCAGTTCGCTGACGGTGAGCGGGAACCTGACCAACGATCCGGGAAGCACAATCTATACAGCGTACCAATATGGCGGCGGAAACACGTTATCGGTCGGCGGGAGCTTGATGAACGGCGGCGCGATCTACATGTACGGCAGCACCCCGGGCGGCGGTGGCGACATGCTGAATGTGACGGGGAGCTTTACGAACTTCGCCGGGTCAACGCTGGACCTGGTGGACAACTCGGATGATATGGCGAACATCGGCACCCTGAGCAATTACGGCACGCTCTACGTCGGCACCGCGACGACACTGACCCTTGCCAATCAGCTCAATGGGATCACGGACGTGCCCGCTCTCTCCTCGCTGACGGTGAACGGAACCCTGAGTGCCGGGTCGGGCACCGGTAACGGCCTGGCCAATCTGGCGAGCGTCGAAGGGTCTCTGACCCTGGGGAACGGTAAAACGCTTTCCGACACACCCGGCTCGGGCATCCTCGCGGTGGCCGCGGGAGGCAGCCTGACGCTCAACAACACGAACGGTAACACGATGTTATCGGTAACCGGCAGCATGACCGACGCCGGAGCGGTCACGGTGAATACCGGCACGACCTTGAACCTGACCCAGAGCATGACGGACATCCCGCAGAGCGGAACGTTCCAACTGTTCGGCAACAGCAATGCCCTCGCCAAGCTGACCACGGTGGAGGGCAATCTGACCCTTGCCAACGGCGCGACGACTGCGGTGACGCCGGGAGGTACGCCGGCCACGCTAACTCTCAATTCCGATAGCGCTGTCAACTTGGCCGGGAGCAGCACGCTGAACGTGAACGGAAACCTGACAAACAATTACGGCGCCGGTCTCTCTACAGGCTATTCCTATGGCGGCGGGAACATGCTGTCGGTGACCGGAAATCTGACGAACAGCGGCGCGCTCACCATGTACGGTTCCTACTATGGTGGGGCCGGCGACACGCTGAGTGTCAGCGGAGCGTTCACCAACAACCTGGGAGGAAGCCTCTACCTTTATGACCACTCTGGCGACGTAGCCAGCGTCGGCACGCTCACCAGTTCCGGCAGTATTTACATCGGGGCGGGAGACACGCTGAATCTGACGAACCAACCTAACGGCGTCACGGACGTACCGGCGCTCTCTTCGCTGACGGTGAATGGAACCTTCACAGCGGGGACGGCCAATGGCCTGGTCAAGTTGACCAGCATCGAGGGTACTCTGACCCTAGGAAACGGCCAGATGACTTCGGCCACGCCCACCACAGGAACCTTGGCGGTGGCCGCGAACGGCGTTCTGACGCTGGACAATACGAATGGCGGCACCAATTTATCGGTGACCGGCAGCATGACCGACGCCGGAACAGTCACGGTAAATACCGGCACCACCTTAAACCTGACCCAGAGCATGACGGACATCCCCGAGACCGGAACGTTTGACCTGTACGGCACCAGCAATGGCCTCACCAAGCTGACGAGCGTCGAGGGATTCCTGAATCTGGACAACGGGCAAACGACTTCCGTGACCCCGGGAGGCACTCCAGCGATACTGAACCTGAACTACGGCAGCTCGACGTATCTGAGTGGCGGCAGTATGCTGACGGTGAACGGCAATCTCAGCAATAACTCCGGCACGCTCTACACAGGATACTACGGGGGCGGCAACACGCTGACGGTGAACGGAGCGTTCACGAACAGCGGCACGGTGAACTTGTACGGCAGCGCCGGGGGTGGCGGCGCTGACACGCTGACGGTGACTGGAGCATTGACCAACAATCCGGGCGCTACGCTCGACCTCGAGAACAATTCCGGCGACCTGGCCAGCGTGGGCACTCTGACTAATTTGGGCGCCCTTTATATTGGCACTTCGTCCTCGCTGACCCTTACCAATCAGCCTAACGGGATCACGGACGTGCCGTCATACTCTTCGTTGACGGTGTACGGGACCTTGCATGCCGGGTCCGCCAACGGCCTCGCCAAGCTGACGAGTATCGAGGGCGCGCTGACGATCGGTAACGGCCAGACGATTTCTGACGCGCCTACCAGCGGCACCCTGACAGTGTCTTCGAGCGGCAGTCTGACGCTAAACAACGCGAATGGCAGTACGTTCCTGAACGTGGCCGGAGCGTTGAGCGATTCCGGATACGTGAGCGTCGGCCCCGGCACCACCCTGGACGTGACACACGGCATCACGGACCTGCCGCAAGGCGCAACCTTCCAGCTGTCGGGCGCCTCCAATGCCCTGCCCAAGCTGACAACTGTGGAGGGCGCTCTCTATCTGACTAACGGGCAGACGACTGCGGTGACGCCGGGCGGCACGCCAGCTACGCTGACCTTGAACAACGGCAGCTACGCATACGTCTCCAGCAACAGCACGCTGACGGTAAACGGCAGCCTGGTCAACAATTACGGCAGCAATCTTATCACAGGAGCTGCCGGCTACCCGTACAACGGCGGCGGCAACATGGTGTCGGTAAGCGGAAGCCTGACGAACAGCGGGTCGATCACCATGTACGGCTCCTACTACGGTGGGGCCGGCGACACGCTGAATATTACGGGAGCATTGACCAACAATGCCGGATCAAGCCTCTACCTTTACGACAATTCCGGCGATGTGGTTAATGCCGCGACGCTCAGCAATTACGGCAGCCTTTATGTGGGCGCCGGCACCACCGTAAACCTCGGCAACCAGCCCGGTGGCATCACGGACGTACCGGCACACTCTTCGCTGACGGTGAACGGAACGATTAACGCAGGGACGGCTAACGCTCTGGCAAATCTGAGCAGCATCGAGGGCTCTCTTACCCTCGCCAATGGTCTCACGACTTCAGCCACGCCCAGCACCGGAACGCTGACTGTGTCTTCAGACGGTAGCCTGACGCTGAACAACAACAACGGCGGGACCACTTTGTCCGTCGCTGGAGGCTTGACGGATTCCGGAACGGTTACTGTGGGGACAGGCACCACCCTGAACCTCACCCACAGCCTGACCGATCTGCCCGCGGGCGCGACATTTACTCTGGAGGGTACGAGCAACGGCTTCGCAGGTCTCACCACCGTAGAAGGGAGTGTCTATCTCGTGAACGGGCAGACGAATACGGTGACGCCAGGCTCGGGGACGCTGGCGTTCAACCCCGGCAGCTTTGTCAATGTTGGTGACGCCACCACCTTGACGGTTAACGGCAACATCACGAATTCGGGCAGCTTTTATACAGCCTATCCCTATTATTACGGCGGCGGAAACACGCTGAATGTGAACGGGAGCTTCACGAATAGCGGATCCCTCACCATGTTCGGCGCCTACTACTATGGCGGGGCCGGGGATACGCTGAATGTGAGCGGAGCGTTCACCAACAACGCGGGATCGAGCCTCTACCTCTACGACGGTTCCGGTGACGTGGTCAATGCCGCCACGCTGAGCAACTACGGCAGCCTCTATGTGGGTGCGGGAAGCACGCTGAATCTCACCGGCCAGCCCACTGGGATTACCGACGTGCCATCACGCTCCTCGCTGACCGTGAATGGGACGGTGACGGCCGGATTAGCCAATGGCTTGGCAGATCTGAGCAGCATCGAGGGCTCTTTCACCCTCGGCAACGGTCTCACGACGTCAGCCACGCCCAGCACCGGAACTCTGACGGTGGCTTCGGACGGCAGTCTGACGCTGAACAACACCGAGGGTGCGACAACCTTGTCCGTTACCGGAGGGTTGACGGACTCCGGAACGGTTACGGTGGGGACAGGCACCACCCTGAACCTGACGCATAGCTTGACCGATCTGCCCGCGAGCGCCACGTTTACCCTCGATGGCACGACCAACGGCCTCGCTGGTCTCAGCACCGTAGAAGGGAGCCTCTATCTCGTCAACGGGCAGACGAATACAGTGACGCCAGGAAGCCCGGGCACGCTGACATTCAATCCCGGCAGCTTTGTCAACGTGGGTGACGCCACCACGTTGACGGTTAACGGCAACATCACGAATTCCGGAACATTGTATACAGGCTACTACTATTATTACGGCGGTGGGAACACGCTGAACATCACCGGCAGCTTAACCAACAACGGTACGCTTACCATGTACGGCGCCTACTACTACGGCGGCTCCGGAGATACGCTGAACTTGACCGGCGGGCTGACCAACAGTGCCGGTGCGACGTTCAACCTGCTCGATAACTCCGGGGATGTGGCCAATGTCGGGACGCTCACGAATCAGGGCAGCCTTTACGTTGGGGTTGGGACCACGCTGAACCTCACCAACGAATCCACTGGCATCATGGACGTGCCGATGGGATCCTCGCTGACCGTGAACGGAACTTTGATGGCAGGCACAGCCAATGGCCTCGCCGGCCTCACGACCGTGGAGGGCAGCCTCACCCTAGGGAATGGGCAGACAACCTCGGTGACACCGGGTGGCAGCCCGGCGACCCTGACCGTGTCTCCGAGTGGCGCCATCGCGATCAACAATTCAGGTACGAGCTTGACCGTGGCGGGATCCTTGAACTACTCCGGATCGTTGTCGCTGAGCGGCACCACGGCCAGCGTCACCGGAACAGGCAGCACGGCCACATTCAATGCCGGCAGCTCCGTGGCTTTGGCGAGTGGCAGCACACTGACCGTAAGCGGCGCGATCACAAACAACTCCATCAACTTCACGACCGGTTACTACGGCGGCGGCAACACCGTAACCGCGGATGAAGGATTCACAAACAGCGGCGCCGTTTATATGTATGGGAGTAGTAACTACGGCGGCGCGGGCGATACCTTGAACGTAAAGGGAACCTTGACAAACAGCACCGGAGCGACGCTGGACCTGGTGGATTACTCGTCTGACGTTGCCAACGTCACCGCATTGAGCAACTCGGGCACGATCGATCTCGGCAGCGGTACGCTCCTGAGCCTCACCGGCTCGGCCCAGACCAATTCCGGCACCGTCAATCTGGGATCCTCGAATGGGCCAGCGACGCTGAAGATCGGCGCCACCGCCGTAACCCTCTCCGGCAGCGGCACGGTGGTGATGTCGAACCAGGCCGGGAACGAAATCACCGCCACCTCGGCGGCAGACGTCCTCACCAGCGCCAACACCATCGCCGGGTCGGGTAACATCGGCTTCGGCAACATGGGCTTTGTGAATACCGGCACCGTGCTGGCCAATCAGAGCACGCCGCTGGTGATCGATACCTCATCGGCCGCCTTCAACAATAAGGGCACGCTGACCGTGAGTCCGGGCGACACGCTCTACATCATGGGCGGACCTTTCAAGAATCTCTCCAGCACGACCCTGTCAGGGGGCACGTATTCGATCTCGGGGATCATGCAGTACAACAGCGCCAATGCAATCGTCACTAACTCCGCCAGCATTACGTTGACGGGCGCCAGCGCAGAGATCATGAATTCCAGCAGCCGAAACGCCCTCTCCACCCTCGCGACCAATAGCTCGACGGGCGTGTTTACCGTAACCGGAGGCCAGGTTCTGTCCGATAGCGCCACCGGCCTTACAAATGCCGGCGCCGTGACGGTAGCATCCAGCAGCAAGCTCACGCTTACAAAGGCCAGCGCCACCTACACTCAGTCTGCGGGGACGACCACGGTGGACGGGACTCTGACGGCCGATGGTGGGATGACCTTCAGTGGCGGCTCAGTGTTTGGCAACGGCGGCACGCTGAGCGCCGGCACCAACACCGTGACGAACAGTGCCACCTTTAACATCGGTGATGCAGTGATGACGGCCGGCACGGAAAGCATCGAGGGCAACTACACCCAGACTTCCGCCGGCAATCTCGACGTCGATATCGGCGGCACAACGGCCGGAACCCAATACGACCAGCTAAACATCACCGGCGAGGCCAGCCTGAACGGGGAGCTGAATCTCGATTTGATCAATGGTTTCGTGCCCACAATGACGGAGACGTTCGAGATCCTGACCGCGGGTTCCGTGACCGGAGTGTTTTCGAGCGTGAACGGCAGCGAGATCAACAGCAGCGAGCATTTCGGCGTGGTCTACAACACGAAGAACGTCACGCTGGACGTTCTGTCAGGGCCGGGCGGGACGCCGGCCTGGGGCGGCGGTCAGCTCGGGAGCAACGGGCCGGGCGCCGGCAACGGCGGGTCTGGATCTCCAGTCAGCGGCACGCCCGAACCGGGCAGCTTGCTCTTGCTGGGCACGGGCCTGGCCGCGGTGGCTGGCTATTTGCGCAAGCGGTCCCGCTCTTAGCCAAGGTGCGCGAGCCGGTTGAGTCCGTCCAGATAGGCGCGCGCACTGGCCTCGATCACATCGGTGGACGCGCCGCGTCCCACCACGCGAAGCTCGCCTTTTTCGAGCTGCACCATCACTTCGCCCATGGCGCCGGTGCCGCCGGTGACGGCGTGAATGTCGTAGCGCACCAATCGCGCCGAATCTCCCGCGAGCGCCGTGATCGCTTTGTAGACGGCGTCCACCGGACCGTTGCCGATCGCGGCGCCCTCGCGCGCCTCGCCGCGGACGCGCAGGCGCACGGTAGCGGTCGGAATGGCCGAGGTACCGCTCGACACCTGCAGATATTCAAGCTGCCAGACTTCCGGCGCCGGATGCAGCTCGTCGTGCATGATGGCGATCAGGTCCTCGTCGAAAACCTCCATCTTCTTGTCGGCCACGGCCAGGAAGCGCTGATAGACGACGTTCAGGTCCTCCTTCGAGAGCTTGTGCCCCAGATTCTCCAGGCGCGCGCGCAGACCGGCGCGTCCGGTGCGCGCCGTAAGCACCACGTGGCTTTCGGCGAGCCCCACGTCTTCAGGACGCATGATCTCGTAAGTCTCGCGGTCTTTCAGAAATCCGTCCACATGGATTCCCGAGCTATGTGAGAAGGCGTTGCCGCCGACGACCGACTTGTTGGGCGGAACCACGATGCCGAGCAGGT
>JASHPE010000356.1 GCA_030038235.1 Terriglobia bacterium
ATAACGGCAGTTGGCGCAGAACTCGTCCAGGATGCGCTGCTTCTCCGAACGGCTGGCCCTCTGATAGCGAGCATAGATGCTCTGCAAGTAGTCCTTGCGCGACCTTCGACTCATGCGGTTACCCGTCTCCATAACGGGTAACATTCTCAAATTGCGCGACCATCGCCTACCGGTAACATTTTAGGTTGCGCGATACGACAAGTTGACGTGTAAGGCTGACTTCAATTATATTCGAACCGAATACAATTGCTGAGGAATGATCCATGTCTAAGACAGTGACGCTACGTGTCGACGACGCCACTTACGAGACCTTCGCGCGGGCGGCCGCAGCAGAACGAAGGTCGCTCTCCAATATGATCGAGACTGCCGCCCTTCAGCACATCCGGGACAGCGAGTTCGTGGATGATGCGGAGATGGCAGAGATTATGGGTAATGCCGATCTCGTCCGTCGTCTGAAAAGGGGCTCAGAGGCGGCGAGGAAACGCAAGGGCCGCTTTGTACCGTCCGTATAAAATCTTCGAAACCGAGCCCGTTGCCCGCGAAGTCGGCGTTCTGGCGGGATCAGTCAAGAGGCGGCTGGAGTTAAGGCTGCAGAATCACGTTTATTCAGTTCTGGCTCAGGAACCGCACGTTGGGCCAAACATCAAGCGATTGAAGGATTGGGGTCCGCCAACCTGGCGGTATCGGGTCGGCGAATGGCGCTTGTTCTACGAGATCGACGAGCGTGATCGAACTGTCTTCATGACCGGCGTCGAGCACCGCAAAGACGCATACCGCTGATGCCCGTATTTGACCGTCCGTTTACCTCCTCGGCTAATCTCAAGGTCCCCGAAATTGCGCGTTGCCCTAAGCAAATCTGCATCGAGTGGAAGGCTGGCACAGACCTTGTGTCGAGAACGCGAGGAATCGAGACTCACACAAGAAAGTCCACCACGGCCTGGGCCGTCGCAATCTAGGCTAGACACGTAATCTGCCGCTTGACAATGGGCACCGGCCTGGTGCATAAGGGAATTAAGCGGCTCCCGGTGTAGCTCATCGCAGCCTGGCTCCAGGGCAGTCGCCGGAAGGCTCAAACGCGGCCGCTCCCGGCAGGGCGCGTCCGGATACCGCGGCAAACAGATAACCGGCAGTTCCATGGCTGACGCCCGTGACATTCGCAACTTCTCGATCGTGGCCCACATCGACCACGGAAAGTCGACCCTCGCCGACCGTTTGCTCGAGATCACCGGAGCGCTTTCCAAGCGCGAGATGTCGGCCCAGGTTCTTGACTCCATGGACCTGGAGCGCGAGCGCGGCATCACCATCAAGGCCCACAGCGTACGACTGCACTACCAGGCCCGCGACGGGCGCGAGTACCAGCTCAACCTGATCGATACGCCCGGCCACGTGGATTTCTCCTACGAAGTGTCCCGCAGCCTCGCGGCCTGCGAAGGCGCACTGCTGGTGGTCGATGCATCGCAGGGCGTGGAGGCTCAGACGCTCGCCAACGCGCAGCTTGCCATGAACAACCGGTTGGAAATCATACCGGTGATCAACAAGATCGACCTGCCCGGCGCCGACATCGAAATGGCCAAGCAGCAGATCGAAAACGCGCTGGCCATTGACCCGGGCGATGCGCTGCTGATCAGCGCCAAGATGGGCACCGGCGTGGAGGATGTGCTGGAGGCCATCGTCAAGCGCATCCCGCCGCCGCGGGGCTCGGCGGAGGCTCCGCTGAGGGCGCTGATCTTCGATTCCTGGTACGACAGTTATCGCGGCGTGGTGGTGCTGACGCGCGTGGTGGACGGGCGGCTCAACACCGGCATGCGCATCCGGCTCTGGTCGAACGGCGAAATCTACACGGTGGAGGAATTGGGCGTACTGACCCCGAAACCGGTGCGCGTGCCCTCACTCGAGACCGGTGAAGTGGGATTCGTCGTCGCCAACATCAAACGTGTGTCCGACACGCGCATCGGCGACACCATCACCGACCACGACCGGCCCGCGTTCGACCCCTTGCCGGGTTTCGAGGACACCAAGCCTATGGTCTTTGCCGGACTCTATCCGGTGGAAGCAAGCGCCTATGAGGTGTTGCGCGACGCTCTCGAGAAGCTGCGGCTGAACGACTCGTCGTTCTTCTACGAGCCGGAAAATTCGCCGGCGCTCGGATTCGGTTTCCGCTGCGGATTTCTGGGTCTGCTGCACATGGAGATCATCCAGGAGCGATTGGAGCGGGAGTACGATCTCGACCTCATCACCACGGCGCCCAGCGTTCGCTACCGGATCACGACCAAGCCCGGCGAGGTCATCTACGTGGACAATCCGGCGAAGTTCCCGCCTGCGGGCGACATCGCCAAAATCGAGGAGCCTGTGATCACCGCGCTGATCATGACGCGCGACGAATTCCTGGGTGGCATTCTAGCCCTGGTCGAGGAAAAACGCGGCGTGCAGAAAGGATTCGAATTCGTTTCGGCGCAGCGTGTGCTGCTCACCTACGATCTGCCGCTGAACGAGATCGTGCTCGATTTTTACGACCGGCTGAAGTCCGTCTCGCGCGGCTACGCGTCGCTCGATTACCACTTGGCCGGCTATTTGGAGTCGGACCTGGTGAAGGTGGATTTGCTGGTCGCGGGAGAACCGGTGGACGCGCTCTCGTTCATCTGCCATCGCGAGCATGCGCAGCCGCGCGCCCGCGCGCTGTGCGAAAAGATGCGCAAGCTGATCCCCCGCCAGATGTTTGAAGTTGCCATTCAGGCCGCCATCGGAGCGAAGGTGATTGCGCGCGAGAACGTGGCGCCCATCCGCAAGAACGTGCTGGCCAAGTGTTACGGCGGCGACATCACGCGCAAGCGGAAACTGCTGGAGAAACAGAAGGAAGGCAAGAAGCGGATGAAGCGCGTTGGCCGCGTGGACATTCCGCAGGAAGCGTTCCTGGCGGTCCTGAAGGTCGGCGATTGAGACGCGCGTCCCGGCACCGTTTCAGACCAGACCCAAGAATCGCGATTGGACGTTCTGCGGGAGTTTTTAGCGTCCGGGAAGAGGCTGGCAGCGCCGTGAGCGATGGATTTAGCTCGACGCCGCCATGCCACTCATTCCGGCGGGCCCTTCAGGCCAGATCTGGGGCGGATTTCTTCCACCCCGACGACAC
>JASHPE010000357.1 GCA_030038235.1 Terriglobia bacterium
CACCGCACCCCGCTCTGTAATTCTCGTCCAAAGCCAGCAAACCCATTGAGCCTAACACCCTTCGTATCAAGGAGATATCCCCGAAATGGCCGTCGCCAAACCCATTGCGATTATCTCCCTTTTTTTCAGGCGGTTACAGTCAAAAAAAGGCCATTTTTTTCCAAAAGATGGCCGTCGAGGTTTTTCTGGTCTCCAAACTCAGATTGGCTGGGTAAGCGGCGATCGGGTAGTGTGTCAATTGACGTACGGGCGGCCCTCGTGGCCGCCCCAATTACCAGACTGCCTTCGACAAAGGGCGGCCACGAGGGCCGCCCGTACATCAAACGGAGACACCACCGCGGCGATCACGGCGTCGTGGATCCCGAGATTGACAAAAGTGGGCGGAACGAAGCTGGAATATTTTTTAGAATCAGCGATATGACCCGAAGAAAACGGGGGGGCAGTGGCTGGGGATCGGGGTCAGGGGCCTGCGGCGAATTTCACCGATCCCCCCACACGTCGCCCGGCAAGCACGCAACCAACGTTCCGCGGCCAATGTCTTTCGCTCAAAAGCGGCTGCGAGGCGGGCTGAAATGCAAACGAACCCGGAATGTTACAGAAAACAGGATGCTTACAGGAATATCGCTCCGAACGCAGATTGCCCTGGGGTCGGCGGAGCCAATTTGGCCTGGAAGCGCCCAGCCCTCGTCCCGGCTCGTGGTTCGATTGGCGCGAAAACGGTGGCAGAAGAGTGAGATGCGGACGAACCCGGAATGTCTCCCGCATGGGAGTCACCGCTTGATGCGTCGTCCGCGCACTCTTTCAATATGTAGAAAAGCGATGTCCCAAAATGCTATTTGTGCATCGCTTCAACGTTCCGCGCTGAGATCGCGCCAGAACGACTCGCAGTCAATGTCGCCTCGGCCCGGAAGCCACCGGGACCAGTCGTTTTTGAGCCCAACGGTGGCGGACACTGTATTGCGCAAAGCACGCGCCGCGATGTCTGCCTTATCAGGTCCGAGCGACAGCAGACGTTGCGGGTCGAGAAATCGCAGGAGCCGCTCAACATGCAATCGGAAGGGGCCCGCATCGCGCGTGCTGCCATGATCCATGAAGAAAAACAGAGCAGCGAGGGAGTGTACCACGCGGGCTTCGTCCGTGCTTCCGGGCATGCCGCCGTCCGGCTCCAGCATGCCGGCCAGCCTGACCTGCAAGTCCTCGACGGTTTCGCTCGGCGGAGGCGGAGCCCCAAGGCGTACCCGTTGGGCCGCCGAGCCTGTGAACCTGCCGAAGAGACGTGCGACGCTCGCCGACTCGTCGAAGAGTCTGCGGAACGACGGCCCTGCTGCTGCTGCCGGCGGCGCCGCGAGCACCTGAAGACCTCCGAAGTAGCTTGTGAACAGGGTGTCCTGCAGCATGCCGACCGGCACGATGCGCGTGCCGGGGATTTCTCCGGCCACGTCTCCGGCGCGCTTCACCACCGCTACCAGCGACATCTCGGAATTTGCCAGGCCGAATTCGCGGCCCAGATCGCGCAGGAGTTCGGCGGCCCGCGAGGCTTCGCGGCGTCCAGCGGCGCCGTGCCCTTCCGACGGCAGGTAGCGGCTTTCGAGATCGCTGATGATTCGCGAGCCTTGCAGGAGTTTCAAGGTATCGGCCGCGCGGCTCGGGGCAAGATGCAGGGGAAAGCTGAGATGTCTATGCCCGTTCTCCCATGCGATCTGCAATTGCGCCTCGCCCGCTGCCGGAGTTTCGCCCATCACCAGCAGCGGTGTGCCCTGATAAACGTAGCTGCCGGGGTCGGGCGCGATTCTCGATCCGTCGATCCCCTGAACGGACGCCTTCACGCCTTGCGCCACCGGCCGGCCGATGGCAGCGAACAGTTCCACAGCGGGCAAGTCAATCCGCTCGCTCGGAGTAAGGAACCGGCTGACGCCGCCGGTGTGGCTGGCGAGCTGGGCCAGGAAGCGGTCCTGACTGGCACTGCCGATGCCCAGGCAGTGCACCCGCGTTCCGGTGGATCGCGCGCGCTGCAGAATGGTCTCTACCGCACTCACCTGGCCGTCGGTGAGGATGAGAATATCTCCCTTGTCGCCGCCCAGGAGTCTCGCTGCCGCCTCCAAGCCGCTGGCGAGCTCCGTGCCGCCCCGTGCTTCGATTCCCTTGAGGAATTTGCCGGCCCCCTGGCGATTCTCCGCGGAGCCATCGCACAAGGCTTCACGGAAGCTCTCCGCTTGATTGTCGAAGGCGACGAGACCGAATTGGTCGGTGAGATCGAGAGCGGCGAGGCAGGCTTCGATGGCCCTCTTCGCCTGGGTGAGAGGCGTCCCTTTCATGGACCCCGACCGGTCAAGCAGGATCGCGACGCGCCGCGGACCGCATGGCGCCGCGCCAAACTCGGCAGACGGAATCACGGCCGCAAACCGGCCCTTCCCGCCCTGGTCCGCGCCGCACAACACGATTGCCCTCGAGGGCTTCGTCTGGACGTCAAGCACCAGGTCGCGGTCGGGCAGATCGCTTTCCCGCGCCAGCGATACCGAAGTGCGCCCGTCATCCTGCTTCTGCACGCGCAGCGTGTGCGAAGGCGAGGCGATCTCCCTGGTTTCCCCTGCTTCCACTTCCAGGCAAAAGCCCACCTGGTGCAGGTGGCGTTGGTCTTTGACGAATCGGGGCAGAATGAGATCGCCGAACTCCTCGGAAGGCAGCTCCATCTCGCCCACGCCGGGTTCCACCTCGATCGATCGGGCCTTGGCATGATAGGCAGGGGCGAGAGTGAACGGGAAACGCAGCCGCAGGCTGTGGTCGTGAAGCTCGACGCCGGCCAGCAATTCCAGCACGACCCCGACTCTCTCGTGTGGGCGAATGTTTCCCACAGTGAGATTCACCAGGCCGTCGCCGTATTGCCGCGCGAGCGACGCGAGAGACCCCGCGCGAATGCCGTCTTCATACGCCTTGACGGCATCGGCGGTAGGGCAGAGCTCCGAATCGACGGTGAAATTCTCACCGCGGATGCGAAATCGTCGCAGAGCGGCATCGCGAGGCAAAGCGAAGCCGTAAATCACCTCGAGGGGCTGCGTCTCCTCGGACTGGAATTCGTGCCAGACCCAGAGGCGCGCTCCCACGGGAAGCACGCGCCCGGTGAGCCACAATCGCTGCATGCTCAACTTGAGCGGTTCGTTTGTGGATTGTTCGCGAGGCACAAAACCGGTGGCTCGGACAGTGTTCGGCATGATCATCCTTCCTTCTGCGGCTCGTTCATTTCGAGCTCGCGCGTTAGCCGGTCGAGGACGGACTTGATTTGCCGCACTCGCCAGGGTGCGGCTCCGGTGCGCACCTGCACGACCACGTCAGGCGCAAGAGTGTACTGCAGCCAGGACTCGGGTTCCGGCAAGCGCGATCCTGCTGCGCCGCGCTCGCCTTGCCGTTCGATCTCAGCCAAGGTCAAGCCTTCGTTCTGCCGCTGCTGGATCTCCCGGAGGCGATCGAGGTGGTCGGCGGTGTAGAACGCGCCGCGCCCGCCGCGAACCGGGGGAGAGAGCAACCCGCGGGCGATGTAGTAGCGGATGGTGCGCTCCGGCACTCGCGACTCCGCCGCCAGCGTCGACAGGGTGAAGTCGCGCGCCGGACGGGAGCGAGAGTGGGGCTGCGCTTTCCTGGTCATCTGCGATCCCAAGGAGAGCATAGCACAGAATAAGACACTGTCAAGTAGTGTCTGATTAAGTGCCCTAAATCTCAGACCTAGAGGCGGCCCCTGGTGGCCGTCCCGCCGACAAGATGCGAAGGATGCGCCGTGTTCGGGGGCCCACAAGGGCCGCCCCTACGTCCGAAATTGAATTGTGGGCCGCATCACAGATGACCGTGATTCCGGCCACCGTCGCCGTGAGTGCCGAGGGTGGAGACTCAACTTGAAGGATCGCGCAGGAGGGAAGGACGATGCCCACAGACGATCGCGATGTCCTCGAGCTTCTCAAGTCGGAACTGGCATTCCTGGAGAATGGCGGCTATTCGCACTCGCCTGGGACGCACTGGAGGCCCAGTTCCATTTTTCACGACTCTCCGACCTGCCTCAATTTTGCCGACCCAAATCGGGGTATGCGCTGCGAATACTGCCTGCTTACTGCCCTGGTGCCGCCCACACGTCTTGCCGAGGAGGTGCCCTGCCATTTCATCCCGCTGAATGCCGAGGGCGAGACCGTACACTACCTCGAAGGAAACGAGCCGCCCGAAGTTGTGGAGCAGAGGGTGAGAGAGTGGCTGCACCGAATGATCGCGGTGTTGGAAGCGGCACGTGGCGCGGAGGCCAGGACTATCCATCATTAGGGAGCGCGGGCGCGCGTCAACGCCGCGCTCAGAACTTGCCAGGAGTCGAATCTTCCAACCGAAGCACCGCCCTGACCATCGAAGCGTCGTCCGCGTGGCGGTGAATCTCAAAGCCCAGCTTGCGGCAGATCTGCTGCATTTCGATATTCTCGGCGAGAGTGTCGGCGGCCAGTACGCGTATCTTTTCGTCGCGCGCGAAAGCGATCAGACGGCGAACGAGTTCCGTGCCGAGCCCCCGATTCTGGCATGAGTCCCTGACCAGAATGGCCGTCTCGGCCTCGTCGGTTCCCGGCAGACGATTGGCGCGACCGACGCCCACGATCTCAGTCTCGCCTTCCGGAGTCCGACGCTCCGCCACCAGGACCATCTCACGGTCGTAATCGACGAAGCAGATGCGCGTCAGGCGCTCGTGGGCGACGCGGCGGTCGAGCGAAATCGTGTGGAAATAGCGCATATAGACGCTGCGCTCCGAGAGCGCTTCGTGGAACTTCACCATCAGGACTTCGTCCTCCGGGCGGATGGGACGTATCGTCACCACGCTGCCGTCCCTTAGCGTCGTCGGCGCCACGTAGCGGGTCGGATAGGGACGGATGGCGGGCGGCGGCAACCGATTTTCGGGAATGGAAGCGTCGTTCAGAAGAATGCGCGCGTCGAGCGCCACAATTCCTTCCGGCGACACGAGCAACGGATTGACGTCGATTTCCCGGATGGCGCGCTGCTCCATCACCAGACGGCTGAAGCGGACCAGGAGGTGGTCGAGCGCGCCGATATCGACGGCTCGGCGTCCGCGCGTGCCTTCGAGCGCCTTAAAGATGCGGGTCTGTTCCATCATGCGGCGGGCCAGGGTCGTGTTGAGCGGAGGCAGGGCCAGGGCGCGGTCCTGGAAGATCTCGACCAATTGTCCGCCGGCGCCGAACAGCAGCACCGGACCGAACTGCGGATCGAGCGTGCTTCCCACGATGACCTCGTAGCCCTCCGCGCGCACCATGGGCTGCACGGTGACGCCCTGGAAGTCCGCCGCGCCCGCCTTTTCCCGCACCGAGTCGGCAATGGCGGCGTAAGCGCTGCGCACCGCCGCCTCGTCGCGGAGGTGAAGCTGCACCCCGCCCACGTCCGTCTTATGGGTAATGGTTCCCGAGTGCAGCTTGAGAACGACAGGGTAGCCCAGGGCGTTAGCCTTACTGACGGCTTCGTCTTCGTTGAGGGCCAGGTGTGTCTCCACCACGGGAATGCCGTAGGCCTTGAAGATCCGCTTGGACTCGAATTCGGTCAGAACGGAGCGCTCCGCCGCCCGCGCCGCATCGATCAGCGCGCGTGCGCCGCTCGCGTCCTCGTCCGCGTCGGCCACCAACTGCGGGGTTTCGTAGATGCCGCGCAGATTGTAGGTGTAGCGCCACATGTAATGGAACATGCGTACGGCGGCGTCGGGGTAGGGAAAGGTGGGAATGCCGCTGCGATTCAAGATCGATTCCGCTGGGGCAACCTGCGCCCCACCCATGAAACTCGCCAGGATTGGTTTGCCCGGGAGATGGGCGTGCGCTTTCAAGGCCTCGGCGACCTCCGCCGGATCGCTCAGCCCCTGCGCGGCCTGTAGCACCAGCAAGCCATCGCTGTTGGCATCGCGCGCGGCGATTTCCACGGCCTGGGCGTAGCGCGCGGGACTGGCATCGCCGAGGGTGTCGACCGGATTGCCGTGGCTCCAGTGCGGCGGCAGGATGCCGTCAAGGGCTTTCAGCGTCTCGTCCGTCAAGGGCGCAGGCTCGCCGCCCAATTCGGCCAAAGCGTCGGTAGCCAGCACGCCCGGTCCGCCGGCATTGGTTACGATCGCGAGCCGCGGGCCCTTCGGACGCGGCTGCCTGGCCAGCACCTCCGCCATGTAGAAGAGGTCGGCGATGCTGTTCACGCGCAGCACGCCCACGCGCCGGAAAGCCGCGTCCAGCACTTCATCGCTGCCGGTGAGCGCGCCGGTATGCGAAGCCGCGGCCCGGGCGGCCGCCGCGCTGCGTCCCGCCTTGATCACAATAATCGGCTTGGTGAGCGCCACCTGGCGCGCGGCGGAAAGGAACGACCGCGGATCGCCGATCGATTCCATATAGAGAATAATGCTGCGGGTGCGCGGGTCGTCGCCGAGATAGTCGATCAGATCACCCCAGCCCACGTCCGCCATGGAGCCGATCGAAATGAAGGAACTGAAGCCGACGAATTCGCGCAGGCTCCAGTCGAGGATGGCAGCGCACAGAGCGCCGCTTTGGCTGATGAAGGCGACGTCGCCGGGCCGTGCCATGGCGCCTAGGAACGTGGCGTTGAGACCCGTCAGCGGAGTCATCGAGCCCACGCAATTCGGCCCGATCACGCGCATGCGTCCGCGATGGGCGTGAGTGAGAATTTGCGCCTCCAATTCGGCGCCTTTCGCCCCAGTCTCCTTGAATCCTGCCGAAATGATGATGGCGCCTTTGACGCCCGCCTCCACACACTCGGCGACCACGCCGGCCACCGACGATGCCGGCGTCGCGATTACCGCGAGATCGACCGCTGCCGGTGCTGCCGCGATATTCGGATAAGCCCTGATGCCGAGTACCGCATCGTGGCCCGGGTTGACCGGAAAGATGGTACCGCCGAAAGGGCTGCTCAGCAGGTTCCACAGGACCGCCCGGCCCACGCTCGCCGGCTTGTCCGTGGCGCCGACGACTGCGACCGTTCTGGGGGCGAAGAACACGTCGAGCGGATGGACCCGGCCGCGCAGGATGTCGTGGGCCGGCTCAACGTTCAAAGCGGGGGCTTGCGCCATAGAAAGGGATTATACGGGAAACGTGGAGTGTAGCGCCGGTGTCCTCGCCAGCGATTACGGCACCGACACAGCGCCGCTGGAAGCGCGGGTGACGCGTGAGCCAGGTGGAAGTTGGCCGCTCGCTCCCGGCTGCGCGCGTCACCCGCAAAGGGAATCAGACGTGAATCGCCAACACCGGGCAGCCGCCGAGCTGGATCACGCGGTGCGTGGTCGATCCGAACAGAGCCAAGTCCAGGGCATTGCGTCCGCGCACGCCCAGAATCACCAAATCGCTCTGGTTCTCCTGGGCCAGCTGGATAATCTCCTGATACGGCTTACCCATGCGCACCAGGCATTTCACGTCGCACCAATTTGAAGCGTCCTTGGGGACGAGCGCCTCGAGAGCGTGCATGGCTCCCGAAGTCGCCTCCAGCAGGTCCTTCGACGCGGATACGCCCTCGAGCACATGCAGGAGCGTGACCTTGGCGTTATATTCCATCGCCAGCGACATGGCGTAATCGAGCGCCTTTTCGGAATGCACCGAGAAGTCGGTGCACAGCAGGATCTTCCGCAGCCGCACCGGATCGTCGGCAACGTCGGGACTGATAAAGTCGTGCGTGGGCTTGCGTACGGCCAATACCGGACAGCGCGCGCGCCGGATCACGCGCTCGGTCACCGACCCCAGCGCCAGGCGGTCGAGTCCGCGGCGTCCGTGCGTGCCCATCACGATGAGGCTGGCTTCGCGCTCCTCAGCCACACTCAGGATGGCGTCAGGGGCCACGCCCTTTTCCACCACCCACTCGGGGCGGACGCCGTTCACTTGGTGAGTCCGCACGAGATCCTGCAGGCGCTTCTCGGCATCCGAGGTGATGTTCCAGTACACGTCGTACGCGGTCACGTCCGGAAAGCCGTAGTACGGGTAAGTGACCGTGATCGGTTGCACCACGTGCTCGATCACAAGTTGGGCGCTATAGTGTTTAGCCAGCGAGTAGGCGTAGTCATACGCCCTGATCGAGTACTCCGAGAAATCGACCGGACAGAGAATGCGTTCGATCTTCACCATGGCTTGCCACCTCCAGTCCCTGCAGGCGCGGCAGCGCACGCTGCCACAATCTCCCAAGTTCAAGCTAAGCGGCGGCGATTGCCGGGGCAGTGACCGTCGTCACGCTTGTGGGAGGCTTGGCTGGGTTGGCGATAGCGGCAGGGGCTCGCGCCAGGCGGTTGACAGGTCGGTGGGCGACCCCGGTCAACCATCTGGTTTAGCTAGACTTATTGCCGTCCACAGCCGAGGGATTCCGGGGTGGTGTTAGGTGCTTGGCTGTTTGAGAGGAGAAGGTAGCCCAAACAATGTCAAAGGACTACCTGAGCTGCTGAGAGACTCGCTTGTCTGCGTGGTGAGGGCAGGCACAAGGCCTGCCCGTTCATAAAACGCCCGACTGGCGCGAGGCCGCGGGATCTTCCCGGCGCCTCGCGCCAGCGGTTGTCGCCTACTTGAGCCCGAATTGAGCCGTGGGCTCGTTCACGGGAACGTCCGTTGAAGTTCCCAACGGCGTAGTCACCACTTTGCCGTTGCTCGATTGCCGGACGTACCACGTGCCGTTCGACGGCCGCCAGACCGCGATATCCGTCTTTTCATCGCCATCGTAGTCTTTAGCTACCGGGATGTCCGTACTGAGGCCCCACGCCGTGAACACTTGTTGCCCATTGCTCGATTGCAACGTATACCACGTCCCATTCGAGGGGCGGAACACGGTATAGTCGGCCTTGCCGTCGCCGTCGTAGTCGCCAACCACTGGGACGTCGCCGTTCTCGCCCCATGCTTGGCTGACGATAACACCGGTGCTGCTGTTGTGCACCCACCACGTACCGGTCGAAGGCCGCCAGATGGCGTAGTCGGTCTTGCCGTCACCGTCGTAATCGCCGGGCACCGGGATGTCGCTGCTCACGCCCCACGCCTGGCTGATGACAGCACCGGTGCTGCTGTAGACCACCCACCAGGTGCCGGTCGAAGGCCGCCAGATGGCGTAGTCGGTCTTGCCGTCACCGTCGTAATCGCCGGGCACCGGGATGTCGCTGCTCAGGCCAAACGCGCGGCTGACGACGGCGCCAGTGCTGCTGTAGAGCACCCACCAGGTACCCGTCGAAGGCCGCCAGATGGCATAATCGGTCTTGCCGTCACCGTCGTAATCGCCAGGCACGATGATGTCACCGGTTTCGCCCCACTGCTTGGTGACCAGCGCGCCGGTACTGCTCTCAATTACGGACCAGGTTCCGGTCGAAGGCGTCCAGACCGCGATATCGGTCTTGCGGTCGCCGTCGAAGTTCGCGATGTGCTTGTCGCGGCGGATCATCTCGGGCAGATAAGTAGCCGGGATATCCCCGATCTCGCCCCACGCGAAGCTCGCGTTCCCGCCGCTCGAATACTCGATGTACCATTTGCCATTCGAGGGGCGCCACACCGCGTAGTCGTTCTTGCCGTCGCCGTTGTAGTCGCCAACCACGGGGATGTCGCCGGTTTCACCCCATTGCACGCTGACCTCTGTTCCGGTGCTGAGGATGATGTACCAAGTCCCGTTTGACGGGCGCCAGACAGCTAAATCGGTCTTGCCGTCGCCGTCGTAGTCGCCTTCGGCCGGCATATCGCCGGGCACGCCCCATTGCTGGGAGACCACGGCGCCCGTGCTGCTCGCGATGTAATACCACGTTCCGGTCGACGGACGCCACACCGCGAAGTCCGCCTTACCGTCGCCATCATAGTCGCCGGGCGCCGGAACGTCGCCGCTGGCGCCCCATGCCATCGTGTGTACTTCTCCGTCAAAGCTGCTAAGGTAGTACCAGGTTCCATTCGACGGTCGCCAAACTGCAAAGTCTGCCTTGCCGTCGCCATCGTAATCGGCAGGTACCGGAATGTCGCCCGCCTCGCCCCACTGCTGCTCCGCGCTAAGACCCGTCTTGCTGCTGATGTAGTACCAGGTTCCGTTCGACGGCCGCCAGATTCCGACATCGCTCTTACCATCGCCGTCAAAGTCGGCTGCCACAGGAACATCGCTACTCTCGCCGAAAAGTTCACTTGGGGCGCCGTTGATCCACCAGGTCGCGGTGTCGGGCCGCCAGATTGCGAGGCTGGCTTGCCCGTTACCGAGGAAGTCAACGTCGAGCGTCGGGCTTTCCGACAGAGGCAGGACGCCGGTACCTTCCATCTTGGAGATGAAGGCATCCGAGGCGCCGGTGCTGCACGAGGAGCACGACAAGTCGTAGGCTCCGGGGGTCACCGGGAAGGTTTCGGACAGCGTGGCGCCGGTTATGTACGCGTTGCCTGAGGAATCGAGAGCCATGCCGGTACCGAAATCATCATCGCTGCCGCCGATATAGCTGGAGTACATGACCCCCGACCCGAGATTGGTCAGCGTGAGAACAAAGGCGTCACCGCAGAACATGTCGGAGCCGCAGGTCGCAGTTCCACCACCATAGGTTCCCTGTAATGCCGTCCCGGTCACCAGCAAGTTCTTGGAATTAGTGCCGCCCGCCACGTGAACGTGACCCGAGGCGTCGAGCGCCACGCCCAGGGCGATGTCATCGCCGCTGCCGCCGAAGTAGGTTGAGAACGCGAGCGAGGCGGTTCCTGACGCCAAGGTGTTCACCTTGGCGATGAAAGCGTCCCCGCAGGCGAGCCCTGCGCTCGAACACGTCGCAGACCCGCCGCCATAGGTCGACTGTTGAGCGCCATAGGTCAGGGGGAAATTCGTGGAATGCGTGCCGCCCACGAAGTAGGCGTTGCCGGCGGAATCCACTGTGATTCCGACCCCGGCATCTTCATCCGATCCGCCGAGATACGTGGAGTAGAGCAGTGCTGTTCCGGTGGCATTGAGTTTCGTCAGGATGGCGTCGCCACATGGCAAACCTGAACCGCAGTCCGTACCGCCTCCGGCAAAGGTATTCTGGTAGGCATTCAGCGTCGGGAAGTTGGTTGAAGTGGTCTGCCCAGCGACGTACGCGTTGCCGGAGGAATCGACCGCGATACCGTTGGCGGCGCTGTAACTGTTGCCGCCCAGGTACGTTGAATAGATGAGCCCGGTGCCCGTGCTGTTCAACTTCGTAACGAACCCATCCTGGTTGCCCTGGAAGGTGGTTTGAAAGGCCCCGGCGGTCACGGGGAAATTGCTCGAGCGAGTCCTGCCTGAAACGTATGCGTCTCCCGAAGAATCGACGGCGATACTGGCCGCGGTATCTTCGTCGCCGCCTCCCAGGTAGGTGGACCACACAAGGCCGTCGCCGTTCACAGCCAGCTTCGTCACAAAACCGTTGTGAATTGCCCCGGAGCCCAGGCTGGTTTGGAACGCTCCGGTGGTGGTGGGAAAATTCGTTGAATAAGTCTCGCCCGCGATATAGGCGTCGCCCGAGGAGTCCACCGCGATGCCAAACGCGGTGTCATTTTGCGATCCGCCGAGGTAGGTAGAGTAGACCAGGGCTGATCCTGAAGCATTGATCTTGGTCACGAAGGCGTCGCCGCACTCGAAAGCAAATACTGTGCAAGAACTGCCGGCTCCGCCGTAGGTTGTTTGATACCCGCCGAACGCCGGAAAATCGCTGGACGTCGTGCCCCCGGTAATGTAGGCGTTGCCGGAGGAGTCCACCGCAATGCCCGTGCCCGCGTCGTTCGAGCTGCCGCCCAGAAATGTGGAATAGCTCAGGACCGGGTCAATGACCAACGGCTGCCGTCGGTCGTATCGTCCGAGCTTGAAGGCAATGCGATTGTGCGAGCGCAGAACGTAGCGCGCGTTCACGATTGTCCTGCTGCCAGCATCCTGGTATACCACCGGCTTGTGCAAGCGGACCTCGCGCCCATCAGCCGCGACGACCAGATCGCCGTTTTCCGCGATATGCAACTTGCTGTGCTCTTCTGCGCCGCCGCGCGCATCCGCAAACACCCGGTCCAGCTTCAATCGGATGGTGTTTGGGTCGACATTGGGCGCGAGCACGAAATCGTATTCCAGTTGGCGCTGGTTTCCGTAGTACACCAGGTCAACGCCGGGATAAATGTGTTCATAGCGCACCTTGCCGTAGGTTGGCACCTGGGTCCGCCATTTTTGTTGATCGGAGCCGAGGAAATAATTGCTTTTGCCCGGGAGTTCGTCGAGCCCGGAAACTGCCGAATGTTGGTTCGCGCCCAGGAACCGCATCGTCAGAACCGCGTTCGCACCGCGATTTTCGCCCGGCTTCCGCCCGGGCTGGGCGTCGCTCAGCAGAAGAGTTGCCTCGTCGCTCGTGAGAAAGAGCGCGTACCCGGCGCCGCGCGCCGTGAATTTCACACGCGCATCAGTCTGTCCCTGGTTGGCTTCGAAGCTGATGGGCAGCTTTACGTAGGTCTGAATCAACTGCGCGCGCCCGGTCTCATTGGGCGCCGCTGACTGGGCGGCAAGGACCGTGGCTACGGCCAACAGCCCGGTGACTCCGGCGATTGCCTTTCGGACTGCTCGTGCACTCATCTTGAACATGTTGAACATGGTTTCTCCGTTTCCTTGGCGGCTTGAACTCCGATGTTAGGCTCGTCCAGGCGCGCGTATGGTCGCGATCGTGGCGGAGTGCTGCATTTGCCTCCTGACTCGACGATTCGATCACCGGTTCGCGACATAGGCCCTAGAGTTACTTCTACAAACCAGTGCTTTGACTTGGGTGAAGGCTCAAGAGGCGGCATTTTCTTGCAGCCCCGACTTCTCGCACGCGACATCAGCCCGAACCCGCTTTGCTCTGCGTGCTGAAGGGCGTAAGCGACGAACGAACTCGTACAGTTCTCGAAAACGCGCTCAGCAGCTTCGGTCCGTGGGAGACATGGCGCCAGAAGCGCCGATATTAGGGTAACTTTTGCACCATGGCCGCGCAGAAGACGTACGTGGAAGGCTTACGGCCTTCCACAACCCGCGGGCTGCTCGCAGGCTGGCAAGTCCTAACGGCTCAGTCGTTTTCGCCGGTGCTGCTCAGCCATCTGCCGGTGAAAATGGCTTTGGCCGCCTTCTTGCACGAGGGTTGCGGGCGGCTTTCCGGGGCTTCCGAATCAGGCGTTCTGCCCGTTCCCGCAGAGATGTTCAGCCGTTCGGGGCCGTTCAGTTTGAACGGTGGGGCTACTAATCTAAAGGTGGTGGTAATGGTTGGCATTCGTCTCTTGGTCGCGGATGATCACGATATCCTGCGCCGGGGCTTACGCGAATTGTTGGAATCGCAGCCCGGCTGGACCGTTGTTGGCGAGGCCACCAACGGCAGGCAGGCCCTCGAAATGGCCCTTGATCTCAAACCGGATATCGCCATCCTGGATGTTGGCATGCCGGATCTCAACGGTTTCGAGACGACTCGCCGGATCCGCGAATCGCTGCCTCAGACTGAAGTGTTGATTCTCACGGCGCACGACTCCGAGCAATTGGTGAGCGAAGCCGAGGCGTGCGGGGCCCGAGGTTACCTGCTCAAATCGGACGTTGGGCGCGACTTGGTGGCGGCAGTGGCGTCGGTACGGCGACACAAGTTCTCCCTCAGCCCGCAGATGGCAAAACGCAGCTCCCTCGACCCGGGAAGGAACGGAAACGGCATTCCGCTGGTGAGGCTTACGGCGCGCGAAAGGGAAATCATTCAGTTGCTGGCCGAAGGTCACGTCAACAAGGAAATAGCCACCCGTCTCAACATCTCCGTTAAAACCGCCGAGACCCACCGCACGAACATTATGCGCAAAATCGACGTCCACTCGCTGCCTGACCTCACGCGTTTCGCTATCAGGAATCATCTTGTCGAGCCCTGATCGGACTTCTTCTTGAATTACCCAGAGCTCATCCGGTCGGATCTGGCAATTCCAGCTATGCAGGGCATGATTGTCGCGTAACTTGTTACTTACTGTATATCCTTTACTGCGGAGTGAACTGAGTCTGAATTCAGTTCGCCCTACGGCGATTTTCCCGTCTTGTTACGCAACCGACCTGATTGTTGAGTTTCGCGTGATCCTCTAACGTGAGTTGTCTGGGTTACCGATCAGCGGCATTGGAAATGTCGGTAACCCGGAAGTCGGTGGTGGGCAGCTTGAGTCGCTCGCAGGAAGCAGCCTACGACGAAATGGAGGAAAGAAGAAGATGTACGCGAAGAAGTTAGTTCCGTTCACGGTAGCAGTGGCTGTGCTCTTTCTCGCTGGAGCGGCCTTTGCCAGCTCCATTGACTTCAGTTTCACCGGTAGCAATTCCAGTTCAACGTGGACTTGGGGTGGCGGCAGCAGTAGCCTTTCGGCCAGCGCAGACGGTGTAAGTCTGGGCGTGGTAGGAGGTACCAACTCCCCGCTGAACGGAAGCGCGCTCGTTTCTTTCGCCACGGGACCAGGCACTGGCGGGTCCGGCACGCTGAGCAACCCGTATACTTTCGGGCCCAGCGATCCCGCCAGCATTACGGTCACCGGTTGCCTGCCCGGCAGCGGCAGCAGTTGTTCGTCGGTTACACTTTTCACTGGGCAGTTCCTGCAGGGAGAAGTCGCCTATACATCCAGTGGAAATCTGAGCTTTGATGGATTCGATCTCAGCGGTACCGTCAATCCCGGCATCGCTTCTTACTTTGGATGGAATTCCGACAACGTCACCGGCAGCCTGGACGCGATCCTGGTTTGCTCGGCTGGTTATTATGACGGATGCATGGGCGGCCTCAACGGCACGGTTGCCAGCGGCGATCTGGTCGTGAGCCCCGGACCCGGCGGTCCTCCAGTGCCCGAGCCGAGTGCTCTGTTCCTGTTGGGATCGGGCCTGTGCGGACTTACTCTCTACATGAGGCGGCGAGCCAGAACGTAAGCGCGCGTCTGGGTTTTCGTTCAAATCATCGGCCAGAATGCGGAGCGGACCGACATGTTCTCGGCCGCCCCGCTCGTGGCTATTACAAGGGCCGACCTGCCTGCCTCACTCAATCGAAGAAACGCTGATGCTCCAAATGCTTCTGCCGTGAGTCGCCGCCCAAAGCGTGCGGCTTGACTTGTACATCTTCAGCGCCAAAACTGCGCTGTCAGGCAGACCGCTCAGCAACGTCGTCCACGCGCTTCCCGAGTTCGTTGTGTAGTAGACGCCGACGTCCATCGCAGCATAGAGAGTATCCGAATAAGTCGGATCGACGACCAGGTCGTTCACCGGACTGTTCGGAAGATCCTTGCTGATATCCGTCCAGGTCGACCCGCTGTTCGTACTCTCATAAATGTGCTGCCCGCTTCCGGATGGAAATCCCGAAAATGCGACGTATACCGTGCTCGAAGTCGTCGGGCTTACCACGACTTGAGTGATCGACTGGTCCGGCAGGCCCGAGCTTACCTTCGTCCAAGTAGCTCCGGAGCCCGCGTTGCTTGTCATTTCGACATACCCGTTGCTCGTCCCCACGTACATCACTTTGTGATTCGACGGAGCTACGCCGATGGCCGTGACAGTCCCCGAACCTCCGGTCAGGTCCGACGAAATCGTTGCCCAAGACTCCGCACCGTTAGTCGTCTGGTAAACCCGGTAAGTGCCGAAGTACAAGGTCTCCGCAGTGACGGGATCCATCACCAGCGGCGGAATAAACTGAGCGCGATCTCCGGTGCTGATTCCCGAGGTCGCGGGATACCACGTACCCAGCACGCCTCCCTCGGTGGACTTTTCAACGTCATATTGGGCGCAACTGGCGTAAACGTTGTCGGAGTTTGTAAAGTCAAGCGCTGTCCAGCCGGCGTCCCCGCACCAGGCGTAGTTCCAGGCAATGGTCCCCTGATATTGCTGGACACCATTGTCCTGCGTTCCTCCGTAGGCGAGATTGGGATCGCTGGCTCCGATCGAGAGTCCCGGATAGAACTGCGTGATCGCCAGAGTTGCGTTCAGGTTGGTCCAGTCGACCGTTGTCGAGGCGGGCGAGCTGTTGCTCCACACGCCCCCGTCGTTCCCCACGTACAAGATGGCGCCGCTCGCGGAAAACGCCAAGGCATGGTGGTCTTCGTGGAGCTCCACAAGGTTGTCGCCCAGCGTGACGTTGGTCCAGGTCGAGCCCCCGTTCACCGACTGGAAAAGCGTGCCGTTGTCTTCCGACCCGCCCACGTAGACCACGCTCGCATTCCCCGGGTCCACCGCCACGACGTCGTCGTACCAGCATTGAGGCGTGCAATAGTCGGTGATCGAGGATTCCTTGGTCCATGATGAGCCGCCGTTCGTGGTCTTGTAGAGGCCGAGCAGGTCGCCGTCTGACGAATTCGCGATCCCCGCGAAGAGCGTGGAAGGACTGGAGGGCGCGATGGCCAGGGCGATCCGGCCGACATCGCTTGACGGCAACGCTCCGCTGCCGCTGCCGTTATCCTTGCTCCAGCTCGCGCCCTCGTTGGTTGAGACGTATATTCCCTCGCCTTCCACGGCCGCATAGGCCGTATCGCCGTTGGAGGGGTTGAACACCACTCCGGTGGCTGTTCCTGAAATCTCCTGCGTCCAGCTGGTCCCGCCGTTCGTGGTGAGATAGACACCATTGGTCGTTGCGGCGAGAACAACGTCATCATTCGTGGGATGGACAGCCAGTTCGCCGATATCGATGTCGTTGAATGGGCTCGTGGTCAGGGTCCAACTGCTTCCAGCATTGGTGGACTTCAGGATGCCGACCCCGGCGTAGCCATCGGAATTGAAGTTCTCCTCTCCGGTACCTACGTAGACGACCTCGTGATTGGACGGCGCAATGGCGATCGCCCCCGTGGAGAGCGAGGCCTGACCGTCGGTCAGCGGTGACCAGGTCGTGCCTCCGTTCGTGGTCTTCCAGATCCCGCCGTCAGCGCCGCCCGCATAGACGGTGCTCGAAGTTGTGGGATCCACCGCCAGCGCCGTCACGCGTCCGGAGGTCGTGGGGTAGGCATAGCCCGTGTTCGTAGGCTGCGGTCCGAGCAACTCCCATGTGACCTCAGACATCACGCCGCCGACGCCGATCGTCTGGGATTCGGTCTGAATCTTCTGATTCCGCTGCTGGATTGAACGCAGGTAAGCGCCCGCAGGAATGTGTTGGTACGGATACGCCCTCTGTTTTCGAAACCATTCGCTGCGCGCCAACGGGTCTTCCGGCGCGCCGTGTTCCGACTGCTCCGGCCGGTTTCTCATTCCGGTCAGAAACACCAGCGGTGCGGCGATCAGCAATATAGCGATATAAGTACGAGGTGTTGAAAATATACGTTTCTTCATAGCACTCCTTCAGGGGTTTAGCTGGATCGAATTCACCTCGGGGCGGGCAAGATGCCCGCGCTCCCAGGCGCCGATCACAAGGGCTCGAATCAGTGTGAAATCTGGTTTTGCAGCGGCTTCATCACCGCTGACTCGCGGATCGGAACAGGCAGTAGGGTCTCAGCGGACCGAAGAACAACCAAAGACGTCGACGGCCACCGCCGCCCCGTCTCATATGCTGCTTTGGACGTGTCATGCGCCAAGAGCTCATCGAACCCCGCTCCTGTCCTCACGAGCACGGCTTAATCCCCCCCGGGATGGAGACGCCAGATTACGCTGGACCCGTCCGGCGGGCAATCTCCGGCGCGTAAACTTCACGTCAACTGGCGGTCAACCGGCCGGCGGGAGCGGTGGCGCTGTCGTTCACCCAAGGCACTTGTTCTGAGTGAAGTTCGCCAGACAGGAAATGGGTGCGGATGCGACGTCGATGCGGGTTCTGCTTGCGTGGGGTGACTTGAATGAGGATCAGTCTTGCAGCGTCAGGTTGGACTTGATTTCGCGGGAGATCGCCTCGGCGACCCGGCTTTGCAATGCCAGGACGTCGCGGAAATCGTGATCGTAGATTTCGAGCCACAGCGGCGTCTGGTCGCCGACCTGGATCAGTTGAGTGGTAATTCGCACGCGCTTTCCGGCACGGCGCACACTGCCCTCGAGAACATGGTCCACACCGAGTTCACCCCCGATCTGCTCCACGCTTTTTCCCGCGTGCTTGTAGCGCATCGCCGACGTCCTGGCAATTACGCCCAGGCGCCGCGGGTGCAGACGCGCCAAATGGAAGATGATCTCCTGGGTCATGCCGTCGCTGAAGTATTCCAGACCCGGATCGGCGCTGAGGTTGTCAAAGGGAAGCACGGCCAGCTTGATCCGGTTGCCTTCCGCCGCTTGGCGGTGGTTGCGCGGCGCGGCCAGCGCCGCCACCAGCCGATACCCCCGGCGCGGCAGCGTTTCCACCAGCCGTGGATGAGCCGCCGAGTCTCCCAATGCCCGCCGGAGTTTGCTGATGGCCGTCTTGAGCCCCCGGTCAAAATCCACAAAGACGTTGCTGGACCACAACCTGCGGCGTAGTTCTTCGTTGCTCACCAACTGGCCGGGACATTCGATGAGCGCCCGGAGAATCTGGAAAGGCTTCTCCTGAAGGCGTATCTTCTGCTTGCCCCGGAACAACT
Organism: Terriglobia bacterium; assembly: GCA_030038235.1. GTDB lineage: Bacteria > Acidobacteriota > Terriglobia > UBA7540 > UBA7540 > Gp13-AA77. The sequence continues at coordinate 18,456 of JASHPE010000357.1, forward strand.
CGCCCGTCTGCAGGTCGGCCTGGAACTCGGCGAAACGGACGATGGCCGCCGAGGCCGCGGCGCCGTTGCCGTTTCTCCCGTTCGGAACCCGGCGTTGCCGGTACGCGCTGCCGATGGAATTGATTTCGGCCATGGGCTTTGCTGGTCAGCGAGCTAGCAGGCTATCGTCAGAAAGAGCGTCGGAGCAGGGGCAGTGGGCGCGGCGAGCAACGCTCATTTAGTTGACAAGCCCAAATGCTAGCGTTTGTGGAAGCGTGTGTCAAGCGCTCGAACCAAGCGCGGAACCGCCGGCGGCTCGCCCGGCAGTCTGACGGGCCGCACCGTGACGCAATCGGTGCCTGCCATCTAACGCGTTACAGCGGGCGGCCGATCGCTACTTGCCCTTTCGATAGATCGCCCTCAATTCGTCTTTGGCGCGCTCGAGGACCTTCTTCTGACTGGCGCCCAGGTTACCTCCGGCGCGATTGATGTAGAAGTTGAGCATCGACA
>JASHPE010000358.1 GCA_030038235.1 Terriglobia bacterium
GAACACGACCGCGTGATCGGGCTCGGCGGGCTGCACATCCTCGGCACCGAACGCCACGAGTCGCGCCGCATCGACAAACAGCTCCGCGGGCGCGCCGGGCGCCAGGGCGATCCCGGATCCTCGCGCTTTTTCCTCTCCCTCGAAGACGACCTGCTGCGCATCTTCGCCGGCGACCGGATCAAGAACATCATGGGCAAGCTGGGCATGGACGAGGGCGTGCCCATCGAGTCGAGGCTGATCTCGAAGCGCATCGAGGCCGCGCAAAAGGCGGTTGAGGCGCAGAACTTCGAGTCCCGCAAGCACCTGCTGGAATACGACGACGTGATGAACAAGCAGCGCGAGACCATCTACGGTCTGCGCGACGAGCTGATGAAAGGCGCCGATCAGCAGGAACGCGTGCGCGAGGCTGTGATTCGCCTGATCGACTGGCTCGTCGAGACTCACTGCCCCAAGGATCAGCAGCCCGACCAGTGGAACATGAACGCGTTTCGCACCGAGTTCTGGGGACGTCTGGGCGTCGACCTGCGCCAGGCTCAGCTGACCCTGGACCCGAAGCGGCTCGACGTTCTGCGCGACGAGCTCCAGGAGATCGTCTTCAAGCGCTATGGCGAGCGCGAGGAGGTCTGGACTCCCGAGCGCATGCGGATTCACGAGCGCATGATCCTGCTGCAGGTGGTGGACGCGCAATGGAAAGACAACCTGTTGGCGATGGACCACCTCAAGGAAGGCATTGGGCTGCGCGGCTACGGCCAGCGCGATCCGCTGGTGGAGTACAAGCGCGAGTCCTACGAGATGTTCGAAGGGCTCATGGACCGCATCGAGGATGAGACGCTCCGCTATCTCTTCCTGATGCGCACGCCGGACGAGGAGGAAGCCGCCATCCGCGAGTATCAGCGTCGCAAGCGCCGCGAGCAGCAGGAAATGCGCATGGTGGGCGGCGGCGCCATGGAGAAACCGCAGCAGGTGGTGCGTCGCGAGAAGGTGGGCCGCAACGATCCCTGCCCGTGCGGCAGCGGCAAGAAGTTCAAGAAGTGCCACGGCGCGGGCGTTCCGGCGACTGCGGCCGCCGGAAACGGGAATCGGCCTGATGAAGCAAGCGGTCAGTAGTCAGTTGTCCCTTGCGCGTTTGATCGGGCTCTCTCCAAGGCCGCGATCTTGGTTCGTGGATGGTCGATCGTGCCGTTGAGGACCTCTTCGTCACGCAATCCCGTCGCGATGATCCACGAACCACGATCTACGATCAGCAGGAGCTACTGACTGCGGTCGACTGACCAACTCCAATGCCCGAAGTCCACGAACTTCACGAGCAAGCCGAAAAGACCCGCGAGAATCCCGAGCTCATCGGCGCGACGTTCACGATGTCGGTGATCGCGGTGCTGCTGGCGGCGATTTCAGTGCTCGGTCATCGCGCTCACACCCGAACCATCCTCGACCAGACTCGCGCCGCCGACTCCTGGTCGGAGTACGAGGCCCGCGACATCCGCTATCACAACTACGAACTCTTCACCGACCTGCTCTCGGTTGCGCAGGTGAAAGATCCGGACCAGGCTCAGAAACTGAAAGACCATTACACCGCGGAACGCCAGCGCTACCAGCAGCAGCAAGAGGGTGTGCGAGCCAAGGCGAAGAGTTTCGAGGCTTCGGCCGAGGGATCCGAGCATCAAGCGGGGCGATACGACCTGGGCGAAGTGTGCCTGGAAGCTGCGCTGGTGATCACGTCCATTACACTGATCACGCGCAGGAAGCCTTTCTGGCTTTTGGGATCGGGGTTGGCTGCGGCCGGAGTGCTGATCGCGCTCAGCGGTTTCTGGGTGCGTTAATGGCCCGACGGTTGGGACATGCCCAGCTTCCTGCCGGGCGATCGAATGAGGCGTCAGTCAGGCTACAGTTTTTAGAGCCGGGATGTGCTGAAACGAGAAGTTGGCAACGTCCGCACGCTCCCGCGCATGTTCAACAGTCATGCTGACCAGATTACCGTCGGCGTCAAATTCCACAAGCGTGTTTTCGTCCAGGTCCCGGGTCTCATTAACCGGAGATTCCTTGAACACCAAGAGCAGCGTATCCGTGTCTTCGAAATACTGAATTCTCATCGCTCAAACTCCGCGAAATGAACGATCGAAAAATGCATTGTGAATGGTCTCGCCGTCTGGGAGCAGCACCACACGAAGAACGCGATTGTTCATTTCCTCAATGTAACCCCATCGCCGAATCCGGCCATCGCCCTGGACGAATTCTGCCACAGGATTCGATTTTACCCTCTCAATCCAGTCGTCCCGAATCATCCGCCGGTCCGGCCGGTTCCGCGTCGCCTCAAAATACTTCGTGGTTTTCACGTGAACGCACCGGCGCAGCTGTCGTGTTCAGATCTCCCAGGGCGTTAACCTCGGCTGATGCCCAGCTTCCTCATCTTCGATTGCAGCGTGGTGCGCTTGAGGCCGAGTCGCGCCGCCGCGCCTTGGGGACCGCCCACTGTCCAGTTCGTCTCTGCAAGGACGCGGAGGATGTGTTCACGCTCGGCGGCTTGGAGCGTAGGTGTGCTGTTGGCAGGCGCATCGGGAGACTGCCGCAGATCGGCGATCGATATGTTGAGCGCCGGGCCTCGCGAGAGGATCACGGCGCGCTCGATGAAGTTCTCGAGTTCGCGGATATTGCCCGGCCAGGCGTACTCGGCCAGCGCGCGCTGCGCATCCGCCGGCACTGTTTCGATTTTCCGCTCCAGGCGCAGTGCGTACTTCTGGACGAAGTAGCGCACCAACTGCGGGATGTCTTCGCGGCGCTCCCGCAACGGCGGCGCCTCGAGGGGAAAGACATTGAGACGATAGAAGAGATCGCTGCGAAACCTGCCTTCGGCCACCATTTGCGCGAGATTCCGGTTGGTGGCGGCGATCACACGCACGTCCACGCGCAGCGTCCGCGTGCCGCCCAGCCGCTCGAATTCCTGCTCTTGCAGGGCGCGCAGAAGCTTGGGCTGCAGCTCGAGCGGAATGTCGCCCACTTCATCGAGAAACAGCGTGCCGTGGTGAGCCAGCTCGAATCGTCCCGCACGCTGCGCGAGCGCGCCGGTGAAAGCGCCTTTTTCATGGCCGAAGAGTTCGCTCTCCAGCAGTCCCGCCGGAATCGCGGCGCAATTGATCTTCACAAAGGTGCGGTCGCGGCGCCGGCTCAGGTTGTGAATGGCGCGCGCGAAGACCTCCTTGCCGGTTCCGGTTTCGCCTTCGATCAGAACCGCGGCGTCCGTCGGTGCGACGGTCTCGATCTGCCGGAGAACGCGCTTCAACACCGGACTGTCGCCGACGATCTCCTCAAAGTTGTGCTCGGTGCGAATCTCGTCTTCGAGGTACAGCTTTTCCTGCGCCAGCTGCTCCTTCAATTCCTCGATCTCCGAGAACGCGAGGGCGCTCTCGACGGCGGTGGCGATCTGGTTGGCGACCTGGGTCAGCAAATCGACATCGTCCGCGGTGAAGCTCGCTTCGCGGCGCGTGCCGACGTTGAGGGTGCCGAGAACGCGGTCGCGCGAGATGAGGGGCAGCACGCACCCGGCTCGCAGACCCTGAGCCACCATGCGGCGAAAGCCATCGGAGTTGAACTGGTTAAGGTTCGAGGCGTCAAGCACCACCGGCTTCCGCGTTCTGAATGCCTGTCCGGGCGGCGAGTCTTCCAGGGGAATCTCGGCATCCTCCAGGACCAGGTTCTGGTTGTCGGGGAAGTCCAGGGCATAGACGCGCAGCCGGTTCGTTTTCGTGTCGTAGACTGCAAGACCCGTGTACTCGATATTCAGCAGGCGGCGCAGTCCGGCGGAAATCGCGGCAAACAGCTCCCTCTTGCTCACCTTCGACGCGATGGCGTCGTTCACGTCGAGCAGCAGGCGCAAGCGGTCGCGCTCGCGCGCGAGTTCAGCCTGATAGGACTTTGCCGCCTGGGCATTCAGCGCGTTGTCCACGGCGACCGCGACCTGGCGCGCCACGCGGCCGAGGAACTCCACGTCCGCGGGGCTGTACGCATGGGGCTCGCGGCTGCCCACGCCCATGCCGCCCAGCCTGCGCTGTGCCGTGGTGAGCGGCAGGGTGCACACCGAGCGCACGTTGCGCTGCCGCAGCATCTGCATACTCTCGGGAAACCGCGTCTCGCTCTCTACGTCGTTGATCACAAGCGGCTGTTGCGTTCGCCAGACTTCGCCGCCAAGCGAACGATCGACGGGCGTTTCCTTTCCGGCCTGGAGATCGGTGGCGAGATCGGTCTCGAGGATGTGCAGTCGCATCACGTCGCGAGCGTCGTCGTGCAAAACGAGGCTGAGAAAATCGAATTCGATGATCGGGTGCAGCCGCGCGGCAAGATCGTGGAAAAGAGCGTTGAGGTCGCGATGCAGCGCGATGGACTCCGACACTTCGAGCAGCGCCTGGTACTCCGGGGCACGAGTTTCGGCCCCCGTCGCGACTGCATAAGCACTGGCCATGATCTTTGTTCAGCATAGCATCCGCCGGAGAGCTCTCCAAACGGTGCTGTAGCGCCGGTGTCCTCACCGGCGATTTTCAGCTCGATCGCGCCAGTGAGGACACCGGCGATTTTCAGCTCGATCGCGCCGATGAGGACGCCGGCGATTTTCAGCTCGATCGCGCCGGTGAGGACACCGGCGCTACAGCAGAGCCGCCACTACGGCGAAGCCTCCTGAGATTCATACGGAGGACGATCGTGTAAAATAACAAAGGATTCGAAGGCGGCCCTCAACTCGGCGCTCGGTCCTCAACCCTTAGCTCCCAAAGGCTGGAATGTCTGATCTTCTCGACGAACTGAATAGCGAGCAGCGTGCCGTCGCCGAACAAACCGAGGGCCCGCTGCTGGTGCTGGCCGGGGCGGGCAGCGGCAAGACGCGCGCCATCACCTACCGCATCGCCCATCTCATCATGACCCGCCACGTTGCGCCTTGGAGCATCCTGGCGGTCACGTTCACGAACAAAGCCGCCGATCAGATGCGCGAGCGCGTGGCGCGGCTGCTGGCCGATCGACGCGCGCAGAGTTCCGATTCGCCGAGCGGCGAAGCGGAGATTCAGGGTGCCGGCGTGGACGGCCGCGCGAAACCGCAGATTTCGACCTTCCACTCGCTCTCGGTACGGCTGCTGCGCCGCGAAATCGAGGCGCTCGGTTACGGCCGCGACTTCGCGATCTACGACGAGGACGATCAGACGCGGCTGCTGAAGGCCTGTCTCACTGACCTCGGCCTGAGCGACAAGCTCTTCACGCCGCGGCAGGCGCTTTCCAGGATCAGCTACGCCAAGAATCAGGGCATCGGCCCCGAAGAAATGTACGAGAAGGCGCGCGATCCCGACACCGAGGCGCTGGCCTCTATCTTCGGCCGCTACCGCGATCGCCTGCGGGCCGCCAATGCTCTCGATTTTGACGATCTGCTGCTGAAGATCGTCGAACTCTTCGACAAGTCGCCGGAACTGGCCGAGTCGTACAGCCGGCGCTTTCGCTACATCCACGTGGACGAGTATCAGGATACAAACCGCGTGCAGTACCGGCTGATCCGGCAGCTCACGCGGGCCCATCACAACATCTGCGCGGTGGGCGACGAGGACCAGTCGATTTACAGTTGGCGCGGCGCCAGCATCGAGAACATCCTGCGCTTCGAGGAGGATTTTCGCGAAGCCAAGGTGCTGCGGCTGGAGCGCAACTACCGGTCCACCCAGGTGATTCTTGACGGCGCTTCGGCCGTGGTCAGCAACAATCGGGCGCGCAAGGGGAAAAAGTTGTGGACCGAGCGCCGAAGCGGGCGGTCGATTGGCGTGTATCAGGCCGGCACCGCCGAAGGCGAAGCGGAGTTTATTGCGGGGGAAGTGTCCGCGGCGCTCCAGGCCGACGGCTACGCGAGCGTGGGCGTGCTGTATCGCACCAACGCGCAATCACGGCTGCTCGAAGAAGCGATGCGCGCCCGCCGGATCGGCTATCGGCTGGTGGGCGGATTCAGCTTCTACGCGCGCGCGGAAATCCGCGACGCGCTGGCTTACGCGCGCCTGGCTTTCAATCTGCGCGACACGGCTGCGTTTCTGCGGATCATCAACACGCCGCCGCGCGGCATCGGCGAAACCACCGTCGCGCAGATCCAGGCCCTGGCGCGCGAGAATCGGTTGACCCTCTGGGAAGCGCTCGAAGAGATGCTGACGCGGGCGAAAGAAGCGCCCCTTCGGGCGGCGCGCTCGCTCGCGAATTTCCACACGCTGATCCGCACGCTCGCCGAAGAAGGCAAGAGCCTGCGCATGGCCGAGTTTTTCCGCAGCCTGCTCGATCGCACCGGGTATCTCGCGATGTTCAGGGACCAGAACACACCGGAGGCGGAAGGACGAGTCGAGAACCTGCTCGAACTCGTCAACGCGGTGGCTGCCGCCGAGGAGGCCGGCGAAGGTCTGACGGCATTTCTCGACCGCGCGGCGCTGGTCTCCGATACCGACGATTACGACGAACGCGCGCGCGTCACGCTGATGACGCTCCATAGCGCCAAAGGTCTGGAGTTCGACTCGGTTTTTCTGGCCGGACTCGAAGAGGGCTTGCTACCGCACAAAATGTCTATGGACGACGATGCCGGACTCGAAGAGGAGCGCCGCTTGTGCTACGTCGGCATGACGCGCGCCAAGGACCGGTTGGTGCTCACTTCGAGCGCCACGCGACGATTCTGGGGTGAGGAAGGCCGGCGCAACACACGCCGGTCAAGATTCCTCGGCGAGATTCCGGACAGGTTTACCGAGCGGCTGTCGAGCTCGGGGCGCGCCGAAACCAATTGGCAAGGAGCGTTCAACTCGCGCGAATCGATCGAGCAGTTGCTCCGGACGACGGGCTTCGGCTCGAGGCTGCAAGCCGGGCGCACTTCCACGCCGCCGGGCTCTGGGTCCAAATGGCGGCGGGGCAATCGCGTGCGGCATCCGAAGTACGGCATTGGCACGGTGATCGCATGTGAAGGCGAGGGCGAGCAGGAAAAGCTGACCATCAGCTTTCCGGGTTACGGCGCCAAGAAGATGCTGCCACACTTTGCCGCGTTGGAGAAGGCCTGAGCGCTTGATCGTTCTGCGACGCCGGACGCCAATTGGCTGTATGATCTAGGCTCTGTTGGGCGCCATTTCGAATACTGACATCCAAAAGGACTGAGAATGGATACTTCAAGAGTGACGGACAAGTTGGAACGCAAGAAGCTGAAGCGCGCGGCGCGCAAAAAGCGGGCGCCCAAGCCGAAGCGCACGGAGCCGCGCGGATCTCGCAAGCCGAAGGTCAAGAAGCGCGGTCCGGGCGGCCCGGCGAAGCGCTAACGTCGCACGGCCTTGTAGCGCAGGCTTCCAGCCTGCACCATGCCGAGCTTTCAGCCTGCAAGTGAGGGACGCCAGCCGCGCGGAAGGATCTGATGGCAAGTCAACTACTCGCGACCAAGAGCATCGACCGCCTTCTGGCGGACGCGGAGAATCCCGAGCACTGCCTGCGCAAGACGCTCGGACCGTGGTCGCTGACCGCGCTCGGCATCGGCGCCATCATCGGAACCGGGATCTTCGTGCTGACGGGCACCGCGGCCTCGGGCACGGTGATGGAATTTCCATCCGTCTTGAAGGCGCCGCTATTTCTCTGGCTGCTCCATGCCGGACACACGGTGGGCACCGCGGGCCGCATCGGCGCCGGACCGGCCATCGCCTTGTCTTTTTTCCTGGTCGCGGTGGCTTGCGCCCTGGCGGGCCTTTGCTATGCGGAACTCGCCTCCATGATTCCCATCGCCGGAAGCGCCTACACTTATTCCTACGCCACGCTCGGCGAGATCGTGGCCTGGATCATCGGCTGGGACCTGATCCTGGAGTATGCGGTCAGCAATATGGCCGTGGCGGTGGGCTTCTCCGCCTACATCGATAGCCTCCTCAGCGGTCTCGGGCTCAAGATCCCGGACAGCATCGCCAATCCCGTCTTCAACGACTCTCTCGAGCGCACCGGATCCTACTTCAACGTGCCCGGGTTCCTGATCGTGATGATACTTACCGTGATCCTGGTGCGAGGCATACGCGAGAGCGCCCGGACCAACAACATTATGGTCGGCGTAAAGATCGTCGCCATCATGATCTTCATCTTTTTTGCCTCCCGGTACGTGCACCCGGCGAACTGGCGGCCATTCATGCCCAACGGCTGGCAGGGCGTGCTGACGGGCGGGGCGATCGTGTTCTTCACTTATATCGGATTCGACTCTGTCTCGACGTGTGCCGAAGAGACGCGCAACCCGCAGAAGGACGTCCCCTTCGGCATCATCGCGTCGCTGGTGGTGTGCGCGGTTCTCTATTGCGCCGTGGCCATCGTGCTGACCGGCGTTCAGAATTGGCGCACGCTCGACAATGCGGCGCCGGTGGCAAACGCGCTCCAGGCGATCGGTCTGACCTCGGTCGAACGCTGGGTGACCATGGGCGCGCTGACGGGGATGATCAGCTCGCTGCTGGTCTATCAGCTCGGCCAGGCTCGCGTCTGGTTTTCCATGTCGCGCGACGGCCTCCTGCCGCGCGTGTTCTCGAAAGTGCATCCCCGGTTTCGAACGCCGCACGTGAGTACCTGGATCGCAGGTCTGGTGGTTGCGATCCCTTCCGGCTTTTTCGATATCGGAACCCTGGCGGAGCTCTCCAACATCGGCACCTTGTTTGCTTTCATTCTCGTGGCGCTCGGCGTGCTGGTGCTGCGCTACAAACAGCCGGAACGCCGCCGCGGATTCCGCGTGCCGTGGGTGCCGGCGTTGCCCATCGCCTCCATCGTCTGTTGCCTGATTCTGATGGCCAGCCTCCCCATCGAGACCTGGTTGCGCTTTGTCATCTGGCTCGTCGTGGGTCTGGTGATTTATCTTACTTATAGCCGCTTTCACAGCGAGTTCTCGAAGGCGCCCGAGGCCGCGCCTGTGATCAGCGGTCGCGCACTATGAGAACGGCATCCCACCAGTCTCGCCCCGCCTTAAACGGTCAACCGTGGCGAAGCCCTTCGCGTTGGCTGCCTGGATTTCTGAGTTTCGTCGTCACGCTCGGTCTGTTTGCGGTGATGGGGTCTGCGCGCCTCTATGCGTGGGGTCCGGGCGCACATCGCCTCGTGAGCAACTGGGCGGTCTCGACGACGCCTCCGGCGATGCGTCCGTTCTTCGAGGCCAACCGCACGTTTATCGTCGATCATGCCAACGATCCCGACGACTGGATCAAGAAGGATCCTTACGAGCGCTACCGGCATTTTATCTATCTCGACAAATACGGGCTTTTTCCTTACATCGAGCTGCCCTATTCCTATAAGGAAGCGGTGGCCAAGTACGGCGGCCGGCGCCTGACGCACAACGGCATCCTGCCCTGGAGAATCGGCGAGTACAGTCTGCGCCTGACGAACGACTTCAAGGCGCAGAAGTGGGATGACGTCAAGCTCGACGCCGCCGTGCTCGCGAGCTACGTGGCCGACGCCCACGATCCGCTCAGCACCACCGAGAACTATGACGGCCAGTTGACCGAGCAGCAAGGGCTCTCCGTCCGCTGGGGCACCAGCTTGATCGACCGCTACACGAATTTCTTCATGTTTCGCGCCGCAGAAGCGGGCAAAGTCGATGACCCAACCGCGTATGGCTTCAGCATGGTGCTCGAAGCCAACACCTGGGTGGACCGCATCCTCTGGGCCGACTGGCTGTCGCGCGGGGGCCTCAGCGATTACACCGACGAGTACTACGACCGGTTCTACACCGCGATCGGTCCCACCGCGATGCAGGAAGTGAACGCTGCCGCCCACGACGCGGGTTCCTACTGGTACACCGCCTGGCTCAACGCCGGCCAGCCTGCGCTGCCCTCGCACTGACTCGATGCCCGCGACGCTCGATTCCGGACCTCTTATCCATCGTCTGCCGAAAGTCGAGCTGCATCTGCATCTCGAAGGCAGCATCGAGCCCGCCACGTTGCGTGAAATGGCGCGGCGCAAGGGCCGCCTGGGGGATGAAACCGAAGAGTGGATTCGAGACCGCGAGCACGACGGGTTCCGCTACCCGAAGTTTGCCGACTTTCTCAACGCCTTCAAGCTGCTTTCGCTGCTGCTCGAAGCGCCGGAGGATTACGCGCTTGCGACCACACGCCTGATCGAATCGCTGCATGCGGAAAATGTCCGCTACGCGGAACTGACGCTGGCAGCCGGCGTGGTCTTGTGGAAGAACCAGTCCCTCGACGCCATCTTCGAGGCAGTGAAGCAGGCGGCCGACGACGCTTCGGCGCGCACGGGCGTGCGCGTGGCGTGGATCTTCGACGCCATCCGCCAATTCGGCGTGGATCACGCGCGGACGGTGATGCGGCACGCGGCGCGATTCCGCAATCGGGGCGTAGTCGCATTCGGAATCGGCGGCGATGAAGAGCGCGGGCCGGCGCGGCTCTTTACCGACGTCTATCGCGAGGCGCGCGACCTCGGTCTGCACCTTACGGCGCACGCCGGAGAGGCGGCGGGACCGGAGAGCGTCCGCGATGCGGTGGAGTTATTGGGGGCGGAACGCATCGGCCACGGAACGAGCGCCGGCCGCGATGCTGCAGCGTTGCAGTCGCTCGCCGAGCGTCGCGTGCCGGTCGAAGTGTGCCTCACCAGCAATGTCGCGACCGGCGTCGTCGAGCGCATCGAAGATCATCCGCTGCGGAGTTTTCTGGAAGCCGGCGTGCCCGTCACGCTGAGTTCTGACGACCCGGCCATGTTCCACACCAGTCTCGAACGGGAAATGAATCTTGCCGCTGTGACCTTCGGCCTCAGCCTGCAGGAAATGATCCAATTTGCCGAAAACGGGATCCGTGCCGCTTTCCTGGAGAAGGACGACCGCGCCAGCCTTCTGGACGAGCTGGCGCGCACGGTGGCTAAGCGGCAGTCGGCAATCGAAAATGATTCGTGCTGTCTTCTTTGACGCCGGCAATACGCTGCTCTATCCGCGCGTGGACGAGCTCGCCGGGGAGCTGACCGCATCGGGGTATCCCGCGACCATCGACGACTTCCATTTCTCGGAGCGCGAGGGCAAAAAGAAGCTGGACGCGTGGCTCCGGCCGCAGCTCGGAGGCGTGTTGCCGCCGCAAGTGGATCGCATGTATTGGATGGAATATCTGCACGCGCTGCTCGACCGGCTCAAGGCTCCCATCGACAAGCATGGCGCCATGACCGAGCAGATCATCGAACGCTACCGCGACATTCGATTCTGGTCGCGCGTTTTTCCCGACACCGAGCCGGCTCTGCAGTCGCTCAGCGCATCGGGCTACATCATGGGCGTGATTTCCAACTCGATCGGAACGATTGCCGAGCAGCTCACGCGCGCGGGCTTGGCGCGCTACTTCCGATTCATTCTCGATTCCGCCGTGGTGGGCGTCGAAAAGCCCGACCCGGCGATCTTCCGCATGGCGCTCGAACAGGCGGGCGTCGAGGCCGCCGAGGCGATCTTCATCGGCGATACCTATGCGACGGATCTCGGGGGCGCAAAACAGGCGGGAATTCGCGGGCTGCTGATTGATCGCTTCGATTGCTACGACGATTCAGTGGATTGCCGCCGGATCAGGACGCTCGGCGAGCTTCCCGAACTTGTGCGCGAGTTTTGACCGGCGCAACTTCGGGTTTCTGGATCGGCTTTTGAACGGCGCTCTCCGGCGCCACGATTCCGGCGCCTTCCTTGATGGTCAGAATCTGGTTCGGCTCCACGCGCGTGAACTTCTCCACCTTCTGCGTGGTCGGCCACCTCACTTCAATCGCGTCGATCACCGTGGCGGCGCCGACGCCGAAATGCAGCCGCAGATCGCTTTGCGACATCACGCTGGTGCCGCTGTGCACCTCGTCCATCTGCACGTGCTTGCCGGTTGCCACGCGCACCCGCGCGCCGATCGCCGTGCGATTGCACGTCGTCCCCACCAGCTTGATCTTGATCCAGTTCTTGCGATTCCCGCCGTCGTTGCGCAGCAGCGAGGGCGGATCGTTCATGTTGAGGACCAGCACGTCGATGTCGCCGTCGTTGTCGTAGTCGCCGAAGGCAGCGCCGCGGCTCGAGAAGCGCTCGGTGATGCCCGGACCGGACTCGGCGGACACGTCCTTGAATTTTCCGTTGCCCTGATTGCGATAGAGGATGCGCTGCTCTTTGAAATGGGTGCCGAGGTCGGGGGTCTTGTCGACGTCCGGATAGACGTGGCCGTTGATCTGCATGATGTCGGCCCAGCCGTCGTTGTCGAAGTCGAGGAATCCGCAGCCCCAGCCCACGTACTGGGTGTTTACTCCTACGCCGGCGGCGAAGGTGACGTCGGTGAAGGTTCCGTCGCCGTTGTTGTGATACAGGTCCGAGGTGTCGTCGGAGAAGTTGGTCTTGAAGATGTCAAGCGAGCCGTCGCAGTCGTAATCCGCCACGCCCACGCCCATGCCGGCCTGCTCCTGGCCGTCTTCGTTATAGGCGCAGCCCGCCATCACCGCCACGTCCGTGAACGTGCCGTCGTGGTTGTTCTTGTACAGGATGCTGGCTTCGGAGTCCACCGCCACGTAGATGTCGGGCCAGCCATCGTTGTCGAAATCGTAGGAGACGGCAGTGATGGAATAGCGCGGTCCGGGCTTCAGGATTCCGGCTTTGTCCGAAACGTCGGTGAAGGTGCCGTCGCCGTTGTTGTGGTAAAGGAGATTCGACCCGCCGGGCAGGCCGCGCGGCCCGCACATGACCGGAATGCCCTTCCACTGGCAGATGGCCGCGTGCGCCGGGGTTGCCTTCTCGTCGAACAGAATGTAATTGGCGACGAACAGGTCCAGGTGGCCGTCGCGATCGTAATCGAGCCAGGTTGAGCCGGAGGCCCAGCGGACCGGGTGCGCGGCGTCAAAATCTTCCCAAAGACCAGCCTTCTTGGTAACGTCCGTGAATGTGCCGTCGCCGTCGTTGTGGAAAAGAATGTTGTGGCCCCAGAAGCCGCAGAACAGATCGTCCCAGCCGTCGTTGTCGTAGTCGCCAACCGCGACGCCGGTCTGCCAGCCGAAGACGCCCAGTCCTGATTTCGCCGTGACGTCGGTAAACGTGCCGTCGCGATTGTTCTTGAACAAATGCGAGGTGGGTTCCTGGCCCGCCGGCCATTGGGTGTTCAGGCGGGAACCGTTGGTCAGGTAGATGTCGAGCCACCCGTCCATGTCGTAATCAAAGAAGGCGAGGCCGCTGCCCTTGGCCTCGATGATGTAGTCCTTGTGCTCCACGCCGCCCCAGACGTTCGTCACCATGATCCCGGCTTCCTTCGCCACATCGACGAAGGTGACGGGCGACGCGCCGCCGGCGCCTGCGGACGCCTGGGACGCGGCAGCCTTCTCCGACACCTCGAGTGCGAGGCCGCGACGCCACTTCCAGAGCGGCGTCGCCAGGGCGTCGGCCAATTGCGCACCGAGTGCGACGGCGGAGGATCCGAGAAAGAGTCTGCGGGAAAGCCTCATTTTGGCGTCCGGAGTTGGGTCAGAGGCCCGAAACCAAAATTATACAACACATCCCACGCGGTCCTGATTTCAGACGTACGGTACGGGCGGCCCTGATTCTCGGACGTACGGGCCGCCCGTACGTCTGAGACTACTCACCGGCCGAAGATGCGCCGAAACACGGTATTGACGTGCCGAAGCTGCCGTTCCAATGAAAAGGCTCGCGCGATTTCGCGCGGCGTGAGGCGTCGCGCGATGTCGGGATCGCGCTCCACCAGCGTGCGGAAATCTTCGCGCGTCTGCCAAACCTGCATGGCATTGCGCTGCACCCAACTGTAGGCGTCCTCGCGCAGCGCGCCTTTCTCCACCAGGTCGAGCAGAAGCTGGCCGGAAAAAATCAGGCCGCGCAGCATGTTGAGATTCTCCTGCATGCGCTCCGGGTAGACGAACATCGTCTCCACCAGGCGCGATGTCTTGTGCAGAAGGTAATCGACGAGGATGGTGGAATCCGGAAGGATGATGCGCTCGACGGACGAATGGGAGATGTCGCGCTCGTGCCACAGGGCCACGTTCTCGAGCGCCGCCTGCGCGTTCGACCGTACCACGCGCGCCAGGCCCGAGATCTGCTCGGCGGTCACGGGATTGCGCTTGTGCGGCATGGCCGACGAGCCCTTCTGCCCGGCGCTGAAGTATTCCTCCGCTTCGCGGACTTCGGTGCGCTGCAAGCCGCGGATTTCGAGCGCGATCTTATCGAGTGAGCTTGCGATCACGGCCAGCGTGCTCAGATAGAACGCGTGCCGGTCGCGCTGGATCACCTGCGAGGCGATCGGCGCGGGCTCGAGCCCCAGGCGCGCGCAGATCCGTGCTTCGAGCTGCGGACTCAGGTGCGCGTAGGTTCCGACCGCGCCTGAAATCTTGCCCACGCGCATCTGCTCGGCTGCGAGTTTGAAGCGCTCCAGGTTGCGGCGGTTCTCGGCGTACCAGATCGCGATTTTCCAGCCGAAGGTGATGGGCTCCGCGTGGATGCCGTGCGTGCGCCCCACCATCGGCGTGTATTTGAACTCGAGCGCCCGCTTCTTCAGCACCTCGCCCAGACGCTCGAGGCCGGCCCGCAGCAGCTCCGAAGCTTCGCGCACTTGCAGGGCCTGCGCCGTGTCGACCACGTCGTTCGACGTGAGCCCGTAGTGGAGGTAACGTCCAGCCGGGCCGATGTTCTCGGCCACGTTGGTGGTGAAGGCGATCACATCGTGCTTCACCCTTTCCTCGATCTCGTGGATACGTTCGACCGAGAACTTGCCTTTGCCGCGGATGGCGCGCGCCGCCGACTTCGGGATCAGGCCGGCTTCCGCCTCCACCTCGGCGGTCGCCACCTCGACAGCCAGCCAGCAGCGGAATTTGTTCTCGTCGGTCCAGATGCGGCCCATCTCCGGGCGGGTATATCGAGGGATCATGATAGGTTCCGGGGTCGCTGGGCCTGGGAGCGCGGGCACCCCGCCCCGCTGGAGGTGAATCGATCGAGGAAGCAAGAGCGGGCAAGATGCCCGCGCTCCCAGGCCAAATTCGGGTCGTACCACCGCACCCGATGCGCGGCGGCGTCAAGGATGAATTATGTGCTTTGTTCCCGACTCGTGTCTTTGTCTTTTTTCACGGGAATTCCCTCTTCGCCTCTTTTCCGCTTGACATCTTGGCTCTTTCGTGATACACGTAATATCTACATGCTAATCGGATTGAGCCCCGCTCATTCCAATGGCCTCTCGCCACGTACCAGACACCGTCGTTCCTCCCAAAGCCAACCAAACCCATTGCAGTTAACCCCAATGGCTTCAGAGGTTTATCCCATAAATCGGGTCCGCCAAACCCATTGCAGTTATCCCTCGTCTTTTGAGCATCTTAACCCCGAAAAACGGCCCTTTTTTCGCAAAAAGATAGTTGTCCATCGCGCTCCAAAGCCACCAAACCCATTGCAGCTAACCCAAATATATCCAGTGATTTATCCCCGAAATGGCATGCGCCAAACCCATTGTAGCTATCTCGCGTGTTTTCAGCAATTTAACCTCGAAAAATGGCCGTTTTTTCGCAAAAGGATAGTGGTCCATGGTGTTGGTGCCGCCCAAAAGGCCATCTTGGCCCTATGCATTCACGGGCGGGACACCCGCGCCACCACGTCGCGCCTCTTGGCAGCAGCGGAGCATCTCGCGTAAATTGGAGCAATGGCGTATGGCGGCCGACAGCACAGCCACTCGTGGCTGTCACTTAGGGCCTTCGGCCCGCGAAAGCTCATGAAAAACGCACCCGCGGCTTTAAGTCCAATCTTTCGCTCGGTGAGGTTTTTCGACCCTGTGCGAGCGCACGTTTCGATAGGAGCGCACCGTGGTGTATCGTAATCGCACCTTCCGACAGTTCGTCATGACGGGCTGCCTCATCGCGCTCGGCCTCCTGGCGGCCTCGCGTGGCAATGCGCAGGCCCCCGCGGTGACACTTTCGGCGACGGAGGTGACCTTCGGCCCCCAGCTCGCCACCACCACCAGCGCCGCGCAAACCGTCACTCTGACGAATTCTGGCAACGCGCCGCTCACCTTTTCCGGGGTCACGTTAGTTGGTTCGTTCGCTCAGACCAACACTTGCCCCACGGGCTCGGCCACCCTTGCCGCTGGAGCGAACTGCACCCTCAGCATAACCTTCGCGCCGCTTGCCGGCAGCAATGTGGCGGTTCCCGGTTTGATTGAGATCATGGACAACGCTACACCGAGCACGCAGGCGATCACCCTGGTCGGTACCGCCCAGGCATTCTCGCTGTCGGCTTCGCCCACTTCGGCGAGCGTGTCGGCCGGCGGGAGCGCTACCTACACCATCAGCGTCTCGCCACTGGGCGGATTCAGCGCAGCCGTCTCGCTTTCGTGCGGCAGCCTCCCAACCGGGGCCGCGTGCAGCTTCTTTTCGGGCTCAGTCATTCCCAACGGCTCGACTGCGATCACTTCCATGCTGACGATCTCGACCACAGGATCGAGCAGCGCGCCGGGCAGTCTTATGAAACGGGCGCCGCCGTCAGGTCCCCTCCTCGGTTGGATGTTCTGGCTTGCGCTAATGCTGTCGACGATGGGCGCCAGCCTGGCTGCAATTCGGGTTCGCAAGAGCGCGCGCGGCAAGTTGCGTACCGCGTTGGTGCTGGCGAGCTTCCTCGCGGGCGTGCTGCTGGTGGTGCTGCTGACCGCGCCGGCCTGCGGCGGAGGGTCCTCGTCTTCCAGCGGAACTTCGGCGACGCCCGCCGGCAGCTACACGGTGTTGGTAACGGGAAGCACTCCGGCCGGATCAAGTACGTTCACCAGTCCCGTCAGCGTGACGCTGAACGTGCAGTAGTCCGTAGCTGAAATCGCCGCGCGCTACCGCAATGGCAGCGGAGGCTACATAAATTGCCTATCGGGACCGCGCTTCACGATCGCACCTTCGCCGCCTGCGAGAGCCTGAACTACCGCGAGTGGTCGGGCTTCTACACGGTCAGTGTCTACGAGACGCACCACGAGCACGAATACAACGCCATCCGCAACGCCGCCGCTCTGATCGACGTCTCGCCGCTTTACAAGTACCGCCTGACCGGGCCGGACTCCACGCGCCTGGTGAATCGAGTGATCGCGCGCGACATCCGCAAAGTGGCCGTGGACCAGGTGATCTATTGCTGCTGGTGCGACGAGCGCGGCAAGGTGATCGACGACGGCACCATCACGCGGCTTGGCGACAACGTTTATCGCTGGACCGCCGCCGAACCCAACCTGCGCTGGTTCCATCAGAATGCGCTCGGCATGGACCTGCAGATCGAAGACATTTCAGAACAGATTGCTGCGCTCGCCGTACAAGGTCCTACCTCGGCGCGCCTGTTGCGAAAAGTCACGAAGTTGGGGGAATCATCAACGGGCATCGATCAGCTCAAGTATTTTCGCGTCACTCACGGCGAGATCGCGGGCGTTCCGGTGGACGTCTCCCGCACCGGCTACACCGGCGATCTGGGTTATGAAATCTGGATTCCCTGGGGCGACGCCGTGCGCGTCTGGGACGCTCTCGTCGAGGATGGCCGCGAATTCGATGTGCGCCCGGGCGGCATGCTGGCGCTCGATGTGGCGCGCATCGAAGCCGGGCTGATCCTGATCGACGTGGAGTACACCTCGAGCAAGAAAGCCCTGATCGAGCCGCAGAAATACTCGCCGTTCGAGATCGGGCTCGGCCGCCTGGTTGATCTCAAGAAGGAGAACTTCATCGGCCGCGCGGCGCTTGCCGCCGAGCAGAAGCGCGGCGGACCGGCGCGTCGTCTGGTGGGCCTCGATCTCGACTGGAACAGCATCGAGAACCTGTACCTCGATGCCGGACTTGCACCGCAAGTGCCGTCCACGGCCTCGCGCGTCGCCGTGCCGGTCTACAAGGGCCGCACGCAGATCGGCAAGGCTACGTCGACAACGTGGTCGCCGACCATCAAGAAGATGATTGCGCTCGCGAGCGTAGGCCGCGAACACGCCCTGGTGGGCACGCGCCTGGAAATGGAACTGACGGTTGAGGCAGTGCGCCACACCGTTCCCGCGCAGGTGGTGGAGCTGCCGTTTTTCAATCCACCTCGCAAGACGGCGACACCGCCGACCTTAGGTTGACAGGGCGTACCGGCAAACGGTACGATGAATGGTGATCGTCGGCTTTCGGGACCGGGGTACAGAGGAGTTTTGGCGGCGCGGAACCGGAAAAAGCGTGCCTCCCAGTCTGCGCCGCGCGGCGATGCGCAAATTGAAGCTGCTGAGCGATGCCGCCTCTCTTGAGGACTTGCGCGTTTCTCCGGGCAATCACTTCGAGGCGCTCAAAAGCGACCGCGCAGGCCAGCACAGTATTCGCATCAACCGGCGATATCGTGTCTGTTTTGCGTGGCGGGACGGGAATGCGCACGAAGTTGAAATCGTCGATTACCATTGAGTTGCGGAACCAGGAGTAAGGTCATGGCCGGCAGAAAGAAGAACGCAGGAGAGACCAAGTGGGGATGGAATATTCACCCAGGCGAGATCCTTCGTGAAGAGTTCTTGAGACCCATGGGAATCAGCGTCTACCGGCTGGCGCGAGAGGTGCATCTGACGCGTTCGAGGGTGAATGACATCGTGCTGGAACGCCGGGCTATTACGGCTGACACGGCTGTGCGGCTGGCCAAATTCTTCGGCACCACGGCGCAGTTCTGGATGAACATGCAAGCGTCTTATGAGCTGCGAAAGGCGGAAAACGGACTGAGTACGACGATCAGCAGCATCGAGCCTGCCACTCGGAGGGTGGCGTGATCCGGCGAAAGGGCTGCGGGCGAAAGCGGCGCCTGAAGACTGGCCTGTAGATGGAAGCGGGGCAAGTGATCGCCCGCCTGATATCGGCGAGGCGGAGTGGAGGTTAAGAGCATGCAAGCGCCGGAAAGCGAATCCGCACCCTTGAAGAACATCGAGGAATGGGACGATTTTGTCGCCACGCGCTACCGTCCCGGGAAAACGCAGGAGGAATTCCGCAACTATCAGGCGGATGCGAACCCCACCGTCACCGAATTCTACCGCCAGAATCACGCTCACCAGACGCTCGACTTCGTGCTTGCCAAGAAACGCGAATTCGGCGGACTCGCGCGCGAGAAGAAAAGCATCTGGGAGATGGGGGAATTCCTGAACACGCTGGTGGATGAAAGCGACCCCGACACCGATCTCACCCAGATTGAGCATCTGCTGCAGACGTCCGAGGCTATTCGCCGCGACGGGCATCCGCGCTGGTTTGTGCTGGCGGGTTTCGTCCACGATCTCGGCAAGGTCCTGTGCCTCTGGGGCGAGCCGCAATGGGCGGTGGTGGGCGACACTTTCCCCGTCGGGTGCGCCTGGTCCGATCAGATTGTGTTCCCTGAATTCTTCGCCGCCAACCCGGACAGCCGGGTGCCCGAGTACCAGACGGTCTACGGCGTCTATGAGCCCAATTGCGGACTCGACAACGTGCACCTTTCCTGGGGCCACGACGAGTATCTCTACACCGTGACACGCGATTACCTGCCGGAGCCGGCGCAGTATATCCTGCGCTACCACTCGTTCTATCCCGCCCACAAGCACGGCGCCTACGGCCACCTGATGAACAACCACGATGAGCGGATGTTCGATTGGGTGCGGAAGTTCAATCCCTACGATCTCTACTCCAAAGGGACGGAGCGTCCGGACTTTCGGGAATTGAAGCCGTATTATGAGGATTTGGTTGCCGAGTTCTTCCCGGATCGAATCGCCTGGTAGCCTCAGGTTACGGCCATCGATGCGGCCCCTGCCACACGTCCTGTTCGCGCTTATTATTTTAGTGACTAGCCTACCACTCTACGCGCAGGCGAACTATGAGATTCAGGTTTATGGGTCCGACACGGTCGCGCCCGGACGCACCATGGTGGAACTGCACAGCAACTTCACCTTCGAGGGGTTCAAGACCAGCACCAACGGCATGCTTCCGGACGAACACCAGGAGCACGAGACGGTGGAAATTACCCAAGGTTGGACGAGCTGGTTTGAGACCGGGTTCTACATCTTCACCAGCTACGGCCCGCATCAGGGCTACAACTGGGTGGGCGATCACATTCGTCCTCGCGTCCGCGTCCCCGATAGCTGGCACTGGCCGGTCGGCGTGAGCCTTTCGACGGAAATCGGATACGCGCGTCCCATTTTCTCGGCCGACACCTGGACCTGGGAGATTCGGCCGATCATCGACAAGCAGTGGAGGTCCTGGTACGTGGCATTCAACCCTGCCCTCGAGCGTTCCTTCCACGGGCCGAGCGTGCCGGAGGGCGTCGGGTTTTCTCCCGACTTCAAAGTTGGATACTCCGTCACGCGAAAGTTTAGCGCGGGATTCGAATATTACGGCGCGCTCGGACCCGTTACGGGGTTCGACGCTTTCTACCTGCAGCAACACCAGTTCTTTCCCACCATCGACTACGACTTCGGCCCTAACTGGGAGTTCAACTTCGGTGTAGGTGTCGGCGTTACGCGCAGCACCGACCATCTGATCGCCAAGATGATCATCGGGCGGCGATTCCGCTTTATCACTCCTCATGTCCCGCGCCTGCTGAAGCCGAAGCCGGATGACAGCGAGGAGGAGTGATTGCCGCAGGCTCTCATCCTCGCGCGCATCGCGGCCCTCCTCTGGCTGAGCGTCTCGCCCGGCCCTCCGCCCGCCCAAGCGACTCAAACCGCCACGGCGGATTTCCCGGTTCCTCTCGGTCTTCCCCCCATCCCCTGGCCGGAGGATAATCCATACTCGCCGGCGCGTGCCGATCTCGGAAAGATCCTTTTTTTCGACGGCCGCCTCTCGGCCAACGGCGTGGTGTCTTGCGCGTTCTGTCATGAGCCGGATCACGCCTTTTCGGGCAGCGCGGCGCTCTCACGAGGCGTAGACGGGAAGCCGGGCGTGCGTCATGTGCCGACGCTCATCAACTGTGCCTGGCACAAATCGCAATTCTGGGATGGCCGGGCGCCCACGCTCGAGGCGCAGATTGCGTCCCCGGTCACGAATCCCGACGAAATGGGCATGACGGCGGATCGAGTGGTGGAGAGAATCCGCGCCATTAAGGGTTACGCGCCGCTCTTTGCCTCCGCCTTCGGAGATCCCGGGATCGACTTCGACCGCATCACGAAAGCCATCGCGACCTTCGAGCGCACGATCGTTTCGGGCGACTCGCCGTACGACCGCTACGTTGCCGGCGACAAGTCCGCGCTGACGAAACAGCAGAAGGATGGCCTGGATTTCTTCGAAAGAACGGGGGAATGCGCCGAGTGTCACTCCGGGCCGAGCTTCACCAATGAAAAATTCGCCAATCTGGGCATCGGCTCCGCTAACCCCGATCCCGATCCCGGTCGCGAAGCCGTCACGGGGAAGCGCGGCGACCTGGGCAAGTTCAAAGTGCCGACGCTGCGCGACGTCGCCCGGCGCGGGCCGTACATGCACGACGGCAGCGAAAAGACCCTGAGCGACGTTCTGGACGTCTACAAGAAGGGTGGGCTGCCGAATCCTCATCTCGACACGCGCCTCACACCCTTCTACCTCGACGAGGAGACGCGAAGGGATGTATTGGCTTTTCTCGATTCGCTCAATGGAGAAGGCTGGGAAAAGATCAAGCCGCCGGCATCGTTCCCGCAGTAAGGGAGGCGGTTCCGTCGCATGCACCAGCAATGGCGGTAGAATGTGACGCATGCAAATTCATCGTGAGTCCGGCGGCGGGATCAAAGAGAATCGGAAATTGCTGCCTTTGCTGTGCTTGATGTTCCTCGGGCAGACTGCTCTTCAAGGACCGTCGCGAGTTTTCGCTCAGGTGAACCCATCGCTTCTGAGCCACCCGTGGAAGGCCGCATGGATCACCTGCCCGAAGGCGCCGCCGCGCGATATCGGCGTCTGCTATCTCCGCAAGTCCTTCGATCTCGCTTCGGTGCCGCATCAGTTCCTGGTTCACGTGAGCGCCGACAATCGCTACGAGCTCTTCGTCAACGGCGTGCGCGTTTCCCGCGGACCATCGCGCGGCGATCTGGATCACTGGCGCTTCGAAACGGTCGATCTCGCGCCGCAGCTTCGCGCCCGCAAGAACGTACTCGCGGCGGTGATCTGGAACTACGCCGACGATGCGCCCATGGCGCAGTTCACGTCGCAGACGGGATTCGTTTTGGATGGCGACGATCCCGCCGTCAACACAAACCCTTCCTGGAAAACTCTTCTCGATCACTCGCGCAGTGTGTTGGTGCTCTCTGAAAGGGACGCAGGAGGCTACTACGCCGCGGGTCATGGCGAGCAGGTGGCGGCAGCGCAGTATCCATGGGGCTGGCAGGACCCGGATTACGATGACAGCTCATGGACGCCGGCGCTGCCGCTCGGAGACGCGAGTCCGCGTGCCATCCAGGATACCCGCTCGCGCTGGATGCTGGTTAGTGATCCGCTGCCCGCGCAGGAAGAGACTCTGCAGCGGCTGGCTCACGTGGTGCGGACCACTGGTGCCGACGTGGCGCCGGAATTCCTCGCCGGACACGCGCCGGTCACCATACCGGCGAACACCGAAGCCTCCTTGCTGCTGGACCAGAGCTTTGAAACCACCGCCTATCCCGAACTGATGACGGGTGGCGGACGCGGCTCGCAAATCCGAATCACTTACGCGGAGGCCCTGTTTGACGCCAGCGGCCACAAGGGCAATCGGAACGAAACCGAGGGCAAGAAGATTCGCGGCCTTTACGATGAGTTTCTGCCCGACGGCGGCGTGCATCGCGTCTTCTCGCCGCTGTGGTGGCGTGCCTACCGCTACGTGCAGATCGACGTGCGCACCGGCGACGAGCCGTTGACCCTCGAAGATTTCCGGGGCTACTTCACCGCCTATCCTTTCGAGCCTGAGGCGGCGTTCGAAAGCGACGAGCCGGCGCTTCAGAAGATTTGGGACGTTGGGTGGCGCACGGCGCGGCTCTGCGCCCACGAGACATATATGGACTGCCCCTATTACGAGCAGCTCCAATACGTGGGCGATACACGCATCCAGGCGCTCATCTCGCTCTATGTGGCAGGCGACGATCGCCTCGTGAAGAACGCCATCGATCTGCTGGGCGATTCGCAGACTCCAGAGGGATTGACGCAGAGCCGGTATCCGTCCGCCTTGCCGCAGTATATCCCGCCGTTCTCGCTCTACTGGATCGGCATGATGCACGACCTGTGGTGGTATCGCGGCGAGCGAGAATTTCTCAAACCCTGGCTGCCGAATGCGCGCGAGGTGCTGGCGTGGTATCAATCGCACCTGACTTCGTCGGGCCTGCTCGGCCGTCTGCCTTGGTGGCCGTTTGTGGATTGGGCCGACGACTTCAGGGATGGCGTTTCACCGCAGGAAAGCGATGGTCAGTCTTCAGTCCTGAGCCTCCAGTTTGCCATGGCGCTTCGTCAGGCTGCCGATCTGGAGACGGCTTTCGGCGATTCGGACCAGGCGCAGCGCGATCGAGTCCTCGCCACAAAAATCGCGCGCGCGGCTTACAGCGCATGCTGGGAGGCCGGCCGGGGTCTGCTGGCGGATACGCCTGCAAAGAGTCATTTCAGCCAGCAAGGCAATATTCTCGGCGTGCTGGCGGACGCGATTCCGGCCGCGGCCCAGCATGGCGTGATCGAACGCGTCCTTCAGGATGAGACGCTGACGCCAGCCTCCTACTATTTTCGCTTTTACCTCGCCCGCGCCATGAACAAGACGGGTTTGGCGGACCGCTACCTCGCTGAACTGCAGCCGTGGCGCGAAATGCTTAACGAGGGACTTACGACCTTTGCAGAAACGCCGGGCAATACTCGTTCGGACTGCCACGCCTGGAGCGCGCATCCGGATTTCGACTTGCTCGCGACGGTGGCTGGCGTCGACTCGTCCGCGCCAGGCTTTGCCACGGTGACCATCGCCCCGCACCTCGGCGACCTCCATCGACTATCCG
This sequence comes from Terriglobia bacterium, assembly GCA_030038235.1. Lineage (GTDB taxonomy): Bacteria > Acidobacteriota > Terriglobia > UBA7540 > UBA7540 > Gp13-AA77. Next base: position 23,859 of record JASHPE010000358.1, read on the forward strand.
CTTCCGTGCCGCATCCCAAGGGGTTGATTCGGGTCGCGTACCAGCGGCAGGGCGACCAATGGTTAGCGGACATATCGCTGCCACCGGGCTTGTCAGGCTGGCTTGTCTGGAAGGAGCGGCGAATCCCGCTGCATCCCGGGAAACAGCGGCTGCAGTTGTAAGGATGGCCACGCATCGCGCATCGTGGCGCACCTGTTGCATCATCTCGGCGCGCGAAGCTGATCAACGTGAGCGCCGAATCTATATTCAGCAAGCCCCTGAATAAGCGGCAGAAGACGGTCCTGTCCCGCATTGCCAAGCGCCAGGCCGCGGGGCGGGACTCGGACATCGACTATTCGGATATTCCCCGGTTGACCGACGAACAACTGGCGCAATTCCGTCCGTCGCCCAAGGTGCTGGTCGCCGCGCGGTTGGACCGGGAGGTCTACGACTGGCTCAAACAATATGGGGAGGGCTATTCCACCCGCATCAATAACATCCTGCGTGCTGTGATGTCCAGAGCACGATAAGGCTGCACCACGGCCTCGCGCTGCGCGCCAGTGGGGTAGTTCGGTGCTATCCTACCCTCAGGAGTAACTTGGCAGACACCATCACAGTTCGTGAATCTGAGCGCCAGGCGATGGTCGAGGATCAGCTTCGCGCTCGCGGCATCCTCGATCGGCGCGTGCTTGATGCCATGGCAACCGTACCGCGGCACGAGTTTATGCCCATCGAACAGTCGCCGGCGGCCTATGAAGACCGGGCGCTGCCCATTGGTGAATGGGAGACCATTTCGCAGCCGTACATCGTCGCCCTGATGACCGAAGCGGCTGGCGTGCATGTTGGTGATCGCGTCCTGGAAGTGGGCACTGGCCTCGGCTATCAGGCTGCCGTCCTGGCGGCTCTGGGCGCTCGCGTATACACCATCGAGAGGAACGCAGGGCTGGCGGATGAGGCGCGTCGGCGGCTCAGGCGAACGGGCTACGGGACCGCCGTTGAAGTGATCGGCGGCGATGGCACTGACGGTTACGCTGCGGCGGCGCCGTATGACGCCATCCTGGTGACGGCGGGAGCGCCGCGCGTCCCGCAGACCCTGCTCGATCAGCTCGCTGAGGGTGGACGCTTGGTCATCCCAATCGGCAGCCGCCAAGTGCAGCAACTCCATCTCTTGATCAAGAACAGTGAGCGGGTGACGGATAGAGTCCTGGAGGCTTGCCAGTTCGTGCCGCTGGTTGGCAGGCAAGGCTGGCCAAAGGCGGCTTGGCCGCGATTCTTTGGCTAAAGCTGCGGCGTCGCGCGGCTGATCTCAGGAAACCGGAGTGCAAGTACGCGTAGCGTCGTTCACGAGCAGGTATTTCCCTCATTTGATAGGGGCTGACCGCGAATGGGCGTCGCGACTGGAAGTCCGGTTGCCTTATCAGCGCAACGTCTTGAGCGCGATTCGCCAGCCAGGACTGTTGGAAAGGCGCAGCAGAAAAATCGCTCGAAACGCGGAACGAACCCACTATCTGCTTTAGAATCAGCAAGAGCACTTTTGGGTCTCGCCTGTGAGCGCAACCACCGGTACGGCCTGCCCCACAGGTGGACGTAAGGGCGTGTGCGACCTTTTGTTAACAGCGAACGACGGCGACGCGTAACCCAAAGAGGCGACGCACCATGCAACGCGGAGACTTGAAGGCTCGCGACTCTCAGGCTGAGGCATCGCGCAGCCCGTTTCTGAGCATCGTTGTGCCGGCCTATAACGAGGCGCAGCGGATCGCGCGGTCGCTCAGCACGATTCACTGGTATCTTGCCTCCCGGACCTATTCGGCCGAAGTCATTGTGGTGGATGACGGATCGACAGACGGCATGGCCGAGGTGGTTTCCTCGGTCATCGAAGCCTGGCCTTCCTTCCGGCTGATCCGGAACGACCAGAATCGCGGCAAGGGCTACAGCGTGCGGCGCGGCGTCCTGGAAGCCCGCGGTGAATACGTCTTGTTTACAGACGCCGATTTGTCGGCTCCCATCGATCAAACGGGCATACTGATCGCCGCGCTCGAGTCCACTGGCGCCGACGCCGCTGTCGGCTCGCGGGCGCTGCAGCGCGAGCTGATCGGGGTACATCAGCCTCTGTTTCGCGAATTGGGGGGCATCTGCTTCAACCTGGCTGTGCGCTTGTTGACCGGGCTCAAGCTTCGCGACACGCAGTGCGGCCTGAAGCTCTTCCGCCGCGAAGCCACGCGTCGTGCCTTCGAGCAAATGAAAGCCGAGCGATTCGGCTTTGATCCGGAGCTGCTTTTCCTGGTGGAGCGGTGGGGCGGCCGGATTCTGGAGATTCCCGTACGTTGGGACAACGACCCGGCAACCAAGTTCAACGTGCTTCGCGACGCGGTCCGCAGCTTCCGTGAAGTGGCGGACGTGCGCTGGCGCGCGCTGACCGGACAATATCCTCCCCGGCAGGGCCAACCGGTCGCAGGCGCTGAAACTGCCAGGGTCCGGCACGGATCGTCCTAAAATTATTCTGTTATCCCGCGCAATACCCGGAAATGGAGTTCGGCGTTCAAGGTACGATCTCGCCGAAATCCTGTTAAGTGATTGATTAAAAATAGCTTATCTCGTTGCCTGGCCAGCCACAATTTCCTCGACTCCGTCGCCCTCGTCGATAGTCTTAGCAACTTGCTGGCGCTCCACGTCATTTTGTGCTTACGATAAAGCTCGGGAGAAGACCTTGCCGCAAGACATGCTTTCAGAAGCCGCCGTTCGCAAAACCACACTCGACAACGGCCTCACGCTGGTCACCGAAGAGATGCCTTCGGTGCGCTCCGTTTCGGTCGGCATCTGGCTGCGGACCGGGTCGCGCGCCGAGCGCGCTGCCGAGAACGGCATCACGCATTTCCTCGAGCACATGGTGTTCAAAGGAACACACAAGCGCACGGCGGAGGAGATCGCCCGCTCAGCGGACTCGATCGGCGGCCATCTCGACGCTTTCACGGCCAAGGAATGCACCAGTTTTTCCATCAAGGTTCTGGATGAGCACCTGCCTCGCGCTTTCGAAGTCCTCGCCGATCTCGTCAAGGATCCCTTGCTGCGCGACGAGCATGTGGCCAAGGAATCGCAGGTCGTCCAGGAGGAGATCAAGATGGTGGAAGACACGCCGGATGATCTGGTGCATGAGATCTTCACCCAGAGCTACTGGCGCAACCATCCGCTGGGCCGTCCTATCCTGGGAACGCGCCAGACTGTGCGTAGTTTCAATCGCAAGCGCCTTTTCCGTTACTTCCGGCGCCATTATACGCCGTGCAACATGCTCGTCTCGGCAGCCGGCAACCTGCACCATCAGCAGGTGGTGGATCTGGTCCAGCAGGAGCTGGGTCCGGTCCCCGCTGGAACGCCTGCCGTCCACGAGCGCGTCCCCGTAGCGTCGCCTGACGTTCGCCTGCGTCACAAGAAGAATTTGGAGCAGGTCCACATCTGCTTGGGGGCGCCGGCATTTCCGCTGGCGCATCCCCGCCGATTCGCGTGTTACGTGCTGAACACCGCGCTTGGCGGCGGCATGAGTTCGCGGCTGTTCCAGAACGTACGCGAAAAACGAGGCCTGGCTTACGCGGTGTTTTCGGGTTTGAGTTCCTACACCGACACCGGCTGCCTGAATGTATATGCCGGAACCTCGAGCGCCAACGCCCGCACTGTGGTCCAGTTGATCGTAGAAGAGTTCGCGCGCTTGAAATCCGAACCTATGGGTGACGAGGAGTTGCGCCGCACCAAAGACTTCTTGAAAGGAAGCACGCTGCTCGGGCTCGAATCCACCATGAGCCGCATGTCGAATCTGGCGCGGCAGGAAATGTATTTCGGACGATACATCACCATGGACGAGATCTCCCGTGAAGTGGAGGCTGTGACCTCTGACGACGTGCTCGCTGTGGCCCGCGAGCTGCTCGATCGTAAACGCCTGGCGCTCACGGTCCTCGGTCCGCTGCAAGGCGCCGGTATCGCCCGTTCGGATCTGGCTTGTTAGGAAAACGCATCGCAAAACGGAATGCTTCCTTGGCCAGCAATGTTCAGACGTAGTGGGCCGCCCCTACGTTTGACACTCTCCACTGAGCGCCGTCCAATCGGGTACAATAAGACGCGCGACCCCTGAATTCCGGAGTTCCTGATGAGTAAAGCCACGGTTGTAGTGGGTGTACAGTGGGGCGATGAAGGCAAGGGCAAGGTCGTCGATGCCCTCGCCGAATACTTCGACATCGTGGCGCGATATCAGGGCGGCGCCAACGCCGGCCACACCGTGGTCGCGGACGGCCGTAAGCACGTGCTCCAGCTTCTGCCCGCCGGCGTCGTGCGTCCCAACTGCATTGCGGTGATCGGAAACGGCGTGGTGATCGATCCCGAGGCATTAGCACAGGAGATTCATTGCCTGGAAGACAGCGGCGTCAGGGTCGGACCGCGATTGAGGATTAGCGACCGCGCCCATTTGATCTTGCCTTGGCACCGGAGCCACGAGATCGCCGCGGAGGCGGCGCGAGGCGGCGGGCGAATCGGCACCACGTCCAAGGGAATCGGTCCAACTTACGAAGATAAGGCCGGCCGCCGTGGACTGCGGACCTGCGACCTCAGGGATCTGTCGAGCTTCCGGGCCAAATGCCTTGAGATGGCCAAGGAGAAGAACCAACTCGCCGCAGCCCTCTTTGGGAGCGAACGCGACGACGGTGCATGGATGGAGCGATATCTCGAAGCGGCGGCCGGGATCGTGCCGCGCCTCACGGACGTTTCCGCGTTCTTAAACAGCGCCCTCGACGGCGGGCATCGCATCCTGTTTGAAGGCGCGCAGGGCACCATGCTCGACATCGATCACGGCACCTATCCCTTCGTCACGTCTTCCAGCGCCGCCGCCGGAGGCGCCGCCGTCGGGACCGGCGTTGGGCCTACACGGCTCGGCAACGTGATCGGCGTCTCCAAGGCCTATGCCACCCGCGTCGGCAGCGGGCCGTTTCCCACCGAAGCCGGCGGCGAGGACGCGGACAAGATCCGCGAGCGCGGCGGGGAGTATGGCGCCGTGACCGGGCGACCGCGGCGCTGCGGCTGGTTTGACGTGCCGGCCGCACGCTATGCCGCGCGTTTGAACTACCTCAGCCACCTGGTGGTCACGAAGCTCGACATCCTGGATAATCTGGCGGAGATTCCGGTGGGCATGCAATACGAGCTCGACGGCAACCGTCTGGACAGCTTCCCGGCCGACGTAACTGCGGTGGAGCGGCTGAAGGTGCGCTATATCTCTCTTCCCGGCTGGCAGCAGCCGACCTTCGGTCTGCAGAATTATGATGAGCTTCCCTTGCGGGCTCGCGAGTACCTTCAGTTCATTGCGCGAGAGGTCGGAGTTCCCATTGCCATGGTTTCAACCGGACCCGAGCGCCATCAGACGATCTGGATGGACACTTCATTCGTTCCGAAAGAGTGAGGGCAGCCCTTGTGGCCGCCCCAGTTTGCCAGAGCACTCTCTCCGGGTGCTATCAGTTGGGCGGCCACAAGGGCCGCCCCTACGTGGCCATGCTCAGCTTTGAAGCAGCGCTTGCAACCGTCAGGGAGAAGATTGAGGCAAGCCGCATACAAGCCCCGATTGAGATGGTCGCTCTCGGCGCTTCTCGAGGACGCGTCCTTGCCGAAGACCTGACGGCAGACCGTGACTATCCGCCTTTTCAGCGATCCACTCGCGACGGTTTCGCGGTGCGCGCTGCCGATGTCGCCCAGGTTCCGGTCACCATCGACGTGTTGGGGTTGGCGCGCGCCGGCAGTCCGTTTGAAGGCGCTATCAGAGCCGGCTCCGCGGTCGAGATCATGACCGGCGCACCGTTGCCGGAAGGTGCGGATGCGGTGGTCATGGTTGAATACACTCGCGAGGTCGAGAGCGGCGCTCCCAGCCTGCCTCGAGCCGCCGGCCGGGTTGAGATTCAACGCTCCGCGCGGGCCGGTGATAATGTCGTCATCCGAGGTAGCGAAGCGGCATTGGGATCCCGCGTGCTCCCGGGCGGGCGGCGAATCGGACCGGGCGAGATCGGTCTGGCGGCTGCGCTGGGCCGCACGTCACTCCGGGTCTTCGCCCGTCCCCGCGTGGCGATTCTTCCTACCGGCGACGAAGTGGTTCCCGTAGATAAGCAACCGGCCTGGTTTGAGATTCGCAACAGTAATGCGCTGGCGCTGGCGGCGCAGGTGGAAGCTGCCGGCGGCGTTCCTTGCTTGCTCGGAATCGCGCCCGATCGCAAGGACGCGCTGCGGAGCTTGATCGAGCAGGGACTCGCCTGTGATCTCCTGGTCTTGAGCGGAGGCATCTCCGTCGGCAAGTACGACTTCGTGGCCGAGATTCTGGCCGACCTCGGCGCCGAGTTCTATATTCAAAGCGTGGCCATCCGCCCCGGGAAGCCGCTGGCGTTCGGCCGGGCGCGCGATCGATTTTTTTTCGCGCTGCCCGGAAATCCAGTTTCGACGTTCGTCACCTTCGAGCTGTTCGCGCGGCCAGCCATCGCGCTTCTTGGTGGTTCAGGCTTCCAGCCTGCGATTTTCCTGAAGGCTCGGCTCGCCAAATCGGTACGGCAGAAGACCGGCCTGAGCGTCTTCATGCCGGCGCGGGTGACGCGCGATGCGAACGAATTGGATCCAGTGGTCGAGTTGGTCGGCTGGCAGGGTTCGGGAGATCTCGTCGGCCTGGCAGAGGCGAATTGTTTTTTGGCACTGCGACCCGAGCAGACTGAGACTGCGGCGGGTGATTGGGTCGATGTGTTGCCGAAGTCGTGGTGAATGGCAGTAGTCAGTTGCGTTCATAGCTGGACTTCAGCCGTGGCTGCAGACCGTGCCTCGTGAAATCTTGGATCGTCGTTCCAAAGCGTTGCTCCGTTCCAATGTGTTTTGTGGCTCGAGCAACCCGTCACACGCCACGAACTACAATCAACGGGCAACTGACTACTGACACTGCTGACAGCTGACTACTGACGCCTCTGATACGAAGACGAACGTGAAAAAGACACTAAGCCATTACGATGAAAAGGGCCGCGCCCGCATGGTGGATGTCTCTGCCAAGCCGGAGACGATTCGCTTCGCGAGGGCATCAGTCCTGGTGCGTATGAGTGTGGGCACGCGGCGCGCCGTGCGCAACAATCCCAAAGGCAATCCGCTCGAAGTGGCACGTGTGGCGGGAATCGCCGGCGCCAAGCGAACTTCGGAGCTGATCCCGCTGTGCCATCCGCTGCTGCTCACTCACATCGACGTGCAAGCGGAATTCTCGAGCGAGGGCGTGCGCATCGAATCGCTGGTGCGCACTACAGGCCCGACGGGCGTGGAGATGGAGGCGCTGACGGCGGCGGCCGTGGCCGCGCTCACCGTATACGACATGTGCAAGGCGCTCGATCACAGCATCGAAATCACCGGGCTGCGCCTGGTTGAGAAAGCCGGCGGCCGGAGCGGACACTATCGCCATGCGGGCAAAGATTCTCGTTCTGAGTGACTCAACCGCGGCCGGGCAGCGCCAGGACCAGGCCGGCGCCGCGATCAAAGAAATGCTGGCGGCGGCCGGCTGGTCCGTGGCCGCGCTCGACATTCTTCCCGACGATCTCGACGCCATCAGCGAGCGCCTGCGCGAGTGGACCTTCTCGCCCGACTGCGACGCCGTCTTTACCGTGGGCGGCACGGGGCTGAGCCCGCGCGACGTGACCCCTGAGGCCACACGCGCCGTGATCGAGCGCGAAATCCCGGGATTCGCCGAGTTGATGCGCGCCGAAGGCCTCAAGAAGAATCGCCGCGCCGTGCTTTCGCGCGGCCTCAGCGGACTGCGCAACGGCAGGCTGATCGTCAACCTGCCGGGCAGCACCCGCGGAGCTCGCGAGTCGCTCGAAGCCGTGATCGATCTCCTGCCTCACGCCATCGACATCGCCCAAGGACGCACCCAACACCACGACGGCCGATAGAGTCTGTGTTACTCGATGTTGAGAGAAAACTTTGACATTTAGTTTACATGGGCCTGACATCTCGAAACATCGGTAATGGCATTTATGCTTGTGGAGGTGGACCAGTGAAATTAAAGAGTTTGACCGTCATCGCTTTTCTGGTTCTCAGTTGCACTGCGGCTTTCGCGCAGACCGTCCAGCTGGGATTTCTCGACCACGACAAACAAACCCAATATTGCGACTACGAACAACTCACCATTGAGAAAAACAGTGCGGTCGTTACGGGAACTCACTACCCGGCGGTGTCTGGTTCGACGACCTGCTTCAGTGAACCCGGCCTCACCGGCACGATCACCGGTCTAATGACAAGCTTTCCGGCCAGCACGGGCCTGCCCGTGCTTGGGAAGGTCGCGACCTTTGCCGACGACACCTACGATCGGCTAGGTGGCT
>JASHPE010000359.1 GCA_030038235.1 Terriglobia bacterium
CTTCGCGGGTTTGGTCCAGGCCAGCGACGGGAATTTCTATGGCACGACGGAGGTCGGCGGGGCCAATGAGACCTCATGCGCCCTGGGATGCGGAACGGTTTTCAGGATCACGCCCGGCGGCACACTCACGACGATCTACAATTTTTGCTCAGAGACTGATTGTGCGGACGGTTTTTATCCCATTGCAACTCTGGTCCAAGGCACCGACGGAAATCTGTACGGGACGGCGGACGGCGGGGCCCATGGATACGGCACGCTTTTCAGGATCACGCTGGACGGCGTGTTCACTTCCCTGTACAGCTTTTGCGCAAAGCGCCCGTGCCATGACGGGATTTCGCCTTTCACTGCGCTGATCCAGGACACAAATGGTACCTTCTATGGGACCACCTGGGAGGGTGGTGATTTCAAGACGTGCCTGGGTGGATGTGGCACGGTGTTCAGTTTGTCTGTGGGTCTCGGCGCTTTTGTGGAAACCCGGCCGGTATTGGCTGGCATCGGGCGCGAGGTTGAGGTGCTGGGGACCAACTTGACAGGCGCGACGAGCGTTACCTTCAATGGGACTCCCGCTACGTTCACTATCGTCTCCCCGTCGCTGATCACCACCACCGTTCCTGCCAGTGCCACGACGGGCCCAGTGCAAGTCGTTACGCCCGGAGGCACACTGTCGAGCAACGTGCCGTTTCGCGTGATCCCCTGAAGTTCTGGACTCGGTTGAGATCAAGGCACAGGGCAGCAACAGGGAGGGACACCATGCAAGCAGGAAATCAGCGCAGGGGATTGGGTCAAAGGAACTACCTTAAGCAGGCGTGTGCGTCCTTTATGTTTTGTCTGGCGGCGACCGCTATTTCGCAGGCCCAGACTTTCACCACGTTGATCAGCTTTGACTGCAACCTGGACGGTTGCTACCCTCTCGACGGACTCGTCCAGGGTGTCGACGGAAACCTCTATGGCACGGCCAATGGCGGCGGGGCTTACGGCGGCGGGACCGTCTTCAAGATCACAACGGGTGGGACGCTAACCACGCTGTACAGCTTCTGCCAACTCAACAACTGCCCGGACGGGGACCAGCCCTACGCCGGGCTGGTCCAGGCCAGCAATGGCGACTTCTATGGGACAACCTCGGTGGGCGGGACTTACGGCTTCGGATACGGAACAGTCTTCTCGATTGTCCCAAGCGGGAAGCTGTCGACGATCTACAGTTTTTGCAGCCAGAACAACTGCGTTGACGGTTTCTATCCTACCGCGGGATTAGTTCAAGCAAGCAACAGCGACTTTTACGGAGCCACGGCTGAAGGCGGGCAATACGCGGGGGGCACGGTTTTCAAGATGACCGCTGGCGGCACCCTTAAGACGCTGTACAGCTTTTGTGCCTTAAGCAATTGCAGCGACGGCATGGACCCGGGCACGGCCTTGGTGCAGGCAAGCAATGGCAACTTGTACGGAACAACCAGTGCCGGCGGTTCGACGCTTTGTGCGGGCGGGTGTGGCGTGATCTACAGCACGACGCCAACCGGGAAACTGCAGACCATATATTCATTCTGTGCGCAGAGCGGCTGCTCTGACGGCTACACGCCTAGCGGGCTCATCCAGGCCACCGACGGCAACTTCTACGGGGTGACATACGCCGGTGGCGCGAACGGCTATGGCACAGTCTTCAAAATCACGTCCAGCGGCAAGCTGAAGACGCTCTACAGCTTCTGTTCGCAAAGCGGTTGCACGGACGGCGCGAATCCCGACGCGCCGCTCGTTCAGGCGACCGACGGGAACTTCTACGGGACAACCTCGGGCGGCGGAGTCCAGGGCCCTTGCACCGTTCACGACGTTGGCTGCGGGACGATATTCAGGATCACTCCGGGCGGCGTGCTGACGACGCTGCACGATTTCTGCTCGCAGACGGGTTGTCCGGACGGTCAGGACTCCATCCTTGCGGGACTGGTCCAGGACACCAACGGCGGGCTCTACGGAGCAACCAACCGAGGTGGCGCCAATAACGAGGGTGTCGTTTTCGCCTTATCACTCCAAGGTCTGCGGCCATTCGTGAAAATACAACCCGCGTCGGGCAACGTCGGGGCAGCGATCAACATCCTTGGAACGAATCTGATCGGCGCGACGAGCGTCACGTTCAACGGCACGGCGGCAACGTTCAGTGTCAAATCGAAGTCCTTGATCACGACCAGCGTTCCCGCAGGCGCGACAACGGGCCCAGTCAAGGTGGTGGCGCCCGGAGGCACACTGACGAGTAACATGCCGTTCCGGGTAGTGCAGTAATTGGCGTGTCATTCGTCCTCCTCAAGGGCGATCTTGACGTGACAGTTCAGGTGGGAGGGTTCATGGACAGAACTTCCTGCGAAAAATCGGGTTTGTGTGCGACGGGCCCACAAGCTCCGGCGATGATTGTCACGGCGGCATTCGCGCTGGCCATGATCACGGCGGCTTCAGTACCCGCGCAAACTCTTACGACATTGCACAGCTTTGCGGGTCAGGACGGTAGCGAGCCCCAGGCAGCGCTGTTGCAGGCCATCGACGGGAACTTGTACGGGACAACCGCGTCCGGCGGAGCCAACACCAATAGCAACTGTTCCGATGGCTGCGGCACGGTCTTCAGAATCGCGCCTGGCGGGCGGTTCGAAAGGATATACAGCTTTTGTTCTCAGACCGGTTGCGTGGACGGCAGCAGCCCCTTCGCAGGGCTCGTGCAAGGCACGGACGGGAACCTCTACGGAACGACTGAGGCCGGGGGAGCCAACAATGATGGGACAATCTTCAGGATCACGACCGCCGGAACGCTCACCACGTTATACAGCTTCAATGGCACTGATGGTGAGTACCCATTCGCAGGCGTGACCGAGGGCAGGGACGGCAACTTCTACGGCACGACGTACGCGGGCGGGACCGGCGGTGGCTGCCCAGATGTTGGCTGCGGAACTGTGTTCATGATCACGACCGAGGGAACCCTGACCACACTCCATAACTTCAACGGTTCGGACGGTGCCTTCCCGTATGCTCCGCCAGCGCAAGGCACGGATGGGAATTTCTACGGAACAACCTCGCAAGGCGGGGGTACCAACAGCTACGGAACGATCTATAAGATGACGCCGGAGGGCGCACTAACAACCCTTTTCGCCTTCTGCTCCTCGACAGGCTGTCCCGATGGCGATACCCCTATCGCCGGTTTGGTCGAAGCCAGCAATGGGAATTTCTATGGGACCACCATCGGCGGAAACCTCGACGACAATGTGGGAGGCGTTTTCGCCATCACACCAGGAGGTTCGATCTCGACGATCTACACTTTTTGCTCGGAACCCGACTGCGCGGACGGTGACTTTCCCTACGCAGGGCTGATTCAGGGTACCGACGGATATTTATATGGTTCGACGGAAAATGGTGGAAACCCATTCCAGTACGGAACGCTCTTCAGAATCACTCCGCACGGGAAGCTGACAACCTTGTACCTGTTCTGTTCTCGGGCCGGATGCATTGACGGCATCGAACCGCTGGCGGCGCTGGTGCAGCACACGAACGGCAAGTTCTATGGGACCACCCTTCTGGGAGGAGACCACAACCTGGGGACGATTTTCAGCCTGTCCGTGGGTCTGGGACCATTCGTAATAATGGAACCGACCTCCGGGAAATCCGGGAAACCGATCAACATCCTGGGAACCGATCTGACCGGCGCGACCAGCGTGACGTTCAACGGTACGGCCGGCAGCTTTATGGTGGAGTCCGGCTCATTGATCAGGGCCACGGTGCCCGTCGGTGCCACCACCGGTACGGTTAAGGTGGTGACGCCCGGCGGCACGCTGTCGAGCAGCGTGCCGTTCCACGTTGTTCAGTAAGTGAAAAACCAAAGACGAATCAAGGAGGGAAAATGCCCGATGGTCACCAGTGGTTGGGGTCGACAGCCTGCTCGTGGACGTCAATGCGCGTCAACCTGGGCACCGTGTCACGTTCCCTGAAGCCTTGTGGCTGGTCAACTGCCCGCGCCGCCCTGACCCTCGCGCTGGCGGTCGTGATGGCCTCACCCAGGGCGATTGCGCAGGTGGCGTTTACCACCCTGGCAGACTTCAACGGAACCAACGGGCAGGGCTCACGGGCATCCTTCGTTCAGGGCCTCGACGGGAACTTCTATTCGACCTCGGGAGGAGGCGGTGCGAATCAGTCCGGCACTGTGTACAAGTTCACGCCATCGGGAACCGTGACCACCGTGTATAGCTTCTGCGGACAGCCCGACTGCGCTGACGGAAGCGACCCCAGCGCGGGACTGACGCTTGGGAGCGACGGGGACTTTTACGGAACGACCAGCGCGGGGGGCACCGGCCGTCAAGGAACGGTGTTCAAGGTTACTCCTGCGGGCATGCTGACGACCCTCTATAGCTTTTGCAGCCAGCCAAACTGCGCCGATGGCACCACTCCTCTCGGCGGTTTGGTTCTCGGTATCGACGAGAACTTCTATGGGACCACCGCGTATGGCGGCTCATCCAATTGGGGCACCGTGTTCAAGGTAACGCCCGACGGGGCGCTGACCACTCTCTATACGTTTACGGGCGGAAATGACGGGGCATATCCGGAAGCGAACCTCGTGCAGGGCACCGACGGCGCGTTCTACGGCACGACCAGCAGCGGCTCCGGCGGCGGCAGCATTTTCAGCATAACGCCGGAAGGCGCGTTCACCGTCCTGTTCGATTTTGACGGCCTCGCCGGTTCACAAGTCAGTACTCCACTCGTCCAAGCCGGCAACGGGAACTTCTACGGTACCTCGTATGGCGGCGGAGACTACTACGCCGGTACGGTATTCGAGATTACACCGTGGGGAGCCTTAACCATACTGTGGATGTTCACTGGCGTAGAGGGCAGCTATCCCTCCGGGTTGGTGGAGGGCACTGACGGCAACTTCTACGGCACGACGCAAGGCGGTGGAGTCTTCAGCATTCAGTGCGGCAGCATATCGGGATGCGGGACTGTGTTTAGGATTAGCCCCAAAGGGTCCCTCACAACGCTTCACAAGTTCTGTGAGAAGTCCGGCTGTCCGGATGGGAATTATCCCGACGCAGGGCTGCTACAAGCCACCGACGGCAACTTCTACTCGACCACGCTTGAAGGTGGAAGCGGCAGCGGTACGATCTTCGGCCTGTCGGTCCAGCTTGGCCCATTTGTGGAAGCTCAACCCATGATCGGTACCGTCGGCATTCCCGTGAGAATCCTTGGGACCAACTTGACCGGTGCGACGTCGGTCACGTTCAACGGGGTGCTCGCCAGGTTCAAAGTGGTCTCGCGATCACTGATAGCCACAACGGTACCGGCTGGGGCGACGAATGGAGACGTGCAGGTGGTCACACCCGGCGGGACGCTCAAGAGCAACGTGCCCTTCCGCGTTATTCAGTGAATCGAATGGAATGCGATTGGGGGAGCAAATATGCGCGAGGCTCATCAGCCGTGCGGATTTCCGAGAATTGCCCGAAATAGAATCTGGAGATGGGGAACAGACCGCGTGCATGCAAACTGGTGGGCACCGGCGTGCGCGGCCCTTCTGCTCTGCTCCACTGTACTTCGAGCACAGACCTTCAAGGCGCTGGTGAGCTTCGATGAGACAAATGGTGAATTTCCCTATGCGCCGCCCACGCAAGCCGCCGACGGGAATCTTTACGGGACAACATATGTTGGCGGCGCTGCTGGCGTGGGTACTCTGTTCAGAATTGGTCCAAGCGGGAGCTTGGTCACTCTCTACAGCTTCTGTTCGCAAAGTGGGTGCTCAGACGGCAGTTTTCCCAATGCCGGAGTTTTGGAAGGCAGCGATGGCGATTTGTTCGGAACGACGCTTCAAGGCGGCCTCGACGGCTACGGAACAGTTTTCAGGATCACGGGAAAGGGCGTGCTGACGACGATGCACAGTTTCGGCAACACGGACGGAGCCTATCCCGCCGGTGCGCTCGTCCAGACCAATGACGGAAGCCTCTACGGCACTGCCCAGTTTGGAGGGACAAACGACTCGGGAACAGTGTTCAGGCTTGCCCCCACGGGTGCATTGACGACCCTCTACAGCTTTTGCTCGGCACAGAATTGCGCGGATGGGCGCTACCCTTCGGGTGCGTTGCTGCTGGCCACGGATGGGAACTTCTACGGCACGACATTCTCAGGCGGGTCAGCCGGTGCGGGTACGGTCTTCAAGATAACGAAGAACGGCGTTCTCACAACGCTCCACGCGTTCTGCTCTCAAGACGGCTGCGTGGACGGGGGCCACTCGGTGGCGGCGCTCGTAGAGGGAGCCGACGAGAACTTCTACGGGACGACCCTCGAATACGGGAACAACAGCGTCTGCGACTCTGGCTGCGGAACCGTCTTCAGAATTACACCGAACGGCTCGCTCACCACGCTGCATACGTTCGACGGCAGCGACGGCGGCAATCCAGCCGCCACGCTGATTCGCGGCAGTGACGGGAATTTTTATGGCACAACCGAGGTGGGTGGGGCCTATGACGGCGGGACGATGTTCGAGATGACTGCGGCCGGTTCGCTGACGACGATCTACAGCTTTTGCTCCCAGTTTGATTGCCAGGACGGCAGCTTTCCTTATGGCGGCGTTAACCAGGATACCAATGGAAAATTGTATGGCACCACTGCGGACGGCGGGGCTTACGGCTACGGCGTGGCCTTCGCCCTGTCAGTCGGCCTACGGCCATTCGTGAGCCCGGAGCCGAATTCCGGGATTTCCGGAAGTGCGGTTAAAGTGCTGGGCACGAATCTCACAGGTGCCACCAGCGTCACGTTCAACGGAACGGCAGCGACTTTCACTGTCGTGTCGCCATCCCTGATCACGACGACAGTGCCCTCCG
>JASHPE010000360.1 GCA_030038235.1 Terriglobia bacterium
CCGGGACAGATCTGGGTGAAGCGTGTGGTGGCCGAGATGGGCGGCAAAGATTCCATCGTTGTTGACAGCGAAACCGACCTTGACCTCGCGGCTGACGGCGTGACGGCTTCCGCTTTTGGATTTCAAGGGCAGAAGTGTTCGGCCTGCTCCCGCGCGATTGTGGTGGACAAGGTGTATGACGCGTTCGTTGACAAACTGAAGCAGCGCGTGGAGACCCTCAAAGTGGGTGCGCCTACGGACCCGGCTGTTGATATGGGTCCGGTGATCAACGGCGGCGCCGAGAAATCCATTCTGGAATACATCGAGACGGGCAAGCAGGAAGGACGCCTGCTCACCGGCGGGCGCACCACTTCCAACGCGGGACACTTCATCGCACCGACGGTAATTGTCGATGTCCCGCCGAAAGCGCGGCTCGCGCAGGAGGAAATCTTCGGTCCGGTGCTCGCAGTCATCAAGGCGAAGGACTTTGACGAAGCTCTGGAGATCGCCAACAACACGGAGTATGGCCTGACGGGCGCCGTATATACCAAGGACCGGCAAAAGCTCGACAAAGCCGCCGAGACGTTCCACGTCGGTAATCTCTATTTGAATCGGAAATGCACGGGCGCGCTGGTTGGAGGGCATCCTTTTGGCGGATTCAATATGTCCGGCACGGACTCCAAGGCTGGAGGTCCGGACTATCTGCTGCTCTTCACGCAGGCGAAGACAGTGGCCGAGAAAATAGGCGCGTGAGGTAGCCACGCGCGGAACTTACGACATCCGCCCAAGTGCGTGGGGTCCGCTACCGGGCCCCGGAATAATCACATGGAGCGCGGTAAAGTAGAGCCGGGCGCACGGCTGAGCTGGCAGGGCAGGCTGCGGGTGGAGCTTGCCAGGTTGGACGCGCGCAATCGTCTGGCCGCCGCTGTCAGCGTGCTGGCGGTTATGCTCCTCGTGGCGGGCGCGGGCAGCCTGTTCCTTAGCTCAACCTTCTGGCGCCAGGAATCGATTGAAATCAGCATTCCCCCTCCGATCCTTTTCGTCCTTTCGATTCTGATCATCCTGCTGGCGCTCTATCTCGTGCGTCGCGAGCTTGAGATTCGCAAGCTGACCTCCCTCGTCATCGAAGAGCGGCTGCTGGCCGAGTCGGAGCACTCGGCGGGAATGATCGATCCCGTCACCCACGTGCTGAATCGCAGATTCCTGCCGGGTTTGCTGCAGGGCGAGATCGCGCGCGCGGAGCGCAATCGCCGGCCACTGACGCTGGCCATGTGCGATATCGATCACTTCAAACAGGTGAACGACCGTTGGGGACACGTGGTGGGTGACGAAGTCTTGACTGAAACGGCCGCCATTTTGAAATCCTGCGTGCGAGGATCGGATTTTGTGGTGCGCTATGGCGGCGACGAGTTTCTGCTGGTGCTTTCGGAAACAGACGAGGCGGGCGCCAATGCCGTTGTTTCCAGGATCCGCGAGAAGATGTCCGAGTGGGAGCGATCGAGCGAACTCGGAATTTCGCTCAGCCTGGGCCTTCATGTGCACCGTAGCGGCCAGAGCGCCCTCCAGGACATCGCCGCGGTCGATGCCCGTCTTTACGGCGTGAAGCGATCGGTGCGTGCGGAAGCGATGCAGCGTTGAAGGCTTTAAGCCGGACCTCGTGAGTTAGCGCGTACACCGCATCAGGGCGCGGCTTCAGCCTGCCGCAAGGCCTCGCTAAGAACTTCTGTTTCGCGCGAAATCTCAAAGGTATCCCAACTCACTCGGCATGGCTGAATCCGTGCCCTGATACATCGCCATGCCCAACCTGCGCTCCGTCAGTTCGGCCGGCAAGCGGCCGTAGCGCGATCGAGCGCTGCGCCCAGGCGCCTGGCTTGATCGCGTGCGCGGTCGAGATCGTGGGCGGCCAGAGCTTCCCGCAATCCCGGCAGGGTCTCAGCGTCATAGCTCGGCAGCGGCGCATAGACCAGGTGGCGGAACCACGGGCGGCCGGGAATACCCTCAGGGTCGAGCAGCGCGCGCTCCTCGCTTGTCAGGCACTGATTGATGCGGGCGGCCGCGCCGGCATCAGGAGTTCCTGAGGACTCACGCCAGGCGTCCAGCCGGGCGGTCACTGCGGCGGCAGCGTCATGCCAGCGCCGCGCGCGCTCGATCAGCGGATCGATTTCGCCGGACGTGAAGCTCGCGGGCGCGTGCGCCTTCAGGCTATCCAGGTAGGCTTCAATTTCACTGGCATAAGCGGCATAGTCGAAAGGCTCCAGGTCAGCATCGGCCAGCCGCAAGGCCACCAGCCCCCAGAGCCGGCTCATGGCAGCGTGATACTCCAACCCCGGATCGCCAAACTTCTTCATCCAGTCGAAATCGTCATAAAGCGAGTGGTAGACGCCGTACGGTCCGTCGAAAGAGAGGTCAGCCGAGGGAACCCCATCGTGCTGCAGGAAGACCATGAAATCCGACCCGCCGCCGAGGATTCCGTAGGGCACCCCGCCCGCGCCTGCGCCGGGAACGGCGTAGCTGCGGATGTTCAAAGCCGTATTCTCGGCGATCCATCGCTCGTAAAGCGACTGGCCGCTGGCGGGATCGCGGACATCTCTCGCCGCCTCGGTCAGCACGCGCAGCAGCGATGGGACCAGGCTGACCGAGAGATTGCGTCCGCTGGTCGCGGAATCGACGTTGAGACAGGCGACGGCGTTCCTCTTCAGCTCATCCTCGTACTGCTCGCCCCATTCGGTGGAGCCGGTGAGCGTATATTCCTCGGCGTCCCAGCTTCCGAACACGAGCGTGCGCCGCGGGCGGAATCCCTCTTGTAGCAGTTTGCCCATGGCGCGCGCGGTTTCAAGCATGGTCGCGGTGCCGCTCGCGGGATCCACAGCGCCGTAGACCCAGGCGTCGTGATGATTGCCGAGAATTACCAGCTTGTCGGGTTCATCGCGGCCGCGGATTTTGCCGATCACATCCCAGATCGGCGTCACCCGATTCTCCATCTCCAGGTGCAGGTGAACCCGCGCTGTGCCGTCGCCGATGTGGTAAAGGAAGGGAAGGCCTCCCTGCCACGCGTTCGGCGCCGCGGCGCCGGCAAGCCGGCGCAGAATCTCCTGCGCGTCCGCGGCCGACAGCGGCATCATCGGAATCTTGGGCAGAATCTTCGACTCGGACTCGGGAATGCGTCGTGCGTCCTCGGTGGATGCCCATCCCGGCGTGAGCGGATCGCCCGGCACCATGAAATCGTAGACCACGGCGCCGCGCTGAAAGTGCGCGAGAGGTCCCCACGGACCCCCGGGGTAGACGCGGCCTTGCGATGCGCCATCGTCAGCAGGATCGGAATAAACCAGCACGCCGGCCGCGCCGCGGTTTTCCGCCTCCAGGCTCTTGCCGCCGCGATAGCCGTGGAAATAGCGCACCAGCACGATGCGTCCGCGAACGCTCACGCCGAGCGCCGTGAGACGGGCGTAGTCCTCGGCAGTGCCGTAATTGGCGTAGATCACCGGCGCTGTGATATCCGCTGACGGCGAGTAGGCGTTCCACGGGATGTGCGCCAGCGGATCTTCCACGTACGTGGCTTTGTCGCCGCGAATCGGCGGCTCGGGGTGCGCGAGCGCCACGCGCTCGGGCTCGGTCAATTCGAGCGCGACGCTCTTTGGGTAAGACAGTAGGACCTTATACTCGACGATCTCGGTGTCGAGGCCGTCGCGCCGGAACTCATCCGCAATATACTCACTCACCCGGTGATCGCCCGGCGTTCCGGCAACGTGTGGCTCGGAAGTCAGTCGTCGCAAGTAGCGGCCGCACTGGGCCGGTTTCGGGAGCTTCAGGTAGCGTTTCTCCCAGCGATGCTCATCCGCGAAGCTCCTGGGGCTGAAACCGAGCGCAACGCCGGAGTTCTGGACGCTGTCCGCGGATTCGTGCAGCGACGATGTCGGCGCACACGATGGAGATTGTGCATTGGGCGCCAGTGGCGCAAACTGGAGGGCACAAAGCACGAGAGCGGTCGTGACGAGCCGGCGCCTGGGCGACATGTGTGAATTCCTAGCCGGGCCTGCCGGACAAAGCAAATCGGGTCTCCGATTTTATGGTGTTAAGTGAGGCGCAATGAGCGTCAGGAACTCCCGCGCGTTAACCACGGCGGTTGATTTCCAGAAGCGCGGAAAGTGGCGCAGATTTCCTGTTACCAGATAGTCGGCAAGGCATTCGTCCGCACATTCGAGAAAAATGTTGTCGTCAGGGTCCAGGGTAACCGCAAGGCGCTGCGAAGGCCGCGTGACCTGGGCGCGGCTTTTGATCAACTCGAGAATCTCGGTGGCGCGCGGTGGTGCTATCTTCAAACGTGGACGGCCAAGAACCCGTGCGTATTCTTCAATGATTTCCGGGGATACCCATAGAGAAGCCGGAGCGGTGAGCGCGAAAACAAGGGCCACGCGTTCCAACCCATCGGGCGACAGCACCGCCGAGACCACGACGTTGGTGTCAAGAACCAGCTTCAGCGGCAGCATGCCGGGCCCGTTTCTCGCGCCTTGCCTCGCGAATTTCCGAATTAATCTGCCGAAGCGTGAGGCGGTGGGTACCGTGGCGCTTCGACTCTTCGCCCACGATACGGAGAATTTCGGGCTCAGGGGCCGCCAGCCGAACATATTCGGCAACGCTCAGGATGACGGCCTTGGGCGTGCCCCGTTTTTCGACCACAAAAGAACGGCGCTCTCGTTCGACCTGTTCAAGGATACGGCCAAACTGGGTCCTAGCCTTCAGGGCAGAGACCACGGTCGACAATGACCGGCCTTTTCTTTGAAGCGGCATCTAACCTCCATGAACTGATTAGTTCAGCCGTCTCAACTGTACAGGCGGCCGCGGGAGCCGTCAAGTCGAACCAGCCCTTGGCTTGTTGCTTGAGCGCCGCTCGAAAACCGTCTAGCATGGACGTGCTGACCAAATGAGGCAGCGACCTTGCAGATCGGGGAGTTCTAATGAACAAAGCGTCCAGGCTGGCGATTGTCTTCGCTTTCGTGGTTGTTGTGGCAACGCTGACGGCGTTTCGCACCCGCCGCGAGTCTGGCGGTGCGCAATGTGCCCGCGTGCCTCACATCTCGTGCGACCAGCTCGCCTCGGCTCTGCCTTCCGCCGGATCATCGTCGCTGCTGGCTGCGACCCTTCCGCCCAGCCGTTCTGCCAAGTCCGCTCGCGCTCAGAGCGACGATCCACGCCTGGCGCACGCCTATCGTTTTGACCGTGACGAGTGGATCTACGTGCACCTGGAAGGCTCGCCCGAAACTATCGGCTATCAACACGGGAACCTCCTGGCGCCTGAGATCGCCGACGCGCTCGAGACCATCAAGGTGATAGATACCCACGACACCGAGCGTCCCTGGGACTTCTTTCGGGCCGCGGCGCGCGACATGCTGTGGCCGCACATTGACGCCGAGTATCAGGCCGAGCTTAAAGGCATCGTTGAAGGCGTGACCGCGCGCGGCGTGCAGATGGATCTCTGGGACCTGGTCGCGCTCAATGCCTTCTGCGAGCTGCCGGACTACTACGTTCCCTGGTACAACGAGCAGCATAAGACGGCGGGCGCGCCCGATATCAAACCGGAAGGCCGATGCAGCGCTTTCGTCGCCACGGGAAGCTGGACGAAGGACCGTCAGATCGTGATCGCCCACAATGACTGGACGAATTTCGCCGACGGCGGGCGCTGGCGGATCATGTTCGACATTGTCCCCGAGCATGGTTATCGCATGCTGATGGACGGCTTCCCCGGGGTCATTACCAGCGACGACGATTTCGGCATCAATTCCGACGGCCTGATGATGACCGAAACCACCATCACCCAGTTTCACGGCTGGGACCCGAACGGCATCCCGGAGTTTGAGCGCGCGCGCAAGGCGCTGCAGTACGCGGGCTCGATCGACGACTACGTGAAGATCATGCTGAAGGGCAACAACGGCGGCTACGCCAATGACTGGCTGCTCGGCGATCGCAAGACGGGTGAAATCGCGCAATTTGAGCTCGGCCTCAAGGATTATCGCGTGTGGCGTAGCAAAGACGGCTACTTCGTGGGCTCGAACTTCTCGAGCGACCCCAAGCTGACGCGCGAGGAGACTACTTTCGATCCCGACAATCCTGAAACGTCTCCCAACGCCCGCCACATCCGCTGGGACGAGCTGATGAAGCAGTACAAGGGCCAGATCGACGTTCAACTGGCCGAGCAGTTCGAGGCAGACCACTACGACACTTACGAGAAGCGCGAGGACCCCGACGCGCGCACCATCTGCGGCCACTCCGAGACGTCGCCCACGGGTGTGGGTGTCTGGGACTGGGGACCGTATTATCCGGGCGGCGCGGTGCAGGGCAAGGTGACCGATAGCAAGATGACCTCTGCCATGAGCCTGATCGCGCGGCGCGGGCATCCTTGCGGCACGGATTTCGACGCCGCGCCTTTCCTGAAGGAGCATCCCGAGTATTCGTGGATGGCGCCGGTGCTGAAGGATATGAAAGCGGGGCCGTGGTCGGAGTTCCAGGCGGGTGAGAAGCAGTAGGATTAACGTTGGCGGCCAAGTCGGGTCATGAACATCCAGTGCTCGGAGTGGTGGGCTTTGAGGTAGCTGAACCTCATACCTTGAGGGTGGAGTTCGACGACGGCGCGGCCCAGGCGATTGACTTCGGACCCCACCCTGCGCGGGGAGTTGTATTGGTCTGCGCAGGATGAAGGGTTCTAGGCTACATTGTGGGCCTCGATAAACTCCTTGACAACGCCGGTTTTGTGTGTTAGGCTGATTTCCTCCCCGACACCCTCAGGAGCCGGCTATGCACCTCCTTCGCTCATTTCATTGCCGATTTGCGATTGAGTGCCGATTTGTCGGCAGTCGGCATGAACAATTGCCCTCGGTTTTAAGGCCCTGGCAGGGTCTCGGCGAGCGGAAGATGGCATACAAACCAAGCTGGAATGTCGCGTGGAATCAATCAGATAAGCAGATGCGTCGGCTTGCCGATTTTCGACCCCTGGCCTTGCCCGGCCCTCGGTTGGCGAGGTCGGGCGCGAACTACAACAGCCGAGTCGGCGTCGACCGCGCCCGTGGGGGCGGCTGCGGCCCAAAAGAGGGAAGAAGTGGTCGGAAGGAAGCTGGAATGTGCCCCAGAATCAGCAACATGACCGGAAGACTCCTTCGGCGAAGGATGGCAGGCTTGGCCCCCCGGTGTCTTAGCATAGTCAAGAGTCGAGAAGTGGTCGGAAGGAAGCTGGAATGTCTTTCAGCATCAGCAATATGACCCGAAGAACTCTGACCGGGGGCGTCCCAAGTACGGGCTGGGGCTCTCGATCCATCTTCGGCCCCGCAAACGGCCCGCTCTATGATAAGATGGCTCATTGGCATCCCATCACGGCGACTAATCGCTACAGGAGGTTTTAGGATTGTCAGCAGCAACGGAGACTGAGCGCTACCTGTTTACGTCCGAGTCGGTTACCGAAGGCCACCCGGACAAGATCTGTGACCAGATTTCAGACGCGGTACTGGACGCCGTGCTGGCCGAGGATAAGGCCGGACGCGTCGCCTGCGAATCGCTTGTAAAAGACCAGTTTGTTTGCCTCGCCGGAGAGATCACGACCTCCGCCAAGCTCGACTACGAAGGCCTTGTTCGCGACACCGTGCGCTTCATCGGCTATACCGATCCCGACTGCGGCTTTACGGCCGACGGTTGCGAGATTGACGTGAAGGTCCGCAAGCAGTCCGCGGACATCGCCATGGGCGTGGACACGGGTGGGGCCGGCGATCAAGGCTTGATGTTCGGCTACGCCTGCGATGAGACCGAAGAGCTGATGCCATTCCCCATCACCATGGCGCAAAAGCTTTGCCAGCGCCTCGCAGAAGTCCGGCACAAGGGCATCGTGAACTTCATCCGTCCGGACGGCAAGAGCCAGGTGACGGTGGAATACGAAAACGGACGTCCGGTGCGCGTGGACGCGGTCGTTGTCTCGACGCAGCACAACGCCGAAGCCACGAGGAATCAGTCGATGCTGCGGGAAGCGGTGCTCGAATGTGTCATCAAGCCCGTCATTCCCGCCCATATGCTTGATTCAAAGACCAAGTACCATATCAATCCCACTGGCAATTTCGAGATCGGCGGACCGGTCGGCGATTCCGGCCTGACTGGCCGCAAGATCATTGTGGATACGTATGGTGGTTCCGCACATCACGGCGGCGGCGCGTTCTCCGGCAAGGACCCGAGCAAGGTGGACCGTTCTGCCGCCTACATGGCGCGCTACATCGCCAAGAACGTGGTGGCGGCTGGCCTGGCGCGGCACGCCGAGGTGCAACTGGCTTACGCGATCGGCGTGGCGGAGCCGGTCTCGGTGATGGTGAATACCAACGGCTCCGGCAAGCTGCCGAACAGCAAGCTGGTGGAGCTGATACGCCGCAATTTCCAACTGACGCCGCGCGGCATCATTGAATCCCTCGATCTGCTGCGGCCCATCTATCGCAAGACGGCTGCCTACGGCCACTTTGGCCGGCGCGAGCCTGGCTTCACCTGGGAACAGACTGACAAAGCTGCGACATTGAAAAAGGAGGCGGGGGTTTAATGGCAACCAGCACGGTTTCGAAGCTGAACTACGATGTCAAGGATATTGGACTTGCGGCGAAGGGCAAGCTGCGGATCGAGTGGGCTCACCAGTGGATGTCGGTGCTGCAATTGATCCGGAAGCGCTTCGCCGAAGAGCGACCGCTCGAGGGCGTCCGGGTCGCCGCCTGCCTTCACGTCACCACGGAGACCGCGAATCTGGCGATCACCCTGCGCGACGGCGGCGCCCAGGTTGCGCTTTGCGCGTCGAATCCGCTGAGCACTCAGGATGATGTGGCGGCGTCGCTGGTCGAGGATTATCACATCCCGGTATTTGCCATCAAAGGCGAGAACCATGAAACCTACTACAATCACCTCCACGCCGTTCTCGAGCATCGCCCGCAGATCACCATGGACGACGGAGCCGATCTGGTGACCGCGGTGCTCACCAAGCGCCAGGAGCTGATTCCGGACATCATCGGCAGCACCGAGGAGACCACCACCGGTGTAATCCGGCTGCGCAGCATGGCGAAGGACGGCGTCCTCCGCTTCCCGGTGATCTCCGTAAACGATGCCGACACCAAGCACCTGTTCGACAACCGCTACGGCACGGGCCAATCGACCGTGGACGGCATCGTTCGCGCTACTAATCAGCTTTTCGCCGGACAGCGCGTGGTCACCGCCGGCTATGGCTGGTGCGGCCGCGGCTTCGCCATGCGCGCCAAGGGTCTGGGCGCGGACGTGATCGTGACCGAGGTGAATCCGACGCGCGCCCTCGAAGCGGTCATGGACGGCTTTCGGGTAATGCCCATGTCCGAGGCGGCCAAGATCGGCGACATCTTCTGCACGCTGACCGGCGACAAGAGCGTGATCACCGCCGAGCACTTCAAGCTGATGAAGGACGGCGCCATTGTAGCCAACTCCGGGCACTTCAACGTGGAGATCGATATTCCGGCGCTCGAAGGTCTTGCCAAGGCCAGGCGGCAGACGCGCGACTTTGTGGACGAGTACACGCTGGCCGACGGCCGCAAGATCTACCTGCTGGGCGAAGGTAGGCTTATCAATCTAGCCTCTGCAGAGGGCCATCCGGCGGTGGTCATGGATATGAGCTTCGCCAACCAGGCGCTCTCCGCAGAGTACCTCGTGAAAAACGCCAGGGACCTGGAACCGAAGGTTTATCCGGTGCCGGCGGAACTCGATCAGAGCGTAGCCAAGCTCAAGCTCGAAGCGTTGGGCGTCGGCATCGACAC
>JASHPE010000361.1 GCA_030038235.1 Terriglobia bacterium
TTGGCGCCGGATGCCAGTTGCGCATCTGGGATCCGCACGTGATGCTCGGGCAGATCGCCGGGTCGAACCGCGACTACATCGAGCAGGTCATCCCTCACATCGGGTCATTGATCGCGCCGGAACTCGAAGACGTGGTGAGGTCGGCCGAAGTGGTCATCGTCGGCACGCGGTCCGCCGCGAGCGACCAGCTCCGGCAATGCTTGAGCCCGCAGCATACCGTCATCGACCTCGTGAACCTGAAAGCGGCCAATCGTCCCGAAGGCGAGTGGAGTTACCAGGGAATCTGCTGGTAGCTGTAGCATCGCCTATCGTCGTCTTCCCGACTCTCGTCATTCCGACCCTGAACGAAGGGAAGGGGAGGAATCTCGTGTGGCTTTTTTCGCGGAGCGAGATTCTTCGCTTCGCTCAGAATGACTGCGTGGACGGAAGACAAGGTTGCAAGCCAGTTATATGGGTTCGTTTTGGCCCTTAAGCGCTTTTAAGGGGTTTTAAGGGCCTTTAAGGCCGAAATAAGCGTCTTATTTGGCTTCGTTTTGGCTTCGTTCTTGGGCTGTTTTGTTGATTCTAAAGGACATTTTGGCTTCGTTTCGGCAAATTTTTAAGGGGGGGAGGGGGGCGAATCTCCGTGCCGGGCCGGCGAACGGCGCCCGCAATCCCTTTCAAGAGCCTGGATATGTTGCCATAGCCCTGCATCGAAGGCCTGACACCGTTGGCAGCGCTTTGTTCTGTGCCTGTCATCGCCTTTACCGTCCAGGCATCAAACTGGCATCAATCCTAGCGAAAGTCAGTGATCGCCGTCACAGAGGAGTGTTATCATTATCCAGCCAATTCGGCCCAATCGCCCGATCACCCACTCACTCAATGGCTCAATGGCGTCACGGCGTGTACTTGAACACCGTCCCTAATCCGTAGGCGCCGCCAAATTGGGTGGTGCCGTAAAGATTACCCTCCGGATCCTGGATCACGCCGCCGTAAGGGAGCGCGCCGTCCGTTCCCGACGCGTTAGGGCTAAAGTTGTGCAGCGCTAACTCCTTTCCATCAGCGGTCAACTCGAAGAGAACGCCGGTCCCGTTCGTGCCGCCCAGCCAGGTCGTGCCGAAAAGGTTGCCGCTGCCGTCCTTAACTAAGCCGTCGTAAGGCTCACCCCCGCCGCCACGACCGTTGAAGCTGAGAAGGAGACTTTCGACCCCGGCCGCGCTTACCTTGAACACCGTCCCGCGCCCCACCGACCCTGCCGGGCCCCCATAGTAGGTAACGCCGTACAGGTTGCCCGAGGAGTCGCGCAGCAGGCCCGTGCCGGCTGGTTGCAACCCGTCGTTTGGAGGCCCCGCAAAACTGTGTAGGACCTTCTCGTGGCCGTCCGGCGTCACCTCGAAGACCGTTCCCGCGCCATAGGCGCCCCCTCCGTTCGTAGTGCCGTACAGGTTGCCCGAGGAATCCCTCACCAGGTTTCCTACCGGCCCTACACCATCGCCAGTGTGCCACTTAAAGCTGTGCAGGACTGTCTCGGTACCGTCGGGGCTGAGCTCGAACACCGTCCCGTTGTTGAAGGTGCCACCCGCAGCGGTCGTACCGTACAGGTTGCCGGCGGTGTCGCGCACCAAACCACCAAACGGTTCGGAACCATCCGTACCACCGTCCACGCCACTGAAAGTGTGGAGGATGGTTTCCTGACCGGAGGGCGTAAGCTCGAACACGATGCCTATACCTGCGTCGCCGCCGTAGGGAGTAGTCCCGTAGATATCGCCGGCCGAATCCAAGATGAGGCTCGCGACAGAGGGTCCGTACCCATCTGGTGGGCCCGTGAAGGTGTGCAGAACGCTCTCCGTGCCGTCGGGTGCCACCTTAAAGACAATTTCGCCGGTGGTACCGTACAGGTTGCCCGCTGTGTCCCGAACCAACCCGGCGGTCGGGCCGCCCTCATAGGGATCGTTCGGGAACGAGTAGAGTACGGTGTAGGTGCCCGAAGTGGCGGGCTTACGGGATTGAGCTGAAGTCACGATCCTGGTCGTCAAGACCGATAGCAGGCCCAGCGGCACGCCTAGAGTCATCATCAAACGCGCCCGAACATTTTTCGTCATGATTCGCGTCTCCTTGCAATAGTTCTTTTCGGCAGATGAGGGAATGCCTCAACGTCTGGCCAAAGCATGCGACATATAGGCACCCTCCCGCACCCTTCGGCATGAGCCGAGTCGGGCCGCTACTTCGGAACCCACATTGGTGAGCCCCCCGATTCCTGGCACACATACAATGCATTCGTAGCCGTCGCGCTCGAATCGGAGAACAGGCTGCCGAGCGTAGAGGTGGTGCAGGTTGAAGAAGGGGGCGCCGAACTGCCGGCAGTCCACGTCACGGCGACGCTGCCACTTGTGTTCGATGAAGGCAGACCAATGCCCGTGGCAAACTGGCTGCCGGTAACTGCAGTTCCTGATGTGCACCCTGTACTACCTACACTCGCCTCTGCGACTAAGATCATGGCCGTCGTCAAGGAGGTCGAGTTCACGCAAATATCGGCGGCCTGATTCTGTTCGAAGGTGCCGCCAACGATCTGCTCCTTCGCGGGAGCTGTGCCCGTGCCGCCGGTGTCATTTATCTGGATTCCGACCGATCCCTTCGAAGCCTCCAGAGTGATGACATTTCCATCCGTGAAATTATCTCCGGAAGATAATGCCCTTCTCGGTCGTGCTGGCCTTAACGTCCATGAATCCGCCGCCGGCGGAATCGTCGCTGAACAGTCGCAAACCGTTGGTCCCCGCGGCGGTGTTGCCGCCGAGGAACAGGTTGCCCACCGTGTCGCCGCTGGCAATAGGCAGCAACTCGTTGGCGGTTAGCTGCAGTTGCTGGCTGGGAGACGTGGTGCCGATGCCGACAGCTCCAGTGTCCGTAATCCCGAGCACGGTGCCGACGTCGGAACGCCACAAGAGCGTAACGTCGTTGTTCTGGTACCATACTGACTGCGTACTATAGCTCGAGTTTCGATCCTGAAAGTTGAAACCCGAAGCTGTGCCGTTGGAGATGATCTCGTCGCCGGTCACCGTCAGTGATGAAGGGCTGCCCGTGCTGCCGATGGTCACATTTCCCGTCGCCTGCTCAATGTTGCAGGCTGCAGGGACCATGCCTCCGTCGGTACTGAAGATTGCGACGTATTGCGCCGTGCCGCCATTTTGACTCGTGATACCGGAGCACGTCGCGGCCGCCGGCAGTTGCGAAGGTGAAAGGCTGGCAGGATCAAATGCGGCTGACGAACTTGGAATTAGGCGGAATCTGCGGTCCCCGCGCCAATCATACACCACCCGGAATCGCCCCCCCCGACGAAAACACTGTCGCCGGGGCCGATGCCGAAAGTCACGGACGGCGCGGGGTTCCCGGCAGGGTTGCCGGGGCTGGCAGGTGAGACGCGGGCGTGCGCGGAGAGCGCGGACAGGTAAACAAACATAAGCGTCAAGCAAAACCGCAGCGCGCAGCGAGAACACTCCGCCGCGAAGAGCTTCCAACACCTCGGGACCATGGTTCCCCCTTTTGGTCTCCTTGAGAGACTACCCGCTCACGTTATTGCACGCTGGCTGATTGGATGTCAAGGGGAAACCAGTGCCAGCGGGTTATCAATTCGAAGTAATACACGAATGGAAGGGTAGTGTTGTTGGGCTGGCGACAGTGCGGAGCATGTCCGGCGATCCGGGCCTCAGGACGGCCCTCATCGGGCGATCAAAATTTATTTAAGGTGAAAAGCGGGGGACGCCCGCGCTACCGGATGTGTGCGTCGTATCGCTTCCGGGCGGCCTGTATGTTCTCCCGATTCTGCGCTGCCCACTCGCCCAACTGGCTGATCGGGACCAGCAGGCTGCGTCCGAGCTTCGTCAGCTCGTACTCGACGCGCGGAGGAATGGTGGCGTAGGCCGTCCGGGTGACCAGACCGTCGCGCTCGAGCCCCTTCAGTGTCAGCGTGAGCATCCGCTGCGAGATTCCTTCGATCGTGCGCCGCAGCTCGCTGAAGCGCTTCCTGCCGGCGCCCAGCGTGGCTACAACCAGCACGCTCCACTTGTCTCCAACCCGCTTCAGGACTTCGCGGACAGCAGGACACTGGCCGCGAACATCGTTGTGACTCGCTGACATGGATTTGTCTGCTCCGCAACTTTCCAGTTCCCATCTTAATCTAAGTTACTGAAGGTAACTTAGAAAGAGGGAACCACTATGGCCAGTACATTTCAGGTTGTGAGTCATGCAACGCCCCGAGCCCCCATCTCCGAGGACGCTCTCGATCAGATATTCCGCGAGGCGCGCACCTACAGCGCGTGGTTGCCCGAGCCTGTACCCGTCGAAATCCTGCGCGAAGCTTACGAATTGGCACGCCTGGGGCCGACGAGCGCCAACGGCTCGCCCGCCAGGTTCGTCTTTCTGACCACTCCGGAAGCAAAAGAGCGTCTGCGGCCGGCCCTGAGTCCAGGGAACGTGAACCAGACCATGGCCGCGCCGGCGACGGTCATCGTCGCGTGGGATACGGAATTCTACGAGCACTTTCCCCGCCTTTTCCCGCACGCCGACATGCGCTCGGCTTTCGTGGGCAAGCCGGCACGGATTGACGAAACCGCCTTCCGCAACAGTTCGCTGCAGGGCGCCTATTTCATCCTGGCGGCGCGCGCCCTGGGTCTCGATTGCGGACCGATGTCGGGCTTCGACGCCGCAAAAGTCAACGCCGAGTTCTTTCCCGACGGCAAGTGGAAGGTGAATTTTCTGTGCAACCTCGGCTACGGAGACTCGAAGAAGCTCCGTCCGCGCGATCCGCGGCTGGAGTTCGAGGAAGCCGCGCTGGTTCTGTAAATCAGCTATCAAGATTCTGAGAGCCTTCCGACGCCGTGATTCTGAGCGAGGCGAAAAATCTCGCTCTGCGACGAAAGCAGATACCAGATTCCTCGCTGCGCTCGGAATGACAGGGATTTGAGTTTTTCGATACATCGGGTTCTTCACTACGTCGATAGCCTAGCTCGCCTCCGGCCCGACCCTTGCCGGCTCGAGCTGCGGCGTCAGGACCTGAATAACAGCCATCGCCACCAGGTACGCCGCGCCGGCGATCAGAAAAGGCAGCACATAGCTGCCGGTCGTCTGCAGGATGTAGCCGACCGTCTTGGCGATCAGCATCCCGCCGACGGCGCCCGCCATCCCGGCGAGCCCCACCACCGATGCCACCGCCTGTTGCGGAAACATGTCGGTGGCCAGCGTGTACATATTGGCCGAGAATCCCTGGTGTGCGGCGGCCGCGAGTCCGATCAACAACACAGCGGTCCAAAGGCCGCGCGCCTGGCTGGCCTCGATCACGGGGACCACGCAGGCCGCGCAGATCAGCATGGTGACTTTGCGGCCCAGATTTACGCTCCAGCCGCGCCGGATCAGCCAGGACGAAAGCCACCCGCCGGTAACGCTTCCGGCGTCGGAAATCAAGTAGATTGCGATGACGGGCGCGACGATCCCGGTCAGGCTCAGCGCATGCTTGCGCTCGAGGAAATCCGGAACCCAAAACAGATAGAACCACCAGATCGGATCGGTAAGGAATTTGCCGCTCATCACGGCCCAGGTCTGCCGGTGCGCGAGCAAGCTGAGCCACCGCAGGCGCACCGCCGGCGGCGTGGAATCGCTGCGGATATATGCGAGTTCCTCGCGCGAGAGTCGCGGATGATCTTCGGGTTTGCGATAAAGCGCCAGCCAGAAGATGAGCCAGATGAATCCCAGCGCGCCAGTGAAGATAAACGCCCAACGCCAGCCCAGGTGGATAGTGATCCAAGGCACCACCAACGGCGTGACGATCGCGCCGGCGTTGGTCCCGGCGTTGAAAATACCGACGGCCAGTGCGCGCTCCTTTTGGGGAAACCATTCCGCCGTGGTCTTGACGCTTACCGGGAATATGCCTGACTCGCCGAATCCCAGGGCGGCACGCGCCGCCAGAAATCCGTTGAGCGATCCCACCATGGCGTGCGCCATCGAAGCCAGGCTCCAGAACACCATCGCGAGGGCGTAGCCCAGGCGTGTCCCGAGCCGATCCATCAGCCACCCCACTACCGCCAGGCCCAGCGCATAGGCGGCTTGGAAGGCGAACACCAGGTTGCCGTAGTCGATCTCATTCCAGCCGAGGTCGTGCTGCAGCGTGGTCTTCAGCAGGCCGAGCACCTGCCGGTCCATGTAGTTCTTGGTGGTGCCGAACAGCAGCAGGGCGCAGATCACCCACCGGAAGTGGCCGATCTTCAGCGTTCGGGGCGCAGGTTGCTCCGGAGGATTCGTCGCGGCCGGGCTTGGCTGATGCATGGCAGGGAAGAGACGATGTAGGGGCAGGCCTTGTGCCTGTCCTTTGCGTTCGGCCGCCACGGGCGCACCACCGATTGGGCGGCCACAAGGGCCGCCCCTACTTTGCGGCGCTGCCGGACAGGTTCAGACTGACGCCACTGAAGTCCGGCTGCACGTTCACTACGCCGTACTGGCGGTCCTCCACTTCGCGATGCGCCGCCATCGCCCATAGAAAGCTGATGCGATGCCCCGGGACCGAGACGTTGGGATGGAACCCGGCGGGCATCAGCACCGCGTCGCCGTCGCGCACCACGGTGACCAGCTCCGGATAGTCGGTGTTGTTGTAGACCAGTTGGATTCCATAGGCCGGATGCGGCATATCGAAGTAGACGTACATCTCCTCCAGCATTCGCGCGTGTTCGTGCGGCGGCCAACTGGTCCAATTGCCGGGGTCGGACGTGGTAATGCCCACCAGCAGCCTGCCCGCGTTCACATTCTTCGTTACCAGCATGCTGACCGTTCGCGTCGAGCCCGGTCCGCCGGTCGAGAACTTCAGCCCCGACTCAGCGGTCACATCCGCCGAGCGCACGAACTGCACGGGATATCGCTCCGCGACCTCCGCGGAGAATTCGGCGAGGTCGGCGGCCGGGGAAGCGGCAACCGTCACGTCGGAATCGCGAGGAATGTAGAGCGCGTCGTGCGGGCGCATCGTGAACTCCTCCGATCCCACGTTGACCTTCGCTTCGCCGCTGAGGCCTATCAGCGCGGTCTCACGCTCACCGGTGCTGAACGCGGCGCCGCGCTGCGACGAATTGAGGATGATCCGCCCGTACGCCAGGTGCCGCATCGGGCTGTTCGCGGGCGATACGGAAATGTGCCGCCCCGTGGCCGCCTGCGTCTTGCGGAAGATCATTTTGTCCAGCGCCGCTTCGGTATCCATGCTCATGCCGCTCGCTCCTGATCGGGGATTCGCTCCCCAGCAGAATAACACCCCTTGCCGGTCGTTTTCGATTGTCGATTGCCGATTGCGACGCGTCGCGGCGCAGACGTGACCGGAGCTCGCCCAACCGAAGCCCGTTTTTGCGCCTGGCCCGGCCGGATTGTCATCCGCCCAGCCGCCGCGAGGGCCGGCGCGACCGCAATCTGCAATTGGAACGAACGCGTAGACATACGATTTGCCAAAAACAGGCCCTTTTTGGCGCGTAACCTTCTGAAAACAAGCGAGATAACTGCGTCGGGTTCGCTCCTTGCCGATTGTGGCCTATTCCACTCATTCCAATCACTTTAAGCCTGTCGGGTTCGCTCGGCTTCGCTCGAACCCGTTTTGCTGCTCCCGACCTGATTCGCCAGCCACGAACCCCCAATCTGGAATAGGACGCGGGCCGTAGACATACGATTTGCCAAAAACAGGCCTCTTTTAGCGCGTAACCTTCTGAAAACAAGTGAGATAACTGCGTTGGGTTCGCTCCTTGGCGATTATGGCCTATTCCTCTCATTCTAATCACTTTAAGCCTGTCGGGTTCGCTCGGGTTCGCTCCCAGAGTTCGGAGTTGGGGGGGCGGGGCATCCTCGGATTCCAGTGCGACCGGTGCCGACTTCGGAACTCCGAACTCGAACTGAACAAACTCCCGAATTGCCGTTCCCGAACACCGAAGACCGCCCAGTTGTCGCAGGGTCAGACGGCCGGTCGAGCGCACGGACGTTGACTCGGGGGCGGGGAAAAGCGCGGATTCAGTACCCACACCTCATCGATAGCATGTGGCAACTGAAGAGTAAAGGTTTAAGACGTATCGGATGTATACAATGTTCGGAACGCTCCGTTTTCAGCACGGGAGAATCTGGGCCTGCCGGTGGCGAGTACATAAACGGCGGTGTCGACGCCACCCGCTCGATTCTTGGGTCCAAGCAAATATCCGAGTGTCAAGGCAAAGTGAGAAGTTCCTATTTCTGAGCAAAGTAAGAAGTTCCGCTTTCCCTTTTTGGTGGCGGCTGACCGAGGGAGCCCGGAGGGCGACCGAGGTTAGCCGCCCCACCAAAAAACGCCGCCCCCTACCCCGTCTCGGGTTGCAGTCCGGAGTTCTCCGACATCGCGATCGACCGCAGCGACGGACTCTTCTTCAGATCGAAGCCCTTCATCCAACTCGGCCCCGACAAGGGACCTAGCCTCGCCAAGCAAGGTCCGGGCAGCCCCCGGTGGCCACGACAACAATAGTGTCGACGCGGCCTCCGATGACCGGGCATACGGTCAAATGAGTTACGCCGCCGTTGTAACCCAGACCGTGGTGTGGAATAATGCCGGGCACGAAGGCCGGTGCAGTTCTGGTCGGAGGACTTATGAACGCGCAAAGCGATCGCGGATGGATGACAGTGCTGGTGACGGCAGTCTTTGTGACGCTGGCGGCGGCGAAGGCGTCGCGCGCCCAGCAGACTTTCAGCGTGCTGGTGAATTTTCACGTCTCCGACGGCGCCAATCCTACCGCCGGCTTGGTGCAGGGACTCGACGGGAATCTCTACGGGACGACTACTTACGGGGGCACAGGCGCGGGCACGGTATTCAGGATGAGCACTGCGGGCGAACTGACAACCATCTACAGTTTCTGCGAGCGGAGCAAGTGCCCGGACGGTGAAGGTCCGAACTCCAATTTGCTGCTGGCCACCGACGGAAACTTTTACGGCGTGACCCAGGGCGGCGGCGCTTACAATGCAGGCACGGTTTTCAGGATCACGTCTGCCGGCGTGTTGACCACCCTGCACAGCTTCGATACCACGGACGGAATCGGTCCGCTTGGCGGCCTGGTCGAAGGGCTCGACGGCAACCTCTATGGCACGACCTACCAGGGAGGCGCGAACGGCCTTGGTACGGTCTTCAAGATCACTCCCGCCGGCGCGTTGACCACGCTTCACAGCTTCGCGGGGACCGACGGAACGGAACCTGTGGGCACTCTGGTGCAGGGTCTCGACGGCGAGTTCTACGGTGTGACCTACTCCGGCGGAACCTATCTCTATGGCACGATTTTCAAAATCACATCGACCGGGACGCTCACCACACTTCACAATTTTGCTGACGACACCGATGGCTACTACCCTGACGCCGGATTGGCGCTGGGCAATGACGGCAACTTCTACGGCACAACCCTGGTGCCCGGCGCCGGCGCCGCCCCAACCTCTGGTCCCAACGCCGCCTATGGCACGGTCTTCAAGATTACTCCAGGGGGCTCGCTGACTACACTGCACAGCTTCGACTTCAGCGACGGCGCCAATCCCTCGGCGGCCCTGATTCAAGCCACTGACGGCCATTTTTACGGAACCACCGCCTTGGGGGGAACCACGGACAATGGCACTCTGTTCAGGATGACGACTGGGGGAAGCCTGACAGTGCTCGAGAGCTTCTACCCCAAAGACGGGACTATACCATCCGCAAGCCTCGTCCAGGCCACCAATGGTGCGTTTTACGGGACCGCTTATCAGGGCGGTGCAGATCACACCTGCAATACCAGCGACGGAGGCTGTGGGACGGTGTTCACCTTGAGCGTCGGCCTTGGGGCATTCGTGGAGACGCTGCCCACGTCGGGCAAGATCGGCCTGCCAGTCAAGATCCTCGGGACCGATCTGACAGGCACCACCAGCGTAACGTTCAATGGCGTGCCGGCGACGTTCACTGTGCTCTCGGCGACCGAAATCACGACCGCGGTACCGTCCGGCGCGACAACGGGCCCAGTTCAGGTGACGACCGCGAGCGGCACGCTCTCGAGCAACGTGCGGTTCCGGGTGATTCCGTAATTCTGATGCCTTCCACTCTGGCGCGTGGTGGCCGTGCCCGGCGGCTGGCGACGGCTATCTCGCACCCTGACCTTGCTGCCGGAGAATGGGCGCCAGTGCGCGCAGCGCCTGATTCACGGCGCGGCTGTGGGGAAACACGTCGAGCAAGTCCGCATCGATCACTGCGACGTTCGTGCCTTGCGCGTACCGCTTAGCTGTGGCGCCGCGAACGGCAGTGGAGAAGTCATACTCGAGGCGAAGCGTGTCGCGGTCTTGCCCCGGTTTGCGGGTTCTAGCTTTCCTCTTTATATCTCACCGCCGCTCGTGGACTGTCGTGCGGATTCCGTGACGTGGCCGCAGCGTGACGCTGGGGAGCAGTGGAATCGACTGGCCAGGGACGAGGCTCAGGCGGAAGCGCTGCGCGATGGTGGCGAGGATCAGCGCGGCTTCCATCTGGGCGAAGCCGGCGCCGATGCAGACGCGCGGACCGCCGCCGAAAGGGAAGTAGGCGAAGCGCGGCAGGACGCCGCGGCGGATGGGATCGTCGCGCCAGCGCTCGGGATCGAAGCGCTCCGGTTCAGGGAAGAATCGCGGATCGCGATGCGTGATCCATTGCGAGATGAAGACGTTGGTTCCGGGCCGCACCAGAAATCGGCCGGCCTGGAA